>JAFRWY010000041.1 GCA_017437905.1 Eubacterium sp.
ACGGTGGTCTTACCGGTACCGGGGTTCCCCGTGAATACCAGGTGGAAGGACATGTCGATACGCTTCAGACCCTTCATCTCTCTAAGACGACGAACCTTGATGATGTTGACAAGGTGCATAACGTCATCTTTAACGGAGGAAAGACCTGTGAGAGCCTGCAGCTCGGCGATCAGCTCATCCAGCGGCTTATCCAGCTCTTCGGATTCATCCGCGCCTCTGCGGTTTCCGCCGACACGGTTCTTACCACGATGGAGATCCGGTCCGTCCTGCTCCTGCTTCTGGAAGTTCGCGAATTCGGAGATATCATCCGCACGCTTCTTCATGATGTTGTAACCGGAGACGTTGACCGCATTCTTGGATACGAAACGTCCGGACTTTGCATCGAAGGAATTGACTCTTCCGATATCCGCATCCGCTGTGTTGTTGAAATGCTCGCTGCTTCGGTTGGAGCCGGTCCGCTCCATCTCCTGCATCTTGGCCTGGGCACGGGAAGTGGGGACATTGACACCGGCTTCCTTCAGTGCATTGTTCAGAACCTCGATATGATCGGTCAGCAGCTTCCGGGTGGTCTCATGAACCTTATCATAGTTCAGGAAGCCTTCACCCAGCTTACGGAATGCGTCCGCAATGAACTTGGACTTTGCGATATTTCCTTCTGCCACGCCGGAATTCGGATCCAGGTCAGCCCGGATAAAATACTGGAGGGACTTGGGAGGTTCTTTCAGATAATCGTGGTCGCTGCACTTCTCACGAACGAATTCGGCAAAACGCTCACCGGTCCGCATGCGGAGGTTGGTTTCAATGTATTGGATCTGATCTGCAGTCTCCGGATTGCCCGGTTCATACAAGTGCCCCAGGAAAACGATCATGTCGTAGCGGAGCAGATCACGGAGTGGTGTACGTGCTTCATCAGAGAAAACATTTCCGTTTTTGTTGACCTCATCTGCATACGCGATACACTCTGCGATCGTATTCTGAAGATTTCGAATTTGCATATCTGTTGCCTCTTTCTAATTTATGTTTTTCGCTGCTTGTGACCCCCATCACAACAGACACGGTTATTATATCATATTATTCCGAATCGGTCACCGATTTTTTTAGCTTATTTTTACCCAAAAAAGAAGATACACGCAGTGCGTGTTATGCCCCGGCCGATACCGTACGTTCGGTACATTTCCGGAGCATCTCCGAAATCAAAAAAACACATGCCCGAAGGAGGCATGTGCTTTTTGATCTCAGTGGGAGAATCCCCCCCGCCGTTCATGTGGCGGGTAATATCTCCGGGACAGCCGGAAGGTTAATCCTCTTTGGCCAGTCCGCCTTCGAGGAATTTGTAGATCACTGCTGCCAGTGCCGCACCGATGAAAGGTCCTGCGATGAAGACCCAGATGCAGTTCATGGCACCGCTGTTGCCGCTGATGGCTGCCACGATGGCGGGGCCGAGGCTGCGGGCCGGATTCACGGAGGTTCCTGTGAGGCCGATGCCGAGGATGTGTACGCCCACCAGAGAGAGACCGATGATCAGTCCGCCGAAGGAGCCGTGGCTCTGCTTCGAGGAAGTTACACCGAGGATCGCCAGTACGAAAATGCAGGTGAGAACGATCTCAACGATCAGTCCCGCAGGGGCGTTATCGCCAACGCCTGCCAGTCCGTTGGAACCGTAACCGCCGGTCTGATCCGTGATCTTGCCCATGTCGAAGATCATGGCCAGAAGGCCGCTTCCTGCCAGCGCGCCGAGGCACTGGGATACAAGATAACCGAAGAAGTCGGTAACACTCATGCCGCCGTTCATCAGAACCGCCAGCGAAACCGCCGGATTGACATGTCCGCCGGAAATGTTCCCCAGGCTGTATGCCATGGCTACGATCGCAAGACCGAAGGCCAATGCGGTGAGGATATAGCCGCCGCCGGATTTCGAATCACAGCCCACCAGCATGGCCGTGCCGCAGCCCAGGGTGACAAGGATAAATGTGCCGATAAATTCGGCGATGTACTTACGTGCACTTTCCATAACAAAAACCTCCTTCATATAAAATGAACCCCTACAGATTTCATCCTATCATAAACAGAACGGATTCACAATGACCAATTTATGTAAACATTATTTTTTTCTGTACCGGTGCTCCCGGTTGACTGTATTTCGGGTGAATAGTAAAATGGAAAGGACGGGGGAGATACTCCTTTGATGTGCGAAGTTTTCTGAAAGGATCAGGGGAAGGAGCCGGAATATGGCGGAAAAAAGAAAGCCGCTGCCCTTTATGGCAGTACTGCAGCCGGAGGATTACGGACCGGTGCTGAGATGCATGATTATCCGGACCGCGATGGAAGAGGATCGTAAATGGGTCGAGAATTACCGGTTCCCGGGGGAAATCCGGGCCATGTTCCGCTCGGATGGAAACGGGCAGAAGAATCCCCAGGGAGGCTATGTAACCGTATTTCCGGTCTCCGGGCCGGAGATTGGGTGGACCCAGGGCTTTGTTTATGATGTAAAAAAAGAAAGAAACACCTACCGGGATCTGAGTCTTCCCGGATTAAAATGTACCAGGGTGATCTGTCCGGTACTGGACAGGTTCATTAACAGAAAGCCATACACAAAGGATGGTATCACGATCCGGTACAGGGATTATCTTCCCGAATCGTACCGGAACCGGAAGGGCGTCCGGACAACACGGAAGGGAACCCTTCCCCTGATCATCTGGCTCCATGGACTGGGCGAAGGCGGAACGGATCCGTCCCTGGTGCTTCTCGGGAACCGGGTCACGGCGCTGACGGATGTCACGGTGCAGTGTTATTTCCCTGACACCGGCGCGGCAGTACTGGCACCCCAGTGTCCTACCATGTGGATGGATGCGGACGGACATTCGCACTGGAATGAAAGCGAACTGGAGAAGACCGGCGGCGTGTCCTTCTACACGGCGGCGCTGAAAGGTCTGATCGGAAAATATCTGCAGGCACATCCGGAGATTGACCGGAGCAGGATCTATATCGGCGGCTGTTCCAACGGCGGCTACATGACGATACAGATGATCCTGGCCATGCCGGGACGTTTTGCCGCGGCCTATCCCATCTGTCCCGCGTATCACGCGGCCTGGATGACGGATGCCCGGATCCGGAAACTGGCGAAGGTACCCATGTGGATCACCTCGGCGGCTACGGACCAGACGGTTCCGCTTCGGGATAAGGACGGAAAACCGGCCTATGCGGACGCGCTGTACGAGAAACTGAAAGCCTATAAGAAAACCTGCGAAAATGCAGAGCCTGCCGGTGCTTCCCCGAAGACGGAGCCATCACCGCAGGATGAAAATGACGGTCACTCCCTGCCCGCCCTTGTCTACAGCCGTCTTCCCCAGGTAATGGGATTTACATCAAAGGGGATGCCGTATGAGTATTTCGGGCACTGGTCCTGGATCCCGGTGCTGCAGGATCAGGTGACGAAGGAGTTTGACAGGGAAGAGGTCCACCTCTTTGAGTGGATGGCGGCGAAGCATCTTTGATACGGAAATAACAGGGATCAAAGCATTTTTAAATGAATTCCCATAAAAAACGGATCGGCGTACGTATCCCATACATGCATGAAAGAAAAGAGTCCGCTTGAGGATCATAAAAGAAAAAGGATGGGAAAGACGATGAAGAGAAGAACAGCAAAGATTGCAGCAATGATGCTCACATTCGGAATGATGCTGACAGGATGCGGGAATTCCGCCGGAAGCACAAACTCCGGTAATTCCGCGGCGGATCCGAACAGGGGTAGTGTGGTGGAACCGGAAAAGCCCGGTTACGGTGCGGGGGTTACAAATCTCTCGGCAAATGCTGAGAAGCTGGAGATCCCGGATACCCCCATGCAGAGATCTCACAGCGCGGCACTTTCCAAAAGCGGGGAAGTTCTGCTTTCGAAGACCATGGAGCTGGGGAATGATCCGAATGCAAACTATCTGATCAGTCCGATCTCGATCCAGATGGCGCTGGGTATGTGCGTGACCGGTTCCGATCCGGACACAGCAACCCGGAAGGAACTTATGAATGTACTTTTCCCGGGCGCAGGAGATGACCCGGCCGCCCTGAATGAGGAGATGGCCACCTTCGCAAAACGGATGCAGGAGAGCAAGGAAGCCAGCTGGAATGTGGCAAATTCAATCTGGGTAAACGACAACGGCCGCGTTAAACTGAGGGATACCTATATCCGAGATGCATCCAATTATTACAAGGCAGAGCTTTACTCGGCTCCCTTTGACCAGAGCACCGTGAATGCCATCAATCAGTGGGTGAAGGAGAATACAAGGGAGCGGATCCCGCAGATCCTGAATAATCTTTCTCCGGACGCCCGGATCGCACTGGTAAATGCGCTTGCATTTGACGGTGAATGGGAAAATCAGTATGAGGATGATCAGATCAATGAAGAAGGCAGATTCACAAATGCCGACGGTACGGAGACGAAGGTTGCCATGCTGAACAGTACTGAGGCCCGCGCCATCAAACTGGCCGGCGGACTCGGTTTCATCAAACCCTACAAGGGCGTTCAGTACAGCTTTGTAGGTATCCTTCCTCCGGACGGCATGTCCACGGAAGAGTATGTGAAGAAACTTGCGGAGGATCCCTCCAGTTTTGCGGAGGCGTTTCTTGCAGCGGATGACTCCAGGGAAGTCTATGTGGATATGCCGGAGTTTAAGACCGAGTACGGTCTTGCCATGAATGATGTCCTGAACCAGCTGGGAATTAAAGAGGCATACACGGACGATGCACATTTCGGGGCTATGGTAGCGGATGACAGCAAGCCGGTGAAGATCGGTACCGTGATCCATAAGACCATGATCGAGGTGGACCGTCACGGAACGAAGGCTGCTGCTGCAACCGTGGTTGTTATGGATGAGGCTATGGGGATCATGCCGGAGGAACCGTATTTCATCACACTGGACCGCCCGTTTGTATATGCGATCGTTGATGAAGAAAGCGGCGTGCCGATCTTCTTGGGTGTTCAGAATTCCATGGAATAAATGAAGGTTATTCACTGTGACGGCAGTCGAAAGGACCGGATATAAGAGAAACAGTATTTGCGCCGGAGCCGGGCAAAGGCTCCGGCGTCCTGCATGCGGGAGGAACGTAAGTGGACGGGAACTATGAGGATATAGAATGGAGGCGCGCGGACTCCTATGAGAGAAAGGATATCCGGGCAAAGGCCGGAAAATGCTATGATGACCGGCTGTACGGATGGATCATTATGGAGGCCTTGTTTCTTCCTCCGTTGCTTCTGATCGCCCTGGCCGTGGGCTCCTCCAAAGTGAAGGGAGAACGGCAGATCGGGGCGGGGATCATTTCCGGCGCGGTGATGCTCGGGGTTCTGGTGATCATCCTTCTTGTGAGGATCGCTTCCCTGAGAAAGATCCGGAGGAAGATCGAAGCGGGTGCATACCGGGTCGCTGTTGCCCATGTGACGGATAAGGAACGTATCCAGCGAAAGGGAATCGGAAACGGACATTTTATCGAAGTGGATGTTCTGGATTCCTACGGGGATCCCTGGCGTCTTAAGATCCCGACCTGGGAATATGACGAACTGAAGGTCGGGGACGAGGTGCTTCTGATCAGCTATGATGACGGAGCGCACGGTTTTTTTGCCTGGTTTGACTGTGTGAAGCGTATTGATCCGCTGATATGATCCGTTCAAAATAAATACATAACAGCGCATAAAACAGGTTGACATGGGATGGCTGTAGTGCTATCATACAAGCAATTTGATACTTCAAACCGATGAAGCGGAGATAACGGCAGTGATGCCCATACAGAGAGTCCGGATAGGTGAGAGCCGGGCAGGAAACAAGTTGTCAAATGGACCGCTGAGGGCGCAGTCAAATGAAAGCTGACAGGGAGAACGTGAGGAAGATGCAGTCCCGGAAGCTACAGAGTATTCTGCGACGTGAGGCAGGCGTTACATGCCGGGGATATGATGGTATCCCGCAGAGCGTACGGGCAAACCGTAAAACAAGGTGGCACCGCGGATAATGAAAGATTATTCGTCCTTGGCAGAGCTTTCGCTATGCCAAGGACGTTTTTTGCGTGTCCCCCGAGGCAAGCACATGCGAAGCATGTGTACAGTACATTATACACATGGCCGTGCTTGCACGAAGCCATGTGCATAATGTACTGTACAATGTGCCTTCGGCACATGTATTTGCCGAGGGGCGCGACATCGACGGATGCTTCGCATCCGGAGATGCGCGGTAGGACACCGGGCGCGACATCGACGGACGCGGAGCGTCCGGAGATGCGTAGTAGGGAACCATACACATGGCCGTGCTTGCATGAAGCCATGTGCATAATGTACTGTACAATGTGCCTTCGGCACATGTATTTGCCGAGGGGCGCGACATCGACGGATGCTTCGCATCCGGAGATGCGTAGTAGGGAACCATACACATGGCCGTGCTTGCACGAAGCCATGTGCATAATGTACTGTACAATGTGCCTTCGGCACATGTATTTGCCGAGGGGCGCGACATCGACGGATGCTTCGCATCCGGAGATGCGTAGTAGGACTCCATACACATGGCCGGTCCCCGGCCGGAAATTGACGTATCATGCGAGGAGGAGAAGATGAGAATCACACCAAGTCTGGAAGAAGTACGGAAGATCGCAGCTACCGGAGACTTCAGGGTCTGCCCGGTCAGTACCGAGCTGCTGTCGGATTTTACCACACCGATCGAAACCATGCGGATCCTGAAAGCTGTGTCCACGCACTGCTATCTGCTGGAATCCGCGCAGGCCAGTGAGACCTGGGGACGGTACACCTTCCTCGGTTATGAGCCGAAACTGGAGATCACCTGCAGGGATGGGGAAATGAAGGTCGGAGACCTGCATTTTACGACAAAGGATCCTTCCTCAAAACTGCGTGAACTGCTGGAGGAATACAGGAGTCCGAGGATCCCGGAGCTTCCACCCTTTACGGGAGGCCTGGTCGGATATTTCGCTTATGATTATCTGGGCTACAGCGAACCCACGATCCGCCGTGAGGTGGAGGACAATGAAGAGTTCAAGGATATGGACCTGATGCTCTTCGATGAGGTGATCGCCTTCGACAACGTCCGTCAGAAGATCATCCTCATGGTGAATATCAGGCTGCAGGAGGTTGAGACGGAATACGAACGTGCGATCCTCCGCCTGAAGGAATTAAAGGACCTGCTGCTTCACGGAAAGAAGAAGGAAGAGCCGGCGAGCCGTCTTTTGGGGGAGGTGACTCCTCTCTTCGATAAGGAACGATTCTGTGATATGGTGGAGCGGGGCAAGAGCCACATCCGGGAGGGAGATATCTTCCAGATCGTGCTTTCCAACCGTCTGTCGGCTCCCTTTGAGGGCAGTCTGCTGGATACCTACCGGATCCTCCGGACCATCAATCCGTCACCGTATATGTTCTATTTTGCGGGAACGGATGTGGAGGTGGCCGGCGCTTCACCGGAGACCCTGGTGAAACTGGAGGACGGTGTGCTTCACACCTTCCCGCTGGCGGGAACCCGTCCCAGGGGAAAAACACCGGAGGAGGATCAGGCACTGGAGGCCGAGCTTCTGGCAGACGAAAAGGAGCTGGCAGAACACAACATGCTGGTGGATCTGGGAAGAAATGATCTGGGCCGTATCTCAAAGTTCGGTACCGTTCAGGTTGAAAAACTGCATTCCATCGAGCGGTTCTCCCACGTTATGCACATCGGTTCCACCGTGCGGGGAGAGATCCGTGAGGATAAGGATGCCCTCAGCGCCGTCGAGGCAGTGCTTCCGGCAGGAACCCTGTCCGGAGCGCCGAAGATCCGTGCCTGCCAGCTGATCGGAGACCTGGAAGGCAACAAGCGGGGAATCT
>JAFRWY010000042.1 GCA_017437905.1 Eubacterium sp.
ACAGGAATGACGTTTAGAACCGGGATTCAGGATTCTGTCATACGTCAGAAACCGATTGATCAGATTCGCATCGAACTCAATCTTTGAATCGGCAGTCGCTTTTTTGAAAAATGAGTCGAGATGTAGCTGGTTGTAGATTTTTTGCAGAAACAGGTACCCGATGTTCTGCCGGAGGGTGGAGGAAGCGGGATCACTTGTTGCTTTGATCTTCTCATCAAAGTCGACGGTAACCTCCATAGTGATCTTGTTATTTTCCTTCTCTGCAGCATTCGCCTTGGCAACCTCGGCTTTAGCATAAGCCAGTGGGTCATCGGTGATCTTGAGGAGTTCGGAATGCTTTCCTATACGCCCTATGTTCTTGGTTGTAGTCTTTGTCCCGTTCCGATATCCTTTCTGGATAAAGTAGGTTGGGTCCTTGGAGTTCTTATCATAGTATAACTTCATAAGTCCATTATACCACACCATACAACAATATACAACACAAAATTTTGTGGATTTGACAAAAAAATATGCCCGCACGGGGCATATTTAGTGGAATCTCTGAAAAATGAAGTTTTTACAAGTGGCGAAGACCCGAGCGCGTCATTCGCAACCAAAGTGAAGCCTGGCGCTGCCCACAACCCGGCCAAAATCCGGAGAGCGCGCCTGTAAGAAATTTGATGAAAACCCTCCCGATCTATGATATAATATTTTTTGCCCCATCAAGAAGGAGGTTTATTCTATGAAGTATCTTGATCTGATCGAGCTGACAAGGGAAATCGCCAAGGCTACCAACTGCAGTCTTGAGGCAGCGGATTCCTTCGTTAAGACCCAGGACGTTTATTTTGACAAGACCGGTGTGAATATCGATCCCAACGATGCGTCCCTCACATCCCCGGAACCGGCGGTTGTGGACGATGCGGATATGATCCGGTACATCGCGGAAAATGCTGGCATGGCCGAATCCTTCGTGCGCCGTTTGGCCGACGCAGAGCGGGAGTATATGGAGAAAAACGGATACATCAATGAGAAAGGCTCATTTGTACCGTTTGTGAAAGGCAGGAACAATAAGTGAAAACACCGTTTGTAACCAAAGACCAGATCGTTTCGATCGCTGAAAAATACCCCACACCGTTTCACATTTACGATGAGAAGGGCATCCGCGAGAATGCAAGAAAGATGCAGAAAGCATTCTCCTGGAATCCGGGTTTTAAAGAGTATTTTGCCGTAAAGGCAACCCCGAACCCGACCATTCTGAAGATCCTTCATGAGGAAGGCTGCGGAACCGACTGCTCCTCATTGGCAGAGCTGATGATGTCCGAGAAATGCGGTATCGTAGGGAAGGAGATCATGTTCTCCTCCAATGATACCCCTCCGGAAGAGTTCGCCTATGCGGCAAAACTGGGCGCCACCATCAATCTGGATGACATCACCCACATTCCCATGCTGGAGGAAGTCTGCGGGATCCCGGAGCGGATCTCCTGCCGGTTTAATCCGGGAGGATACTTTGAGATCTCGAATGCCATCATGGATAATCCCGGAGATTCCAAGTACGGAATGACCAAAGACCAGCTGATGGAAGCCTATAGCTATCTGGCAGCGCATGGTGCAAAGGAATTCGGTATGCATGCATTTCTGGCAAGCAATACCGTAACAAACGACTATTATCCCACACTGGCGGGCATTCTCTTCAGTCTGGCGGTGGAGATCAAGGAGAAGACGGGGGTGGTCCTGTCCTTCATCAACCTGTCCGGAGGTATCGGAATTCCCTATAAGCCGGATCAGGAAGGAAATGATATCGAAGTCATCGGAGCAGGCGTAAAGAAGGTTTACGAAGAGATCCTGGTTCCCGCAGGCATGGGAAATGTCAGCATTTATACGGAATCCGGACGGTTCATGCTGGCTCCCTACGGACATCTGGTTACAAAGGCAATCCATGAGAAGCATATCTACAAGGAGTACATCGGCGTGGATGCATGTGCAGCCAACCTGATGCGCCCGGCCATGTATGGTGCATATCACCACATCACCGTGCTGGGAAAGGAGGATGCGCCGAAGTATCAGGTCTACGATGTGACCGGTTCTCTCTGCGAGAACAATGACAAGTTCGCCATCGATCGGGAACTGCCGAAGATCGATATGGGTGATTACCTCGTGATCCATGACACCGGTGCACATGGTTTCGCCATGGGCTACAACTACAACGGACGTCTTCATTCCGCAGAACTTCTGCTTCGGGAGGACGGCTCCGTCCTGCAGATCCGGAGACCGGAGACGGTGGAAGATTATTTCGCCACCCTGGACGGATTCTGGGATATCGACGTGTAAAAACAAACGAAGAGAGAGCGCTCCGCACTTAATTTCCATGGAGTACGGAACGCTCTCTTTTTCGTTGTCCGGTTTTCTTTATTCCGCGATGGTCTCCGGTGCGGGATATTCCACGCCGAAGGTATCCACCGTGACAGTCATCATCTTCTGCGGTACTACCGGTTTGTCACCCCAGCCGGTTCTTGTCCGTGCGATCTCATCCAGAACATCCTCGCCCTCGATCAGCTTGCCGAAAGCAGCATACTGTCCGTCCAGATGCGGAGAGTCCTGATGCATGATGAAGAACTGGGAACCTGCGGAATCCGGGCGCATGGAACGTGCCATGGAAAGAACTCCGCGGGTATGCTTCAGATCGTTCTTGAAACCGTTTCCGGAGAACTCGCCTTTAATAGAGTATCCGGGGCCGCCGGTTCCGCGTCCGTCCGGGTCACCGCCCTGGATCATGAAACCGCTGATCACGCGGTGGAAGATCAGGCCGTTATAGTACCCTTTCGCTGCCAGAGAGATGAAATTGTTGACTGTGTTCGGGGCGATCTCGGGATAAAGTTCGAGTTTCATCACCCCACCGTTTTCCATAGTGATCGTTACGATTGGATTTGCCAAAATAATACCCTTCTTTCCTTGATATTTTTATTGAAAAGTGCTATTATATGATAGCATTATTGTAAACTTAGCGCAAGTCTGCCATTTTGCAAATTTTGGACGGTTTTCATCCTATGTTTCAGGGAGGTTCGGGATATGGCCCCGGGCAAGTTTTCAATCAAGCTGGTAAAGTTCATGATCGGGGCAGTTGCATTGCTTGCACTGGCGCTGATCGTTATGGACCGTTTTAAGGAATACAGAAAAGCATATGATGCGGAACTGACAAGCACCGAGAGTACACAGGGGGTCGATGTAAAGGTGGTGATCCCCGAAAATGCGTCCGTAAAGCAGATCGCCCATATCCTGTACAGGAAGGGGCTGATCAAATACGAAGGCGCATTTGTGGACCGGCTGCAGTCCTCGCAGTACCGCGGAGAGTTGAAGCACGGAACCTACACGCTGAATACCGGCATGAATACCCTGCAGATGATGGAGATCATGTCCAAGGAGGATGAAACCGGCGGCGTGCTCCAGAAACTGGTGGTTCCAGAGGGCTTCTCCATCGATCAGATCGCAGAACGGTGTGAGGAACAGGATATCTGTACGGCGGATGAATTCATCAACGCATGCAAGTCCGTGACCAGGACCAAGTTCCCGTTCCTGGAAGATGTTCCGACGGGCGTGGATGTAAGATATCGTCTGGAAGGTTATCTCTTCCCGGCGACCTATGATATCACGAAGGATACCACGGCGGAGTCGCTTGTATACTGGATGCTGGATACCTTCACGATGCACTACGATTCTGAACGCCAGGCCAGAGCGGAGGAACTGGGACTCAACTCCTATGAGGTGGTCAATATGGCCGCCATGATCGAGCGCGAGTGCCGGATCCCGGACGAACGGTCGGTGATCGCGGGGGTCATCAACAATCGTCTGAAGGACGATATGCTGCTTCAGATCGACTCAACGGTGCTGTATCCCATTACGAAGGGGCTCTACAACAAAGAGAAGGTTACCTACGAGGACCTGGAGGTGAAGTCCAGATACAACACCTACATGTACAAGGGCCTTCCGTCGGGACCGATCTGCAATCCCGGTACCGCATGTATCGATGCAGTCCTGTATCCGACAGAGCATGAGTTTTATTACTATCATGTTGTGAACGAGGAGACCGGCGAGCATGCATTTTACAGGACCTACGAAGAGCATGAAAGCGGCGATCCGGGAACTACGGTGGAGGATATGAAGAGGGAAGCCGAGGAGAATGATGAAGAATCGGATGATGATTCCGAATAAACGGCGGACTGATCAAGATAAGACATAAATTAAGGGGAGGTTGTAAAATTATGAGAAGTTTCAGTTTTCACGCGAAGACCATAGGAAAGGAGCGTTACCTGACCTATATCATGGGTGAAGGGATGGAACTGGACGAGGATACACTGGATGTCATGGAGGAACAGGATTTCCCGGAACTGGTACGGGTGATCTTTGAACAGGATGAGGATTATGATTATCTGACCTATGATATCTCCGGCAAAACGTCCCTTGAGAAGTTCACATCGGGCGTGGTAACCAAGGAGGTGGTTCTGAAGGTCCTCCGCAATATCGCACTTGGGCTGATCAGCTGCAAGGAACAGGCGCTGCATCTGGCATACATCCTGCTGCATAAGGGCTTCATGTATATCGATCAGGATACCCTGAAACTGGAATTCATCTGTCTTCCGGTGGAAGGAGAGGCAGCGGTTGCCGTGGAATTCAAGGGCTTTATCCGTCAGCTGATCGCGAATTTCAAATATGACATCAACGGGGATCTGAACTATGTCGGAACACTTCTGGCATTCATCAACGGAGATAACTTCAATCTTCGGAATCTGATCGGTCTTACCGAGGCTCTGATGGAGGATGAAGGAATCGAGTTTGATGAGCAGGAAAGCATTTCCACGGAAGACGGCGAGATCATAAACAGCGTGGTTCCTGAACCGGAGGAGAAGGATATCTCCAGCTTCATGGACGGACTGGCAGGTTCAGACGAGGCGCTTCCGGAGATCGGCGATGACGAAGATGACGTTGAACTGGAAGCTGCGGAAGAAGCAGAAGAAGCCGTTGACGAGGCTGTTGAGGAAGCAGTAGAAGAAGCGGTTGAAGAAACAACGGAAGAAGTTGCCGAGGCAGAGGAAGCCGCTATGGAGACTGCTGAAGAAGCAGAGGAAGCCGTAGAAGAAGCCGAAGAGATTGCTGAAGAAGCCACAGAAGAAGAGGCTGCAGAGGAATCGGCAGAGCCGAGTCTGGAAGAACTTGCAGAGAAGGCAAAGCGTCTGGCGGAAGAAGCAAAGAAGGCCACCAGAGGCGCAAGAACCAGCACCGGAAAGAATATCAAGGTCAGCCGTGCTGCCCTGATCCAGAATGCAGCAGCTCAGGAAGCAGAGATCGTCCAGGAGACCGGAGACCATGAGAGTACGGATCTTTTGAGAAGTGACGACATTCCGGATGTGAAGGAGGTTAAGGAGACATCCAGTTCCTCCAAGAACAAGAAGGAGAAGAAGAATGTCGTAACCGAGGATGTGAAGAGTGTAAATGCTCCGCAGGGCAAGGATGAGAAATCCGATGCCATCGCGGCGCCGGTGATCACCAACGGTAAGGGTGAGACCGCAACACTTAAGGTAAATCCGTATCTGATCCGTGAGACCACGGAAGAGCGGACCATGATCACGAAGAACATCTTCAAGATGGGCAAGGCAAACCGTGGCGTGGACTACACCATCAGCGGAAACAACGCGATCTCAAGACAGCATGCGATCATCACAAAGAAGGATGACGGATACTATATCAAGGACAATAAGTCCACGAACCATACATATGTGAACGGAAATGAACTCTCTGACGGAGAAGAGGTACTGCTTACCAACAACTGCAGGATCCGCCTCGGCGATGAGGAATTCCTGTTCAAGTACTAAGGATCGCAGCCGCCGGAGAGACACGGGGCAGGAAAGAAAAAGCATAAGACAACAGGCAATCAATAGAATTTATTTTTGGGGGAAGTGTAGCATGAAGAGTTACAGGATTGACGTAGACAAAATGAACGGGTTTCAGACCCTGCGCTATCAGATGCAGGTGGCTGATGTCTATGATGACAGCGCAGCGGATCGCGCCAGGAATACACAGGTTCAGGGCCTGATGCAGCTGCAGTATATCGATGCGGACGGCAGCAGATGCCTGACGGCAAATGTGCCGGATTTCCCGACTCTGAACAATTACATCCAGAAGATGCTGAAGAAGTCGGAAGTGCTTACGATCATCAAGAATCTGGTTACCACATTTTCGGTTGGTTCTCAGGGAATCCCTGTCAGCTACATCGTGAAAAATGATGAATATATCTACGTAAATCCTCAGAATGCGCAGACCATATGCATGTTTGCTCCCATCAAGCAGACATCCATGGATATGATGGAGATCCCGGAATTCTTCCGGGAACTGATCTCCAAGATGAAATTCGATGAGGGCGACCGCGACAATTACGTGGCACGGCTTCTTAACGAGATCAATGCATACCAGTTCAACCTGGAACGTTTTCAGGGTGTTGTGACAGAACTTCTGTCCACAACAGCTTCCGAGAATTCTACCGGCAGAGTGAACCGGATGGAAGTAATGAGAAACCGGGCAAGCAGCCAGGCGGGTGCGGGAATGCCCCCGCAGGGTATGCCGCAAGGTATGCCGCAGGGGGGAATGCCGCAGGGAAGACCGTTTGGCGGACCCCAGGGAATGCCCTTTGGAGGACCCCAGGGAATGCCGCAAGGAATGCCGCAGGGTATGCCGCAGGGGGGAATGCCCCAGGGAAGACCCTTTGGTGGACCGCAGGGAATGCCTCCGCAGGGTGGAATGCCGTTTGGCGGACCGCAGGGTGGCATGATGCCTCCCAGGGGAATGATGCCTCCGCAGGATATGCCTTCTGCTCCGAAGGAGCCGGAGGATCTGAAGCCGTTTGATGTTCCCGAGGAGCCGGTGGTTCCGATGGATGCTGAGATGCCGGAGGCACCTGAAATGCCGAAGGAGCCGGAGATGCCGGAAGCGCCGGAGATGCCGAAGGAACCGGAGATGCCGGAAACGCCGGAGATGCCGGAAGCGCCGGAGATGCCGAAGGAACCGGAGATGCCGGAAGCACCTGAAATGCCGGAAGCGCCTGAGATGTCGAAGGAACCGGAGATGCCGAAGGGACCGGGAATGCCACCGATGGGAATGCCGGTACCGCCGCGGGGAATGGAGATGCCGAAGGGACCGGGAATGCCGCCGATGGGAGCACCGGTACCGCCGCAGGGAATGAATGCGCCGAAGGGACCGGGAATGCCGCCGATGGGAGCACCGGTACCGCCGCAGGGAATGGAAATGCCGAAGGGACCGGGAATGCCGCCGATGGGAGCACCGGTACCGCCACAGGGAATGAATGCGCCGAAGGG
>JAFRWY010000006.1 GCA_017437905.1 Eubacterium sp.
AGAGAATTCGTAGCCCCTTCCGCCATAAGAGCATTCCCGTCAGAACCACTGACATAGTTCATAAGGCCATAGGTTTCCCCATCCAATCCATACGGATCATCAGGAACAGGAACATAATAAAAGAAATTCAACTGAGCATTGACGTCCCCAGGTCCCTCATATGCTGCAAAACCTGATCCGTTATCGCCTCCCTGTCTGTTCCAACAGTATCTACTCGTTCCGGTTCCCGGTACTGCAATAACAAAATTTGAATTATTTCCATCTCTTTTTTCCACAGAAAACTTTGAAGCCTCTCCTTCTGCTACAAGAGACAGACTATTCGTTTTTTGCTTAACATATTTTACTACACTCTGACCGTTTTCCACTGTATAGCAATATATTTTGTAAGTCCCATCTTGTTGCAACTCAAAATAGAACGGTGCCGCAGCCTGTTCCATAGAAACTGCGAGTCCCGGTTCCCCCGGTACTTTTGATGTCGTTCTTCGGATTCCCGTTCTTGCATCTGATATATTATATTGTACATTTGAAACAAAATGACCAGCCGTATGAGATATATAAATCCCATCCATGGCATGCGCAGTAAACTCATCCGAAGTTTTAATCTGAAACCAACCCGTTCCGGTCAGTGGAGTCAGCGTTTTCTCCACAATCTCATACACACTGAATCCGGCTGCATCAAAACATACCTTACCGTCTTCCACGGTAAAGTCTGTGATTTCTTCTCTCTCACCGTCATCTGTGATGTGCCAGATCTGAAGGTTGGATCCGTCCGTGATCCTGGGATCGGTGATCTCGACATTGATGGGGTTTTCTTCACCCGGCTGATATTCTTCTTCACCGTCAACGATGGTGATGTCATAGGCTGCAATGACATTTTCCGTCTCGGATTGTTCCGTAACATCGACAACTTCAGCCATAGCTTCTTTCGGCATCAGACCGTCCAGAGTGACCATCTTCTCCGGATCGGTTTCGTCCGGGCAGATTTCGATATTCTGATGCTCAAGTTCCGTATCGTCTGCGATGTTTGTTTCCGAATTATTGTCGTTTGCAGATGTTTTCCCATTAGAAGCATTCTCTGTGGAATCGTTGGTTTGGGAATTATTCTCTTCGAAATCAGTACCCGACGCATTCACATCCGAATCCATTGCGTTCGAATCCGCTACGTTGCCTGTTATCTTCTCTCCTTCTGACGTATCATCCGATGAACCCACTTCTGTCTCATCGTCTCCTGTTTGAGAATCAGAGGCCTGCATACCCTCTTCGTTATCATCGTTTGCATCCGTCTCTTCTGTCGCCTGTGTATCTTCCTGCACAGCAAGAACATCTGCCTGCTCATTTTCGCCAAACACGATGCCTGAGGGCAAAGTGGTGGTAAGGATCAGCAACAGTGCTACAAATCCGCTTATTATTCTGTTTTTCAGCGTATGTTTCACGTTCTCAGTTCGATCCTTTCGTGACGCGGGGATTGAAAGCCTTCGCTGCGCTGCGAATCACAACCCCACGTTGTTGGTTTCTTTGTTTCTGTAAATCTATATCTTCCGGCATACACCGGTTCCTGTCTTATTTATCTACTCGTCCGATTTATCCGTATCTCCCGAATTCTCTTCCGGATTCGGATCCATATCCAATTCTTTTCTGTCTTTGCTCCTGCGCATCATCACAAGTCCCAGAATTGCAAGAATTCCTGATGCAGACACGGTACAAAGCGTAATCAGAAGTGTGAGGGAGGTATCATCTCCTGTTTTTACATTCGTCGGAGGCTTCTCGGTTGTACCCTCCGTCGTCATTTCTTCGGTTATCTCTTCCGTTGTTTCTTCTGTCGGACGTCGCTGTCCCTTGATATCATTTTTAAATTCTACTTTTGCCGGCTTTTCATCGGTATTCTCGTAATTTACGGCTACCATATAGTCCAGTCGGTCTTCCTCATCACTGGTTACATAGACATGCACATCATAGCGTGTATTGTCATAGTGAACCGTATCATCCGTTCCCTCGATTTCATACACAAGATAATCAAAGGTTCCCGGTTCCGTAAGTTTAATTTTGAAAGTGCCCTGCCCTTCCTGATCGATATGAATGGTGTCCTCGATTGGAAGCGGAGCACCGACAGATTCAGACTTGATCTGAATCTGAAAATCTGATTCTGCGCCTTCCACTGTGTAGCAGACAAATGGGATCGTTGCATCCACCGGCGTATAATACCCTTCTGCATGGATGTCCCATTTCCATGAAAAAAGACAAATCAAACCACACATCAGAAATGCCAGGCATCTGCCTGCTTTCCCGACGGCGGCTTTCCGTTTCTTCTTATGCAGTTTTCGATCTATCGAAATCGGCATATTTTTTCTCTGTTTATTTCCTGTCTTGTTTTTGCATTTCATTCATCAAAATAACACTGCAGATCAATCATAGACATAGCAGAAAACAAGAAGTCGGGTGGACGATACCGGCTCTGTGCATGTTGAAAGCGCCAGTATACGGTTGCTTTTTCGTATGGAGGTATTGAAGCTGACAGCATCCCTTCCGATCAGTTCCTCTATCTGAGCATAAGGAACCGGGTCCAGGACCTGATTGTCGTACACATTTACCTTCATACATGCAAAGACGCCGAGTTCGCATGCCTTACGACCGTCCCGCCCCAGGATCAAAGTCCCGTGACTGTGCGACGTAAGGTAATTAACGGATAAAAACTCATCCAAAGCTCCGAACATATTTCCATACTCCATATGATGACCATACAGGATGGAATAATCGTCAGAGAAATCCTTCTTGTTTCTGCTGTCCAAAAATATACTTCCCGAAAGGGAATACTCCCCGTAAGGGTTTTTGTTCAGGTAAGCTGAATTGTCCTCCCCCTGCATTATGGGATAATCGATATTCGTATCATCGATGGTGATCCATGCCACCATATCCTCTGTAATGGGGGCTTCTTCCGGCACGGGTGCCTCTCCCGCCACCGGCTTATACCGTTTATAGCTGTCGTCCCTGGCCTTATCATAGACATACCAGGTGTCATACAGCCCATAGCATACGATCAGAAGTGCAAGAATAAATGCCACGAGCATAACCTTCTCGTAGATGATATTCATGGTAATCCAAAACTTCTTCACGGATCACGCCTCCTGATTTTGTGCATGCATGTTCCCTCATGCTTTTTTCGATTACTCTTCTTCGTATTTCTTCCTGGAACGAATTGCAAAGAATACAATGCCGCCGATGATCACGATACCTGCGATAACCCACGGAGCAACCGAAAGGATCACGCCGGTGGGGATGATACCGTCGCGGGTGTTGGTGAAAGCGACCGTTGTAGATGCATTTACTGTTCCGGTTGCTGATGCTGATTCTGTCGCTGTTGCAGAACCAACCTGTACAGACGGCTTATAATCTTCCGGAGTCTCAACTACAGTATATCCTGTTCCCTTCGCAATCCCATGAATAACAATACTCTGACCATCTTGAAGATAGAATGCATGTGAAACCGATGTTGCTCCCGTTTCCACGCTCAGTGTGGCTGGCTGTGTTACTGCCGAGCCGATAACTGTTGTCGCTGAATTCGGATTGGCAGAAATATTTGTATCTGCATTTCCATCTACCGTTGCAGGGTTACTGTCATCGCCATAGGAAACCGTATAAGTGGTTCCTGCTACCGCACCGGATAATGTCACTGTAAATTGGAAATATTTATCCCTCGAAGCCTGATTTCCTGAAACTGTCTTACTGAAAATAAGATCATACGCTTCAAGTGAATTTACAAATCCATCTGACTTATCAGTGAGGGCTGTACCGGCACTGGTGACATCCCCACTTCCATAAGTAGAATTAGTTGCGGGAGCTTCAATACCCGTATGAAGAACATAACCGGAGACCTCAAGCTCATGCTCGTGCGTGGTAGCATTCTCCTTGTCAATGACGTATACATCCAGCGTTCGCTGACCAGCTATAGCTGTATCTCCACACTGAATGTCATAGGAAATTGCAGATACACCGGTTATTGGCTTTTCAGTAAGAAGATAGCGGTACACCCCCGGTTCATCAAAGGTCACACCGGAGAAATCCATCGTTACTGCCTCTTTCGCGTAGGCTTCTCCGTTACTGAGAGTAACCCTGTCACAGGTAGCAACTTCTGTAAGAGCACTATCGGCATCGGAAAAGACAGCTGTACCCACAGTCGGAGCGGTAATCGTGCCATTGTTTTCTACAACCGGTCCCGCCAAAACCGCCATCTTATCATTAGCAGGATCTCCGTCAATCGCTGTACCTGCGGTCAGTTCAAATTCAAACGTGAGTGCAGGTACCGTTGCTCCCTGATTGATGATCAGGTACTTGTTAAATGTAACATCATTATCTCCTGCGACCGGAGTGTAATCCTCCGCCGCGCCAACCGGCATGGCCATCATGGCCGCTGCCAGCATTGCTGATGCGATCATCGCACCAATCTTTGCCTTCATTTTCCTCATTTCTTATACCTCCATATAAGTTTTTCTATATCTTCAGCTCTTTCGAGTCGGATACCTGATTCATGTCAGATGCCTCTCCTTCGAAGCACCAGTATTACCTTCCCCTTTGTCTCGGAAAGGGGGATAGCCCCATACACCCGGCTGTCCGTCGGGTCGCTGCGATAGTCGTTCAGCACAAATACCGAATCCTCGGGAACCGTGTACGGAAATGCGATCTTCGCCCCTTCCGCCGTGGTGGGATAAACTGCATCCTCATATACCCCGTAACCGTTGACCGTGATGGAGTCTTCATTGATATCCACCACATCGCCGGACGTGCCTACGATCCGGCCGAACAGGATGGTCCCGTTCTTCTCATAAGCGATCTCATCCCCCTTAACCAGAGTTGCCAGCCGGTAGGTGAGACAGAGATCTCCGTCCTTCAGCATCGGATAAGCAGAATTGCTATGGTTTACATAAAGTCCAACTACAAAGGTAAGTAGCAGGAAGACCACCAGTGCGGTCACTGCTATTTTGATGAAGAAGGAGATTGCAAAGGATGCCGCCGTCCGCTTCTTCTTTTTGCTTGGTGCTTTATCCGGACCTTTTTTCCCGTTTCCGGAGGTTTCCTCCGCCTTGATCGACTCTCCGGACTCAGCTCCAGAGGATTCGTCCTTTTTTTGTTCGGGTGGTATGTCAGGTTCCGGTTCGGACTCCTGCCCGGATTCCTTCTTCAATGTCTCCTTCGTTCCGCTTTCCGAACGTCCTGCAGATACCTTCGTCGAGGCATCGGCCAATTCACGGTTCAGTTCCTGAGTCAGTTTCTCAGCCTGTTTCCAGACCTCTTCTTCTGTCGGCTCATCAACCGCACGTAATTCGGGATCCTTTTCTTTCACGATTCCCGTCCTTTCCTCGACTGTAACAAACCCGGGGAAATTTACATAATATTCCCACTGTAAATCAATTATAGGATTATACTACTAATGTGATAAAAAAACAATAATTTTATTATAAATGGCACAGAATATTCATACACAAACTGTGTAGAATCTCCTGTCCCGTTTGCATATTTTTTCTATTTTTATCGAAAACACTCTTCTGTGCCGTCAAAAGCGGCATGCAGTCGATATGTGCCGATATATGAACCATTTATGTCATTCTAATACCGACAATCCAGTGTCACGGTCCGTTCTTCTCCCGGTTTCACGCTCTTCAGCCTGGTAAATGCCGACAACCGGTATCCTGCGCCCTTCCGTTCTTCATACAGACAGTATCCGCCCTCCGGTTTTCTATAGACCTGTACCACAGCGTCCGATACGGAATCCCCGGTATTCTTTACACGTACGGTCACTCTTCCGGCCACGGTCTCCGCAGTAAACACACTGCCGATGCAGAGACCCTTCTCCGCCGCCTGTTCCGCTATTTCCTCTGATTCGATCTTCCCGGCAAAGGTCGTATAGGAGAGACCGTAACCGAAACGGAACAGAGGCTCTTCCTCCATATAAAGATACGTGGTCTTATTCTTCTCGATATCGTAATCCGTGATGGCCGGAAGCTGTGCATCACTCCGATACCAGGTCTGGCAGAGACGTCCTGCCGGACTCACCTTCCCGGTGAGCACATCCGTAAGGCTGTTTCCGTACTCTTCGCTTCCGGTTGCCATCCACAATATGGAGCGAACTCTCGGATCCTCCTGTTCCTCCACGATGGCGATGGGTGAATTTGTGTGAAGGATAAGGATCACCTTCTCACAGATACTCCGGATCTTCCGAAGCATCACTCTCTGGAAGGGAGGAAGCTCAATGGTCGTACGGTCTCTTTCCTCCTTGCCGTTTATCATCGGATGCAGACCGAAGGCCGCGATCACGGTCTCAGACGCGGCAGCTTCCGCATCCACCGAACCATCGGCGGTGAGAACGCCCGCTTCCTTAAGCGCCTTATTCAGAAGATCCTCCGCCGTTGTCACGTTTTCAAAGAGCATGGGGACGCTGCCGTCATGGTTGCAGATGCCGCAGATCCTGTCATCCTCCCAGAAATTCATAACGTTCTTCTCTGTAAAACGGATCGGATTTCCGGAACCGTCATAGAACTGGAAGGCTTCCAGGGCAAACCAGGAAAATGCTTCCACCTGCGCTGCAAAAAGCACCGGATATCCCTTCTCCTCCGAGTTGATGATGGTATGATCCGGCGGAAGGGTCGTAAGCAGTTTTCCCGTGGACATGGCCCGGATCGTAAACCTTGAGTCATCCCACAACATGATACGGAAGATCTCCGCATCCTCATAATTGACTGGAATGATCTTATCTCCCTCAAGTCCGGCGAATCTGGTTTCACCCAGACGGATCCTTACATACGGATACAAAGACTCTGCGATTGCTCCCCCTTTGCCACGGTTGTTCATGCCCTCCAGCAGTGTAACCTGGTGACTTGTGATCCCGCTGTACCAGTCCATGGGGCACCGGTCTGCAAAAGGTCCCAGAAGAAGTACTTTCTCATCCTCCCGGATCGGCAGTGTCGAAGCCTCATTTTTCAGAAGAACCGCCGCTTCCGCAGACGCCTCGCGGCTGAGAGCCCTTCCTTCTTCCGTATCCACACGCCCTGCATGGTAGATTTCCTTCGGAAATGCCTTCTCACCCTCTGCCGGGTCCAGCAGTCCCATAAGGGAGCATGCGGTAAGCCGGTTCAGTGCGATCCTGTCGATCTCGGACTCCGGAAGGATTCCTCTCTCCAGCGCCTCGGCAAGACCCGCGCGCATCATCTGCGCATTTTCGGCAAAGCAGTCCATGCCGGCACTGATGGCCTTTACCAGTGCCTCCGGGATGGACTCTGCTTCCTTCTGTTTGTTCACGGACAACATGATCACGCCGCCGTCACCGGTCACAAAGGGTAATCCCCGGTCCTTCAGGCGTGTTTTGATCTCCGGATTAAAGGTGTTCGGCACACCGTTTACATAGTTATACGAAGACATGACTGCGATTGGATCCGCTATATCGATCACCTCTTCAAACACATGGATGTAATAGGTATCCTTCAGATGCGCCGGGATCCGGCTGTCCGAAAGCGAACGGTCATTCTCCACGTTGTTTGCATAGAAATGCTTCAGCGTTGATCCGCAGCGCACATACTTCGGATCATCTCCTGCCATGCCCAGGATGTATGATCCCGCGATCCGGGAGGTAAGATACGGATCCTCTCCGTACGCCTCTTCATTCCTGCCCCAGCGCGGATCCCGCTCCATATCCACGGTGGGCGCAAGTAAACAGAGCGCATCATGAAGGCCTGCATTATACAGACTTCTTCCCTCAACACCCACATGATCTCCGATCCGCTGCATCAGTTCCCGGTCCCAGGTAGCCGAAAAGCCCACGGGATTCTGAAAGATAGTGGTGCAGACAGGTGTCCCGAGATCAAAGCTCTGATCATGCCGGGCCTGTATACCATGTGCGGCTTCTCCCAGTGCTTCCAGCGGCGGAAGGCCCGCTTCCGTCCGTTCCTTTGCAGAACCGCTGATCACCAGCAGTTTCTGTTCCGTGCTGAGCTTCGCAAGGAACTCAGCTGCTGCTTTTCTGTGGAACTCCCGATCTCTCTTCATATCACTTTCTCCTCATATTATGAGATGCTATGGTCAGTTTTTCCTGATAAATGCAATGATATGGTACTTTCACATATTTTTATTATCGTTTTATGCACTTTTTTTCAAATACATATTCCGTTCGCAGGAAACAGGATTCTATATAAAACGCCCCACCCCGGCATGGTTTGTCAATGTCGGGATGGGGCATCTGTTCTCGGTTTGCCTTGGCTTATCCATCGTGTGCAGGCGAAGTGAAGGATTCATAAGATTCTTCGACCTTCGGCCTCAGAATGACACGGGGTGTCATTACTGCACCTTCTCCAGCCGGACATTCCGGATATGGACGGCTGCAGTGCTGCCCTGTTTTCCGAGATCAAACTCGATCCGTCCGTTATCGTCATCCTCTTCCTTCATCTCAAATTCATAGCTGAAGCTCTGCCAGTCCTTCGTAAGATCCATCTTCGTATCCTCGAAGTATCTGAGCCAGCTCACATCCGGGCCCGTGATGGCGGTGATCATGGTCCGGGGATCATCCGCACAGGCTTCAAAGGAGTATTTATACTTCTGTCCCTTCACCATGGGAAGTCCGCCCTGAACCAGCTGGATGCTGTAGTCCTCGGTTCCTTCGTTCTCAATCGTGATCAGCATCTCACCGTTTTTGATTTCAGCCTTACCAACGCCCTTATTCAGATTCTGATATACCCAGTCCTGATCATCATTCAGATTCTCCGGAGCCGCGAAATCACCGTTATTCACGTAATTTCCGGTGGAATCCGCTTCCTTCATATGCAGTTCCTCAGCCGGCTTCTCCACATTTTCATCATAGGAATCCTTCTGGTAAACACGTACATAGTCCACATACATGGCCGTATTCTCATCGAATACCAGATCCGGATCCGGCTCACCCGGCCAGTCACCGCCGACCGCCACATTCAGAATGATATGGAAATCCTGGTTGAAGGGTGCCGGATAGGGTTTCACATCACTTCCGGACGCAGTAAACCAGTCACTGGTCTCGTAAAATGCCACACCGTCCACATACCAGCGGATCAGCCCCGGTTCCCACTCCACCGCAAAGACGTGATACTCTTTGGAATAATCACTCCCGTTGGAGACAGAGCCCTGACGCTGTGTGTGGGGATCCCCGAAATGAATGGACCCGTAATCCCGGGTCGGATCATTGCTGACCACCTCCATGATATCGATCTCTCCGCAGCGGGGCCAGGAGCCGTACAGCGCACTTTTCGTGGGCATCATCCAGAACGCCGGAAGAAAGCCCTTCCCGGAAGGTACCTTGATCTTTGCCTCCATACGTCCGTATTTGAAATCATGCTTGTTGTTGGTATTCACACGGCCGGAATAGTAGGACACATTTCCCTTGTCATCCACTTCCTTCTTCGGCTGGATCACCAGTTCCCCGTTCTTTACGTAAGCATATTCTTCCGAATTCACATAGGCCTGCAGCTCCCGATTGACCCAGCCCGGCTTATGTACCTCATAGACCCAGTCCTCCGCAGGAAGTTTCTTCTCCTTGTAATCGAAGTTCTCCTCCCATACAAGATGATATTCCGCACTGTTCGGATATTCCTGATACTCGTCCGGCTCCTCCGGCTTATATGCCTCCGTTACTTCCTCGGTGACCGGTTCGGTAGCAGCCTCCGTTATCTCTGTCGCTGCCGTGGTGGACGCCGTGGTCGGTGCTTCCGTTGTCTCCGTCGCTGCCGTGGTATTCTCGGAACTGCTCCCGCAGCCTGCCAGCAGCGTCATGGACATGGCAGCCGCAAGCGCTGCACATACGATCTTTTTCTTCATCGCTTTTCCCTCATCCTAAGTAATCTTTTCGATCATTCTTTTTTCTTCTCATCCAGCTTCTTTTCGATGGCCTTGATGATGATCTTCAGCGCCTTGATCCGGGCATACTTCTTATCATTTGACTCAAGCACGTACCAGGGCGCATATTTGGTATTCGTCTTCTGGAGCATCTCATCCACGGCTTCCTCATAGAGATCCCATTTCTCACGGTTTCTCCAGTCCTCATCCGTGATCTTCCACTGCTTCTCGGGGGTGTTCTGACGCTCCGTAAACCGGGCCAGCTGGGTGTCCTTGTCGATCTGTACCCAGAATTTGATCACAACCGCATCCCAGTCCGCCAGTTCCTTCTCGAACTCATTGATCTCATTGTAGGCCCGCTGCCAGTCATTCTCACTGCAGAAGCCCTCCAGCCGTTCTACCATGACACGGCCGTACCAGGTCCGGTCAAAGATGGCGATATGTCCGTCCTTCGGCAGACGGTTCCAGAATCTCCAGAGATAATGGCGGGCCTTCTCCGCCGGTTCCGGACTGGCTATGGGATGTACCTCATACCCCCGGGGATCCAGGGCAGCAGCCACACGCTTGATATTTCCTCCCTTTCCTGCCGCATCCCAGCCCTCATAGGCAATGATCACGGGGATCTTCTTCAGATACAGCTCATTATGCAGCTTCCCCAGTTTTTTCTGCAGCTGGTCCAGTTCCTTCTTGTAGTCCTCCTCCGAAACCGCCTTGTCCAGAGAAATATCGGACAGCTTCGGGATGCTCTTCATGGGAAATACGTTCTGCAGCATCGGCGGCTTCTGCTTTGCTTCCATGTTTGTCAGTGCCGTGTCGATGGAAGCCACCAGGATCTCCGTCATCTGCAGTTCGGACCATTTCTTGCTGGATGCATCGATAAAATACCAGGGTGCCACGAACTGGTTCGTGGTCTCAAGGTACTCGTCATAGACATCCATGCATTTCTTATAATGTCTGTTCTGCCACTTATCGGATTCAGATACCCGCCACTTTGTGACCTTGCTCTCCTCCAGTTCCTCGAGGCGTTTTCTCTGCACCTTCTCATCGATATGGAAGAAGAACTTCACCACCAGATATCCGTTATCATTCAGCTGACGCTCGAAACGCTTGATGCTGGTCAGATGCTCACGATAAGTCTCATCACTGATCTTTCCGTGAAGATAATTCGCGGTCACCTCTCCCATCCAGCTTCCGTCAAAGAAGGAAAACTGTCCCTGCTTCGGGATCCGCACAAAATAACGGTACAGGAAGGGACGTCTTGTCTCATCCTCCGTCGGCTTCGAAAGTGTCTCGCATTTAAAGAACCGGGGATCCATCCCCTTGATCACACGTCCCAGCACGCTGCCCTTTCCTGCAGCGCCCCAGCCGTCCATCACCACCAGCACCGGAAGGCCCTTCTCCTTAATGGCCGTCTGACGGACTGCCAGCGCCGTCCGGGCCTTCTCCAGACGTTCCACGATCTCCTCTTCCGATGGTATCTCTTCTTTTACCCATTCTTTCAGCATATTATCCTCCTCCTTGATCTTCCCCGGCAAGGCAGACTCTCCTTCTGCGGCCTGAATAAGTGTTCCGATACATGTCACCCTTCTGCTGCAGCCCTATCCGTAAGCGGCTCAGCCAAACAGGGAAATACCCCCATATACGATACCAGCCATGATCCATGCGATCATGCATTGCAGGCCCGCCATTCCGACGGCCCATTTGATCCCGAGTTCCCGCTTTACGGACGCGATGGCCGCAACGCAGGGTGTGTACAGCAGACAGAACACCAGAAAAGAGATGCCCGCTGCAGGTGAAAGGATCGCCGCAAACGTAGTACCTGTCAGAAGTACCTGAAGCGTGGATACCACACTCTCCTTTGCAAGAAATCCCGTGATCAATGCTGTTACGATCCGCCAGTCACCGAAGCCCAGCGGTTTAAATATCGGTGCGATCCATCCGGAGATCGTCGCCAGGATACTGTTATCATTTCCCACCATGTTCAGACTGAAATCAAAGGTCTTCAGGAACCAGATCACGATGGTGGCGATGAAGATCACCGTAAATGCACGTACCAGAAAGTCCTTCGCCTTCTCCCAGATGAGATGCAGGACGTTGGAGATCCCCGGCAGCCGGTAATTCGGAAGCTCCATGACAAATGGTACTGCCTCCCCCCGGAAGACGGTCTTCTTGGAGATCATGGCCATCAGAATGCCGGTCAGGATTCCGAAGCAGTAAACCCCAGTGATTAGCAGACCTCCCTTTCCGGGAAAAAGCGAGGATATGATAAAGCCGTAGATCGGCAGCTTTGCCGTACAACTCATGAAGGGGATCAGCAGGATGGTCAGCTTTCTGTCCCGTCTGGAAGGAAGTGTCCGACTGGCCATGATCCCCGGCACGGAACATCCGAATCCGATCAGCATGGGCACGATACTCCGTCCGGAGAGACCGATCCGTCGGAGCGGTTTATCCGTAACAAATGCCACCCTGGCCATATATCCCGAATCCTCCAAAAGTGACAGGAAGAAGAACAGCACCAGAATGATGGGCATGAACGAAAGCACGGTTCCGACGCCCGGTACGATTCCCTCCATCACCAGAGAATGGATCACTTCATTTACATTCATGGACGTAAGTAGTTCTTCCAGCTTTCTGCCCACAAAATCGATTCCCTGTTCCATCAGATCCTGAAGCCATGCCCCGATCACGTTGAAGGTCAGGAGGAAGATCAGTGCCATGATACCGATAAAGGCCGGAATCGCGGTAAAACGTCCGGTAAGGATCCGGTCGATCCGCTCGCTCCGCTCCCGCTCCCTGCTCTGCACCGGCTTCACCACCGCCGCCCGGACCACCTTCTCGATGAAAGCAAACCGCATGTCCGCGATGGCAGCCGCCCGGTCCAGCCCGCGCTCCTCCTCCATCTGGAGGATGATATGCTCACACATTTCCTCTTCGTTTTTGGAAAGCTGAAGAGCCCGGAGGACTCTGGGATCTCCCTCGATCACCTTGTTCGCCGCAAACCGGAGGGGAAGGCCGGAGCGCTCCGCATGATCCTGGATCAGATGCATGATGGCATGCAGACACCGGTGCACCGCACCTCCGTGATCCTCCTCCGAGCAGAAATCCTTTCTGCCGGGACTTTCCTGATATCTGGCCACGTGGACCGCATGCTCCACCAGCTCATCCACGCCTTCATTCTTGACTGCCGAGATCTGAACCACCGGAATGCCCAGCATTTCCTCCATAACGTTGATACGGATGGAACCTCCGTTCCCCCGCATCTCATCCATCATGTTGACTGCCAGCACGATGGGCATATCCAGCTCGATCAGCTGCATGGTAAGATACAGATTCCGTTCGATATTTGTAGCATCAACGATATTAATGATCCCCTTCGGCTTCTCCCGAAGGATGTATTGTCTGGAAATGATCTCCTCACTTGTATAGGGCGACAGGGAATAAATACCCGGAAGATCCACAACCTCCGTATCCGGAACATTCCGGATCGCTCCGCTCTTCCGGCTGACGGTCACACCCGGGAAGTTCCCCACATGCTGGCTGGAGCCGGTCAGCTGATTGAACAGTGTGGTTTTTCCGCAGTTCTGATTGCCCGCCAGCGCAAAGGAAAGCACCGTTCCCTCCGGCAGCGGTGACTCTTTGGAGGGATCATGGAAGATACCTCCCTCACCGTAGCCCGGATGGTGAACGCGACCGGCGGCCTTCTTCCGCTTTCCCGTATCGGAAGTACTGTCTTCCTCCGTCAGGATACCGGTGGTTCCCCGGGTTTCCCGGATCGACACTTCATCGATCCCGATCTTCTCCGCATCATCCACCCGGAGTGTCAGTTCATACCCGTGCAGCATAAATTCCATAGGGTCTCCCATGGGCGCGTACTTGATAAATGCGATCTCCGCCCCCGGGATCACTCCCATATCCAGGAAATGCTGGCGCAGGGCTCCTTCTCCTCCGACTTCCGTGATCCTGGCCGTATATCCGCTCTTCAAATCCTTCAGTGTCATCTTATGTCTCCGGTCATCCTGCCCGTTCTCCGTCATGATTCCGTAAAACGGGCATTCCTGTTCTTTCCAGATATCAAAATCCCGCCGGCGAAACCCGGCGCGGGATTCGGGTCAGCTCTCGCTGACATAAAATATCCTCCCCGGGTTTCTGCCCCGTGTTCGGGACAGAAACTCGGGGAGGATATGCAACTTACAGATTCTTCCTC
>JAFRWY010000043.1 GCA_017437905.1 Eubacterium sp.
CACCGCCACGCCGATGCAGAGGCCGATGCCGATCCCTCGTAACAGATATTTTCTATTCATGCTCTGTCCCTCCCCGGCTTACTGATTTCTGGTATTGCTGTCAATGATGTACTTTACTTCATCGACGCCCATCTTCAGAACCTTTGAGATCTCGATGATGCTGAGACCCGCTCCGTACATGGTCAGGATATTAATGGTCGGATCTTCCGCGGAAAGATCGATGCCTTCCCGGTCCAGGATCTGATCCAGATTCGTGATGCTCTGCAGATCATCGTCATCCTCGTCGAATTCATCATCAAATTCGTCATCATCGAACTCATCCGACTCGCCGAGGGATTCGTCCTCCTCCACCTGCTGGTCAACACGTCCGAGGGTCTCCCTGGTTGCATCTTCGATTGCTTCCTGATCAACCTCCTGGGGAAATGCGACGATATTGGAGGCAACTGCTTCCTCCTCTTCGTCGTAGGATTCGTCATCCGCTTCGTCCTCATCCTCGTCATAGGATTCGTCATCTGCTTCGTCCTCATCCTCAGCAGAATCTTCTACCGCATCTTCGACGTCCTCTTCATCCTCATCTTCTTCAGAGTCATCGGAGTCTTCTTCGTCCTCCTCTTCCTCTGCGGCTTCCTCGTCTTCTTCTACAGAAGTTTCTGCCATCTCTTCCGCGTCTTCAGCAGCTTCTTCAACCGCTTCTTCCGTGTCTTCGATTTCTTCCTCTATATCCCCGGCTGCTTCTTCAACTTCGCCGGCTGCTTCCGCAGCTGCCTCTTCGGTCTCTTCACCCGCTTCCTCAACTGCTTCTTCAGTTTCTTCAACCACGTCTTCGACTGTAGCTTCCGCTACATCGGTAGTATCCTGAAGAGTCTCTTCCGCTTTCTTCAAATCCTGAACAGCCGCTTCCTTCACCTCTTCGACAGCCCCAGCCGGAGCTTCTGCTACAACCTCCGCAGCCGCGGGAACAAAGCGTCCTGCCATCTCAACCTGCTGTAACTCCTGCAGCCGGTTCACGGACAGATCCGCATCTTCCTTCAGTTTCTCCAGCCCCTTCTTATACTCATCGATCAGACCGAGCTGCAGTTTCAGTTCCTTCTCCTTATCGGCAATCTGCTCATAAACCGTCTGGACCTCCTGACGGTTCTGGGCCCAGCCTGCCGAGATCGCGGATGCCTGATTGGAGACAGCCTTTACGCCTGCCTCGGAACGTGCATCGATCTCCGCCAGCTTCTGATCGACCTTCGCCATCTTCTGATCGATGGCACCCAGCTTATCCGCCAGCTTCTGTTCGATCTCCGGCTGTTTTGCCGCCGTAGCGGACTTAACCTCAGCATCGATCGAGCTCCTGGTCAGGTCCTTTACCTGCTTCTTTCCGTATTCACGGATATAATTGTCTGTCAGCTTCTTCAGCTGTTTCTTGTCTGCATCTGTCAGATCCTCACGGAGACCCGGTGTGGTCTTCTCCTCCACCGCTTCTTCCTCCGGTTCACCCTTCCCTGTAAGCAGGAAGCTGATCAGGATCAGTAAAAGTCCAACCGCTAATACGATAATGGTTGCAATTGTCATGATGTTCCCCCTTAAACCCTTGATTTCCTTTTTTTCATATCCTTGTCCTGCTCGGACATAAGGATGGCTTCATTTAATACGCGGATATGTGTGCCCCGCATGCCCATGGATTTCACTTCCAGTACTCCGGCGCCTTCCAGTTTCTTGATGGCGTTGACGATGATGGACCGCGTGATCCCGTACTTCTCCGCCACCTGACTGGTGACCAGATTGCCCTCCGGTCCCGGAAGCTCCTTCATCAGGCATTTGACTGCCTTCTGTTCCGAAGCAGACAGGGATTCGATGGCGGCACGAAGGATCTCCTTCTTTCTTTTCTCTTCATCATCCTCCTCATAGATGGCGCGCATGATCTCAAGCTCGATCACGGTATTCGCATACTCACTGAGAATGATGTCCTCCACCTCATACTCATCCGTCTTCCTGCAGATAAATGTGGTCCCCATCCGTTCTCCCGCAAAGAACACCGGAAGCAGGATGGCGTAGACCCCCCGCACCTGGGTTCGCTCGAAGCCCAGTGTAAGAAGGTTCACATTTTCCTTGGTGGACAGGACAGACAGAAACCGTTCGTTGAGCCGCGGGTCGATCATCTCACCCACCGAATCGGCCACAAGACCGCTCAGCTCAGGTCCGCCCTTTCCCACATAGAAACCCAGCACCTTGCCCTTGGCGCTGACCAACATACAGCTTGCCGACAGGATCTCTCCCAGAAGCCGGCAGATGTCGTCGAAGATCACGACCCTGGAAGAATTATCATGCAGCAGTTTGCCGATCTTCCTGGTCTGATCCAGCAGTGTAACACTCATGTTCCATAAACCCCGTTCCTTGTTTTCCGGCTACGGTACAAACCCCGGAAAAAGCAATAAGTCTGTACCATTTTACCCCACGGATAAATATAGCACAAACTTATTACGTAAACAACATTATTTTATATAATTTTGAGACTTTTTTACAAGTTGTCAGACTTTTTAGTTCTCCGGCTTGTAATCCTCCACATAACCGCAGGATGCATCCGAGCAGGCCAGACGTTTTCCTTTCATGGTCATCAGCGTTCCGCATTTCGGACAGGGCTTAGCCACCGGACGGCTCCAGGACATGAAATCGCAGGTCGGAATGTCGATACATCCGTAGTAGATCCGGCCCTTCTGTGTCCTCCGGACCACCAGATCCTTACCGCACTTCGGGCAGGCCACACCGATCTTCTCAAAGAACGGCTTTGTATTTCTGCAGTTCGGGAAATTCGGGCAGGCCAGGAACTTTCCGTAAGCACCGTACTTGATCACCATCCGGGCACCGCACTTATCGCAGATCTCCTCGGATTCCTCATCCGCGATCCGGATGCTTGCCAGATTCTCTCCCGCATTCCGGATGGCTTCATCCAGATCCGGATAGAAATTGCGGACAACCACCTTCCACTGGATGGCACCCTCTCCGATCTTATCCAGAAGGGATTCCATATTGGCAGTGAAGCTTTCATCCACGATCACGGCAAAGCCGGCTTCCATGATGTTGTTCACCGCACTTCCCAGCTCCGTAATAAAGAGATCCTTCTTATCCTTGGACACATATCTCCGGGCCAGCAGGGTGGAAATGGTGGGAGCATAGGTGGACGGACGTCCGATCCCGTTCTCCTCCAGGGACCGTACCAGCGATGCCTCCGTATAATGTGCCGGCGGCTGTGTGAAATGCTGTTCCGGAAGGATATCGCTGCATTTCAGCTTGTCCCCTTTACTGATCCCATGGAAATTCACCGCCGCTTCCTGCTTCTCCTGGCTGGGATATACCAGCTGGAATCCGGAGAATGCCACGCTGCTGGTGGATGCCCGGAAACTGTAGCCGGAGTTCTCCACGGTAACCGCGAAGATATCAAAGGCGGCTGCCTTCATACGGCTTGCCACGAACCGGTCGTATATCAGTTTGTAAAGTTTATACTGCTCATCCGAAAGGATTCCCTTCAGATCTGCAGGCTTCTCGGAAAGATCCGTGGGACGGATCGCTTCATGCGCATCCTGGATCTTTTTATCATTCTTTGCCTTCGGCTCGGAATCCGCTTCGTACTCCGGTCCGAATGTGGTACGGATCATTTCCCGTACAGCCCGGTCCGCTTCTTCGGAGATTCTTGTGGAATCGGTACGAAGATAGGTGATCAGACCCACGGTTCCCTGCCCCTTGATCTCCACGCCTTCATAAAGCTGCTGGGCAACCCGCATGGTCTTGGATGTGGAGAAGTTCAGTCTGCCTGCAGCGGTCTGCTGCAGTGTGCTTGTGGTAAAGGGAAGCGGTGCCTTCGTACTGCGCTGGGATTCCTTCAGTGAGGACACTACAAACTGCCC
>JAFRWY010000044.1 GCA_017437905.1 Eubacterium sp.
CGGTGTGGTCCACCATACGGTGTCCTTGGACTTCTCATCCATAACGATGAACTTATCCTTGGGAGAACGTCCGGTATAGATACCGGTCATAACGTTTACAGCTCCAAGCTCAGTCTCAACACCCTTGTCATAGCCTGTAAGAGCCGGATCCATCTCGTCCTTATAAAGCTGCTCATAGGACGGATTGTAAATGATTTCCTGTACGTCTGTAATGCCGTACTTGCTCAGATCGATTGCTGCCATTTCTGTACCTCTTTTCTTATAATATGTTTGTTATGAGCCACGCTGCCCTCTCCGGATGCTTCGCACCTTTTGATCTTGCGGCAGTGTATGGCTCTTTCCTCACGCATTTGACCGCCTAACAGTATAAATGTTTACGGCCTCTAAGTCAAGCGACAGACGATTAGAAATCATAAAAGTTTGCCGCAGCTAACCAGCGAAAAGGTTATGTAAACCAATTACCTGTTACCCTCTGCCCATTAAGGAACATCCTTCTCCGGTTCATCTGCGTCCGCCGGAGAAGGAAGCAAATCACTGTCCTTCAGGATCTATGTCTGCAGGCATGGGATGCAGATGCTACATCAGGATCCCGGTTCTCTCCAGCACTTCCTTTACCTTCTCAACCGGAGTTATGGTCAGTTCCTTCTTTACTTCCTCCGGCACATCCTCCAGATCTTCCACGTTCTGCTTCGGGATGAATACCGTCTTTACGCCGGCCCGTACCGCCGCCATCAGCTTCTCGGGAAGTCCGCCGATGGGCATTACATTTCCGCGAAGGGACACCTCTCCGGTCATGGCCAGGGTGGGGTCTACCTTCCTTCCGGTAAAGAGGGAGGCCAGCGCTGTGGTGATGGTGATCCCCGCAGAAGGTCCGTCCTTGGGAACCGCACCCTCGGGCACGTGAATGTGCAGATCGTATTTCTGCAGATCCTTCGTCTCCTTCGGGAACATTTCCTTAACCAGAGAAATGGCGATGGAGAAGGATTCCTTCATCACATCCCCCAGCTGACCGGTGATGATCACCTGCCCCGTGCCGCTTACCTTCTTGGTTTCAATGTAAAGGATCTCGCCGCCGGCTGCCGTCCAGGCAAGACCGGTAACGATACCCGGTACCACCTTCTTTTCCACCTTATCCCGATGGATGCCGCGGCCGTCCACATATTCCTTTAGATTCCCCGGGATCACGGAGAGCTTCTTCTCTCCCTTCACCAGGCGCACCGCCGCATGACGGCAGATGCCTTCGATCCTTTTCTTCAGGCCCCGGACGCCGGATTCCATGGTATACTCCTGGATCACCTTCCGCACTGCAGTATCGGAGATCTTCAGCTGAGTCTTCCGGATCCCCATGGATTCGTAAGCCTTGGGGATCAGATGCTTCCTTGCGATGCTTTCCTTCTCCAGCTCCGAATATCCGGGGAATTCGATCACCTCCATGCGGTTCAGCAGGGGTTCGGGTATGGTATCGATCTGGTTCGCCGTGCAGACGAAGAACACATTGGAAAGATCATAGGGCACGTTCATGTAATGATCCGTGAAGCTGAAATTCTGCTCCGGATCCAGCACCTCCAGCAGGGCGCTGGCAGGGTCTCCGCCGTAGTCCTTGGCCAGCTTATCCACCTCATCCAGGACCATGACCGGATTGGACGCACCGCTCCGCTTCATACCCTCCATGATCCGGCCGGGCATGGCTCCGATGTAGGTCCGGCGATGTCCCCGGATCTCCGCTTCATCCCGGATGCCTCCCAGGCTGATACGGACATATTCCCGTCCCAGCGCCTTGGCGATGCTCTGACCGATGGATGTCTTGCCGGTACCCGGTGCGCCTACGAACAGGAGGATCGAACCGGCCTGCTGCTTCTTCAGGGCCATCACCGCCAGCTGCTGCAGGATCCTCTGCTTCACCTTCTTCAGGCCGTAATGATCCGCGTCCAGCACCTCCTCCGCATGGGTAAGGTCGATCTCCGAAGCCTCGGGCTTCTTCCAGCAAAGCGAAGTGACAAAATCCAGGTAATCGTACAGCATGCCGTACTCATGCCCATTCTGGCCTTCCTGCTTCATCCGGTTCAGCACCTTGTCCGCTTCCTTCCGGGCGGTCTCATTCATGCCGGACTCCTCGATCTTCTTCTGGAACTGGCGTACATCGGAGATGTTCTCCGGATGCATCTCATCCAGCTCATTCAGCAGGATCTCGATCTGCTTCTTCAGCGCATTTTCGCGGTAAATGTTCTCGCTTTCCTTCTTCTGCTGGTCCTCCGCTTCATTGTGCACCCGGGCCATTTCGATGAATTCATAGGCTGCCTGCTCGATCAGGCGGTACCGTTCGGATACCCGGTCCTCGCAGAGGATCGCCACCTTCTCTTCCCAGGTGATGCTGAAATACGGTGCCATGGTGCAGACCAGTTCATAGATATTCTTCCACTGCAGGATGAACCCGCGGGCCCAGAGTCCCCACTGGTACAGCTTTACGAAATTCAGGTAGTCCTTCTTCAGCTGTTCAAAGCGCTGGGTCTGGTCCTCCGGAGAGAGATCCTCCACCTCCGGACGTTCCACCACTTCAGCCTCCACCACTCCGTTCTCCGCTTCCGTCAGTTTCAGGATATCCACACGGTTGCGGGTACGGATCTTCAGATTGCCTTCGTTGTCAATGGCTTCAAGGCGCGCACGAACCCCCACCGGGTAGATCAAATCCAGAAGATCCTCTGTCTGTCCGGCGGCAGTCTTCTCATCCGGCACTGTCTTCCCGTCCGGCATACCGTCCTCATAGGGCGGCTCTTCCTTTAAGAAGGCAAAGACGATCTCGTCCCCTGCCGTTAGGGTCTCCACCTCCCACTCCTCAAAGGTCTCCTTCTTGAAAAAGAAGGTAACGTCCGGGAGCAGGATCGTATCATGTATGGGAATTGCTATCATATATTGTCCTCATTTCTGTCAGTATCCGTTGATCCATTTTACCTTTTAGCACTCACGCAGTTAGTGTGCTAACAATTACTATCATACATTGTTTTCACATGTATTGCAAGTGTTTATTCGGCGGTGCCTACTCCCCGTCCCGAAGGTAACTCTCCCGCACCTCGTCCACGGAACGTTCCACCACCTTTTCATAGCCCGTCAGGGCTGCAAAGGGTGCAAACTGTGCCGCTCTCTGCTTCCGCGACATCTGCGGGTGCTTCGCGGAAACCGGATGCTCCAGTCCGATGATATCACCGTAACGTTCCTCCGCATCCCCGGCCGCCTTCCGCATCTCTTCGGTGGAAATGCCGATCACATGATGCCAGTGTGCTTTATGATCTTCCATATCTTATACTTCCTCCTTCGATGCCTGCCCCACAGTCCTCTGCAGTACGCCTGTTGTACAGGGCCGCGTTTGCCTGCCTTACGCCTGACGTACCCAGCCCTGATTCCCTGCATTACGCCTGACTTACGCGGCTCCGGTCCCCCGCATTACGCCTTATGTCCTCCGACCTGTTCGTTCCGTTCCTTCGTCGTGGCGCCTTCCTCCAGGTTCATCCCCTTAAGGACAGCGTTCTTTCCGTATTTCTTCCGGACGGAGAGGATGGCCTGCTGGATCTTCTCTTCCTTTGCCCGTTCCTCCTCCGCCTTCCGGTTCTCCTCCTTCTTTTCAGGCGAGAAGTCCGCGAAGAGGTCCAGCTGCCGCCCCTCCTCCTGCTTCTTCGGAACCCGGTCCCTGGGGAGTACGTGATTTGCCACCACATAGATCCGCCGTACCGTAAGGGAAGGATTCACGATCCGGTCATAGAGCTGCAGCATGGCATCTATGATCTCCCGGCTCGAAGAGCTGTAACCCGAAAGATTTCCCGTGCCATGTGCATGCTTCGGTACCAGCCGGCCGTAATAGTCCGGCTTTACGTCTCCGAGGTATTTCGCAGCCAGCGCCGGATCCGCCAGATTCTCAACATCGTAGCAGACGGTCAGCACCACCTGATCCGTCATCAGTCCCTTATCCACCAGATCCATCACCAGAAGATCCGTCATCTCATGCGTGATGAGCCGCGCTTTCTCCGCCGTGTAGGGTTCCTTCAGAACCTGCCCCACGGACAGGGAATTCTCCTTCGGTTTGTAGTTCTTAACCTCCGGCATCTCCGTCGGTTCCCAGCCCCAGGCATGGTCGATCAGAAGCTCCGCCTGGATCCCGAACATATGATACAGCAGGTCCTCATTCTCCAGCGAGCACCGGGCCACATCTCCCATGGTATAGAGTCCCCGCTTCGCCAGCTTCTTTGCGGTTCCCGGTCCCACACGCCAGAAATCCGTGAGCGGCGTATGTGTCCAGAGGAACCTCCGGTAGGACATCTCGTCCAGCTCCGCGATACGGACCCCGTCCGAATCCGCCGGCATATGCTTCGCCACGATATCCATGGCGATCTTCGCAAGATACATATTCGTCCCGATCCCCGCGGTGGCGGTGATCCCGGTTCTGGAGAGTACATCCCGGATCATGCGGATCGCCAGCTCGTGGCCCGTCATTTTATAGGTATTCAGATATGCCGTCACATCGATAAAGACCTCATCCACAGAATAAGGGAAAATGTCCTCCGGTGCAACATATTGCAGGTAGATACTGAAGATTTCCCCGCTCACCTCCATATAGCGGCGCATCCGGGGAGGCGCCACCACATAGGAAAGCTCCAGGGAGGGGTTCTGCTCCAGCTGATCCGCATCCACGCTGCTGCCGGTGAATTCCTTCCCGTGCAGAGCCTTCCTCCGCCGGTCATTCACCTCCCGTACCCGTTCCACCACCTCAAAAAGCCGTGCCCGGCCGGGGATCCCGAAGGACTTCAGGGACGGTGTGACCGCAAGACAGATGGTCTTCTCGGTCCGGGTCGGATCCGCCACCACAAGATTGGTCCGGAGCGGATCCATGCCCCGTTCCACGCACTCCACGGAGGCATAGAAGGACTTCAGGTCTATGCAGATATATGTATTTTTTTTTGTCGGATTTTCCTTCTCCATACCCAAAATCTCTCTTTACAGTTTCCTGAATCTGCGTTATGATTAAATGAAGGCACTTTGTAAACTTACACGTTATTTTAAGGGATTTTCTCCATGAAGATCAATCTGAACGAAGTCTTATATGCATTCTCCCTTGGACTGGACGCTGTCGAATATGAGTTTCTCGGCACGAAACCGGGGCACTCCAAGAGGCTGGCTGCACTGTCGATCATTACCGGAAAGGCCATCGGTCTTACGGACAATGAACTGATCGACATTGCGGCTTATTCCATTTTGCATGACAATGCGTTGACGGAGTTCAACCAGGAGGAGATCGAATATAAAAAGTATAACGGCGGCCGCGCCTACAGTGAACTGGACTTTATGATCCGTCACTGTACTATCGGCGAGATCAACACGAAGCTGCTCCCGTTCCGGACCAATAACCGGGATGTGATCCTTCTGCATCATGAAAATGCAGACGGCTCCGGTCCCTTCCGCCGACTGTCCCAGCGGACACCGATCAAGGCGCAGATCATTCATATGGCCGATCAGATCGATATGCATTTCAACCTGCTGGACCAGAGTCCGGAGAACTGCAACGCGATCATTGATTACGTCCGTGCCAACACCGGCACCCTTTTCTCCAGGGAAGTGTCCGATGCATTCTGCGGTACCTTTAAGAAGAAGCATATGAAATGCTTCGCCTTCGATAACATCGACGGTTTCCTTCGTTCCTCCATCAAGCATCATGAGGACGAGTATACACCGCAGGAGGTCCGGAACCTGGCGACCCTGATCGCCCGGATCATTGATTTCAAATCCCATTACACCTGCAAGCACTCCCTCGGTGTTGCCACCAAGGCCGAGAAGATGGCATTCCACTACAACTATTCACAGGAGAAGACCATCCGCTACTATCTGGCCGGTGCGCTGCATGACGTAGGGAAGCTGATGATCCACAACAGCATCCTGAAGAAGCCGGCGCGGCTGACGGATGAGGAGTATCTGGTGATGAAGAACCACGCTTACTACACCTACGAGATCCTGAAGAATCTGAAGGGGATGAGCGACATCACCACCTGGGCTTCCCACCATCACGAGAAGCTGAACGGCCAGGGCTATCCCTTCGGGCTGTCCGCCAAGGACCTGACTCAGGAGGAGCGGCTGATGACCTGTGTGGATATCTACCAGGCCCTGACGGAGGAGCGCCCCTACAAGAGCGGCTTCCCGCATCAGAAGACGATCCAGATCATGCAGGAAATGGCGGTGAACGGAGAACTGGATACCTCCATCGTAGAGGAGGTCAACGCGGTCTTCCGCTTCTATCACCTGTCGGATCAGCCCTCCGTTACGGAGATCCTCCGGGCAGATTATTAAATCCATAGGAATCCTTCTAGAAAACCGGCTCGAAACGAGCCGGTTTTCTCTATCCTTCCGGTATAACCTTCCGCTCCCGCCTGAGGCAGCATCCGGTTCGCCGGTTTTTTATACGATACCCCGGCATTCCTACCAGGATATCACCTCATGTCCGTCCTCGGTAACCAGAACCTGGATTTCCCACTGTGCCGAGAGAGACCCATCCTCCGTATAGACAGTCCAGTCATTCTCTTCGTCCACAAAGATCTCCTGCTTACCCATATTCACCATCGGCTCGATGGTGAACATCATACCGGGGACCATGAGCATGTCCGTTCCGCGCTTCGTGGTATAACCGACCCAGGGATCCTCATGGAATTCCAGACCCACGCCGTGGCCGCCGATCTCCCGGACCACCGTATAGCCGTGCGCCTTGATATGGTCATGCACCGCCTGCCCCATATCACCCAGGAAGCCCCAGGGCTTTACCTGCTCCAGTCCGAGATATACGCTCTCCCGAACCACTTCCACCAGCTTCTTCGCCTCGTCGGACACATTTCCGATCAGGAACATCCGGGAGGAATCCGAGAAGTAGCCGTCCAGGATCGTGGAGCAGTCTACGTTGATGATGTCCCCGTCCTGCAGGATCTCATCCGGAGACGGGATACCGTGGCAGACCGCGTCATTTACGGAGGTGCAGACGCTCTTCGGAAAGCCCTCATAGTTCAGTGGTGCCGGAATGGCACCGTGCTTCGTGGTCACCTCATACACGATACGGTCGATATCCTCCGTGCTCATGCCTGCGCAGATCTTCTCCGCCACCACATCAAGCACCTCCACATTCACCTTGGCGCTCTCGCGGATCTTCTGGATCTGCGCAGGCGTCTTGATGATCCTGTGGTCCGGGACCACATGTCCCTGTTTCTCAAAAAGCTCGATCTTCCGATCAAATTCCTCGTGGCACTGCTTGTACTTTCTGCCACTTCCGCACCAGCACGGGTCATTTCTCCCGATCTTGATCATTTCTTCATTCCTCCTGTCGTATCGTGTTCCGGTACTCCCTCCGTACTTGACGAACGACGTTCTTCTTTCTTTATTCTCCAGCCTTCCCGCCATGCAGCAGTCGGTTGTGTCTGTGGCTCAGGAACCCTGCCCTTCCGGCTTCGATGGCCATGCGAAATGCGTCCGCCATCAGGTTCAGATCATCCGCTGTGGCCAGCGCCGTATTCGCCATTACTGCGGCACAGCCGAGCTCCATGGCTTCACAGGCCTGTGACGGGCACCCGATCCCCGCATCCACGATGATGGGCAGCGGGAGCGTACGGATCAGGTCCTGGATAAAATCCCGGGTCTGCAGACCTTTATTGGATCCGCTGGGAGAAGCCAGGGGCATCAGTGCCACCGCTCCCACCTCCGCCAGCTGTTTTGCCACACGAAGTTCCGGATAGAAATACGGATACACAAGGAATCCGTCCTCCACCAGGCGCCGGGTCGCTTCCACCGTTGCATGGGGATCCGGAAGGAAATACCGGCTGTCGGTCATGATCTCGATCTTGATCCGGTCTCCCAGGCCCATGTCCCGCGCTTTATGCGCCATGGCAACCGCTTCCTCCACGGAGTGCGCCCCCAGTGTGTTCGGCAGGATCCGGATCCCGTGAGGGATCATGTCCATGGGACTATCCTCCGTATCCAGCGTCTTCACCGCAACGGAGATCATTTCCGTGCAGGCATGTTCTACAGCGGAATCGATGAGTTCCTTTGTATAATGGGCCGTTTTACCGGACCCGAGAAAGAACCGGCTGATAAAAACATCCGGCCCGATCCTCCACTCGTCCATATAACCTCTCCTTGCATAAACCCCAAACGCCCCGGGTACTACATCTGATGCCGTACCACCTTATAATCATCTCCGTCCCGGTAATACGGGCACTCTTTGTAATGATTCTGCAGCAGACGACTGTAATCGTCTTCATCCATGTTCACGTCACAGACGTAGTCCTCATAATCGTCATCATAAACCAGAAATGCACATGTATCGCAGGATGCCTTCGCCATAATCTTACCTCTTACCCTGTCTGTTCTTTATCCGATCTTCCGCATCTCCTCCAGCCGGTTATGCAGCCGCCGGAAATGCTCCAGCGTCTCCGTATCCTCCACCAGCCGTCCGGAGGTATAGTAGGTCGTATGCGCGAGCATTGCCTCCGTATCCGTAAATACCACGTCTCCGTTCGGTACATCCTGCCGCGGAATCCCCAGCCGGTGTGCCAGATGCCGCACCGTTCCGAAGTTCCCGTCGATCAGGGCCGTATCCGCCGGAAAGAACTTCCGGTACTGATCCTTGAAGTAGTTGAAATGGGTGCACCCCAGCACCAGTGCCGAATACACCTCCGGCTGCACCGTGGCAAACTGTTTCGTAAGATAATCCAGAAGCTCCGGCGTATCAAACTGCTCCCGCTCCGCAAAATTCACCAGTTCCGGCATGGGCAGAAGATCCACCCGGTGCTCCTCATCCACACGCTCGATCAGCGTCCGGACCCTGGCCTCCTTAAGCGCCACAGGCGTTGCCATAACCAGCACTCTTCTGCCTTCCCCTTCGGTGGTTTCCACCGCGGGCTTCACCGCCGGCTCCATGCTGACGATGGGAAGGGAGATCTCCTCCCGCAGCTGCTTTACCGCCACGCTGGTGGCCGTATTGCACGCGATCACCACCGCATCCACGCCATGATCCAGCAGGAAATAGGTGCATTCCCGCGAGTATTCCATTATTTCCTTCGGATCCCGCTTCCCGTACGGCACATGATCCGTGTCTGCATAAAATATATAGTCCTGATCCGGCAACTGGTGGTATGCCTCATGCAGTACGGAAAGCCCACCGATCCCGGAGTCAAATATTCCGATTCTCATGCCCTTATCTTATCACGTTCCGGCAGTTGCCGCAAGCACGCGCCGATCGTTCCCGTTCTCCCGTTCCGACGCATTTCCTCATTTGCAAAAACGCTTTTCATATACTTTCCGCCTTCCTTCTTCCAGCCGCTCTTTTCAAAGATGACCTTAACCGCCTGATCCATTTGAAGGGAAATGACCACGCCATCCTTATCCAGGGTGTAGATCAGGATCCCGTCGGAAATGCTCTTGTTCTTCTCATCATATGCCTGAAGGAGATTTGGATTGTTCATAATACCGAGCTCCGTCAGGCTGTTCTTCTGGCACTTCAGGGAGGTAAGTTTACTGCAGGCAGAGATATCCAGTGTCTTCAGGGAGTTTTCGTCAACAAAGAGTTCTTCCACTACAGTATTCTTACTAAGCTCCAGATTCGTCAGCTGGTTTTTCGATACGGATAGATGCTTCAGGTTCGGACATCCGGTCAGATCCAGATCCGTCAGTGCATTTCCCCCGCAATCAACAGAGGTGAGCGTCGTACCGGCCGGAAGTGTCAGCTTCGAAAGCTTACCGTTCTTCACATCCAGCGCCGTAAGTTCACACTGGTCACATATCAGTTCCTTCAGGGATGTAAACACGGATATACCGGTCAGATCCCTTACATTATAACTACGAAGGCCGCTGATCTTACCAACACAGTCGATCTCCGCCTGTGACAATGCCAGATTTTTATCCAGATCGACCGTCTTCAGGAGATAGTTCCGGAAGCCTTCATCCGGAAATGTATTCTCATCGATCGCCATCACATCTTCTACCAACTGACAGCTGATGTTAACATCCGGATTCACGTACAGCCGGTAAGGTCCAGGGACTTCAGCTCATTCTCCGAGCAGTCCAGCCGGACAAGCCCGGTGAGTCCTGTTACATTCAGGCTCTCCAGGTCATTCTGGTAACAGATAAGCGTGGAGAGCGACTTGCAGTTCGTAAGATCCAGGCTGCTCAGTTCGTCCCCTTCACAGGAAAGGGATACCAGCCCCGAATCCTCCGCAAGTACCAGCTTCTTCAGATAAAAATTCCCGGAGCAGTTCACGGTTTGCAGTTTCGGATTCCCGGACAGATCCAGTTCCTCCAGTTAGCAGTCGCTGCAGTCCAGCGTTGTCAGCTCACTGAGATATTTGATTCCCTTCAGCCTCTGAAGGTCTGTCCTCACCAGACGTAGTTCCGTGATCTCACTGATCTCCGCCGGGGACAGACTTCCGTCCCCGTCCCCGTCATAGACCGTAAGCGCAGACCTTAGGATCTGATCCTCAAAATGCTCCGCATCGATCTTTACGGAGTCCGCAGCGTACGCCCCGTCACCGGCACTGCCAAGCAGGAAACCTCCCGCCAGCAGTGCCGTCATTGTCATAAGCCCTTTTAAGCCGTTCCTTCGCATAAAAGCCTCCCTTTACCGGATGAACATACTACCCTTCATCCTCTCTGGACAAAACAATGCATATTCACATCGTTCCGATTATACCATGCTTTTACTCAGGAATAAACACATTCAGGATATGCTCTTTACTCACCTTTATCAAATTCCAATCTACTTCCTTCTCTGGTCTTCCTCACCCGTATCTGCTGGGGGATGTTCTCCATTAGTTCTTCCCTGTGGCTGATCACTCCGACGAGTTTATTTGCTCCCGAGAGTCCCACTAAAATGTCCATGGCACTTTCGATGGATTTACGATCCAGGGTTCCGAAGCCTTCGTCCACAAAGAGCGCATCCATCTGAACACCGCCCTGGTTCATGGATACGGTATCCGAAAGACCCAGTGCCAGAGACAGGGACGCCTTGAAGCTTTCTCCACCGGAAAGATTTCCCACCGGTCGCCTCCGGCCGGTATAATTGTCGAGGACCTCCAGATCCAGAAATGTATCGGTCTGTTTTCCGGGAGCTTCTTCCTTCCGGTAAAGTTCGAACTGGCCTTCACTCATGGGGCGGAGGCGCCGGTTCGCCGCAGCTATGATCCCGTCGAAACCTGCTGCCTGAATGTATTGCTCCAGGGTGATCTTTCCTTTGCCTGTGGTTCCCCTCGTCAAAGTGTATAGCCGGCTGCAAAGCTGATGCCGGTGTACAGCCTTTTCCAGATCGTCCCGTTGCTTCTCGATATTCCGAAGCTTTTCACGATTGTTCGAAAGACGGTTATCAATCGTATTTTTCACTTTCCGAACCCGTTCCCTCTCACCGGCAAGATTCGTATTTGCCTCTTGCAGTGCAGCAAGGTCGATCCTGTTCTTTCCTTCTGCATCCTTCTTCGCCAGTACCAGCTGATCACTGTTCGATCTGACTCTCTCATGATATTCACGGATTTCACTTTCTGCAGTCTCCAGTTCTTTCGGAGATACAACATAAGAAAGCAGTTCTTCTTCCGAAGCAAACCCATGGGTCTGCAGCAATTCATCCAGGTGTCTTCGCGCCTCATCCGCCTTCTTCCTGTCTTCCGTCAGCTGTCCCTCCAGGGTCTTCACCTTCGACTCCGATGCAGCCCGCGCCTCATCCACCTTCTTCTTCGTATTCTCAGCCGCATCGATTGCAGCGCGGATTCCTTTTGCTTCCTTCTCCACCTGATCACGCTTATCCTTGGCCGCTTTCCAATCAGGGAAGCTCAGCTCACTCAGCCCCTTCAGCGTTGCTTCAGCAGCGGAAAGCTGAGTCGCATTCGTATTCTTCGCCTTTGCCAGATCTGTCTTCGTTTTATTCAACTGCTCTGTATCTTCTCCCTGCGCCTTGTTCAGGTCTTTTTCCACCTTCTCCAATCGAGCACAATCCGTAGCGACCTCCTGCTTCAGGGCAGTATTCTCCTTCTGCTTTTGTTCCACTGTCGTATTTGCTTCTTCGATTAGAGGGATAAGTCCGTCCATTGCAATGTCGCCGGAGTCAATCCCGAGGATCCGGTTCTTCAGACAATCACGGATCATTTCAGCAAGCTGATTCTCATACAGCTCCAGTTCTGTCTTTTTCTTTTCTGCCTCTGTATTGGATTTATCCTTCTCTGCCTGCCGCTTTCCTTCTTCTTCCTTCAGCCGGTTGAACTCCGCTTCCGTCACGGATTCCTCCGGCAAATGTGCCGGCTCCGGATGATGTACCGATCCGCACACAGGGCATTTTTCTCCGTCCTTCAGAGCGGCGGCAAGAATACCGGCCCTGCACCCATCCAGAACCTCTTCCGCATGAAGCCGCTTTGCAACCGCTTCTTTATATGCGTCCTGATCGTTCCTGAACAGTTCCTGGGCAGTTGTCAAATCCTTCTGCATCTGAACTCGTTTCGGAGCCTTCTTCACAATGATATCCCGGATCTTCTCCGCCAGTTCTGTCAATCGCTCCTCTTCGGCTTTGATTTCCTCCAACCGCTTCGGCTTATCCTTCAGTTGAGCAGCGGTTTCCTGAAGAGAAACGATACGTTCTTTCAGTTCCTTCTCGCTTTCTTCCAGTTTCTTTTCCTTCTGTTCCAGAGCTTTCTTATCCTGTTTCAGTTTCTCTACCGATTTCGCGCTCTCTTCTCTGTCTTTATATTTCTGTTCTTCCCCATCGATCTTATCCAGGAGGCGCTTTAATTCTTCCTCTTTCCCTTCCTGCTTCTTTGCCTCTTCCAGAGTCTTTGCGGCTTGTTCTGCGATTCCTTTGGCCTTCTCGAATCCGGACCTGGCATTTTCGCAGCTTTCCAGGGTCTTTGTCGCAGCATTCTCCTGATTCTTCCACGTAGTGTAAGAAGGATTGATCTCATGTGTTGCTGTCTTCCGCCGTTTCAGAAGCGTTGTCTTCTTTTCTATACCTTCCTTCTCTGTCTCCAGTTCTTTTTGTATCCTACGGAGATCATCCAAACGGTCCAGCATTTGGTTATTCTTTTCCGCTGTGGCCACATCGGTGAGGCTCTTATTATATGCCTCTTCCGCTTCCTTCAGTTTCTTTTCTGCTTCTCCGGTCCGATCCACGTCCGATGCGATCAGTTTCCCCATGACCCCTAAGAGTTCTTCTATATTCCAGACACTCTTCGTACCTCCGGCACGCTTCTGAAGTTCCTCAAGTTCTGTATATAATTCATCCTCCGGATCTGCTGTCACATCTCTGAAATACTGGAGGATACTCTTCTCTCTCGTATCTTTCTCCTTAAATGCCGCATCCATCCGTTCCTTCAGTTTGAATTCGATGCTGTTGTACCCCTCTGTCTGAAAGATCGTTCGCAGGATTTTCGTCCGATCTTTCGTCGGCGCATTCAGAAGACCCCAGAACTCACCCTGTGCGATCATGGCAATCTGCTTAAACTGCTTCTCATCGATATGAAGCAGTTCTCTAACCGCTTCGTCCACTTTACTGAGTCCTTCAATCGGCGTATCGTCCTCACATTGAAGAATCGCCTTGGCATCCTCCTTCGTAAAGCCTTCGCCCCGAAGCTTCTTTCTCAGATACTCCGGCCGTCTCTGAATACGATAATTCTTTCCCTGATGAGAAAAGGTAAGCTCTACAAAGGTCTCCACTGAATCCTTTGCATATTCGCTTCTTAAATTTTTGGTATCACGGTAGGATCCGCTGGTCGTTCCGTAAAGTGCAAAGCAGATCGCATCAAAAATGGTGGTCTTTCCTGCCCCGGTATCTCCCGAGATCAGGAACAGTCCCTTCTCCTCATACTTCGTAAAATCAATCTCCGGGGCCAGATCTGCATAGGGCCCGAATGCACTCATGATCAGTTTAATCGGTTTCATGTAACACACCTGCCTCTCTTGCAACCGTCCTCATGATATCCATCTCCTCCTCACTGATCTCACAGCCATATATCTGCCTGTAGAAATCACCGATCAGATCATCATAGTTCAGGTCCTTCGTGATCATGGAAATATCCACCTGTTCCACTTCTCTGGTATGGGAATTATCGTAATCGATCTTCACCGTATTCGGATAATACTGCTGGAAGATTCCCATGGCATTGGTCACCAACTCCTCATCCGTAAGAGTCGCATAGATAAAGTCTTCCGGTGCGGAAATTTTTGACGTGTCCAGTAATTCCCTGAGTTTCCCCTTCAGATGGCGCATATCCCGCATGGGTTTCAGAGGGATCAACCGAACATCCACATTCCCTTTATCAAATGTGATAAGCGGAACGGACTTCTCATTATGCACTTCACTAAGTGAATATTTCAGCGGAGAACCCGAATACCGGACCTCCTTCCGTCCCACCTGCTGGGGTGAATGGATGTGTCCAAGGGCCACATACGAGAAATCATCGAAGCAGTCGTAACCGATCTTTTCCACAAGCCCCACGCTGTGGGTTCCGACGCCCTCCGATCCACCAAGCACCGGGTCATCACCGCTTCCCGTCACAAACTGATGTGCCACGAGGATGTTCGGACGATTCCCGTCAATTTCTGCAGACTCCAGAACCGTCCGCACCGCATCATCATATGACTCGATCTTCGCATCCGGATGGAAATGCCGCACCTGCGAAGCCTTTACGAAGGGAAGCAGATATACATCTACCGCGTTCTCCCCTTCACCGATCGTCTTCTTATATAGTTCCCCCTGATACTTCGCGGAAACAAAGACCCGATTCGATTCAAAAAGACGACTTCCGTAATTCAGGCGGTCATCGGAATCATGGTTTCCGCTGATCATGAATACAATGATTCCTTCCTTCGCAAGTCTGCTCAAAAAGGAATCGAGAAGCCTTGTTGCTGCCTCGCTGGGGATAGCCTTATCATAAACATCCCCCGCGATCAGCATCGCATCCACAGATTCATTCTTTGCAATGTCCATGATCTGATCAAGGATATACTTCTGGTCCTCGATCAGATCAAAGTCACCCAATGATTTTCCAAGGTGAAGATCACCCAGGTGAAGAAACTTCATACAAATTACCTCCACTTTATTTCTCAAGATAATAATGAGCCAACCCGTTGATGTCTCTCATCCTCTATTCATACAGGAAAGAAATACTATCATAGATCTGCTTCATATCCACTTTGCACTTTCCCTCCCAGATTGATACCGGAACCTTCTCATCGAAGGTGTATATGCTAGGATCAGGGCCCTGGGCAAAAACATATACACTTACATATTTCTGCTCCGGAAGGATCACCCAGTATTCACGAATACCGGCCTCCCGGTACTTTCGAAGTTTCAGGTTCAGATCTCTCTGCCAGCTGGAGAAAGATAGCACCTCGATCACCAGGTCCGGAGCACCTACGATCCCGGTTTTTTTAATTTTGTCCCGGTCGCAGACCACAAAAACGTCCGGCTCCAGGACCGTCTTTTCATCACTGTCCAGTTGGACATCCATGGGTGCGATAAAGGGAACGCACATCCCTTTATTCTTCATGATATAATCCCTCAGCTGAGCACCTGTCGCCAGGGCCCACTGCTGATGAAGCGCCGAAGGCGATGACATATCATAAAAATGTCCATCGATCAGTTCGACCCTGATATCCTCCGGAAGCTTCAGGTAGTCCTTCAGCCTGTATGGACCGATCCCCTTCTGAAGATTCACATGGATCTCAGGTAACCCGGGAACCCCTGCAGTCACGGAATAGCCGTAGGCTGCCTGCTCCGCCACAAATCCCCGTTCAGAGTTTCGTTCCGTGATTTTCCTGTAATCCACCTGCGGTGAATCGTCCGCAAATGCCTTCTCGAGTTTCTTCAGCGTCTCATATCTCGGAACTTCCGTTTCTCCGCTGAATACCTTCTGAACCGTTCCCAGGGATACGCCGCTCAACTTTGCAACTGCTTTGTTACTGAGTCCCAGTTCCTTCTTTCTCTGCCTCATTTCCTGAACCGTCATACGATCACCTTCCTGAAACTTCTGCACGATTCCCATACAGGTTATATTACTAAAGCTTCCCATATTGTCATCCGCGCAAAGCGGAGGATCTCATCGGCGTTATACGGTATGAGATCCTTCGGGCCAAGCCCTCAGGATGACACGGTAATCTTTAAATTACGGTCATGTGGGAAGTTTTTGTTATATATTATCATATCGCAGGCGGATCCATTTTACAACCGTTATAAAACACATTTGAAACACAGAAGCTAATATGACAGAAAAAAGAGGATAAAAAAAGAGGAAGGCACATTTGCCTGTGTAAACAAAGCATTTTGTGCCTTCCTGTTATCATACTCCGAGTGAGCCGGTTCCTCACCCCGTGCCGGTCATTCCTGACCCGTCACTTTCATTACTTTATCAGGACCTGTCGTTACTGTCTGTCGTCATTGTCATATTTTTTACAGAGCGCATTTACTTCCTGATCACTGTAGCGGAAGCTGCCGCGCCATTCTGTCGCACGTTCACCGGCATGATCCAGTACCCGGTTAACGCCGGACATGTCTTCCTTTCCTGCAAACCCGTATCTTACTCCGAAGAAGAGTGATACAACCATGGCCACAAAAAGTGCTGCATGGAAGATCAGGAAGAGGATCACAAAGACGAAGATCGATATCCTGAATTTCACCACGCCTTCATGTGATACTACAAGATAATTTTCCATGCTCTTCTTCACCAGTGAGCAAAACCCGCGTCCCAACGCCTTCAATAATGATGTTCCTTTATTCTCGTTCATGATCTTCCTCCTTATGTTGCGGACCTTTTGGTCCATTGCCGTTCTTACAAGGCATATACTATCAGAGGAAAATGAATTCATCTTTGAACGTGGATTAAAGATTCATTAATTTTTCGTTTCATCCGGCCGGTCATATTCATCACAATATATCTACAGCGCGGAATATCATTCCGCCGTTTCCGAAACCGGTTCCTGCCCGTTATATCTTACGCAAAGCATCGTCAGATCATCAAACTGCGGAGCATCGCCCACGAAGGCATCGATGGATGCGGTCATTGCATGGCAGAGTTCCTCCGGCGTCAGTCCCGGAGACCCGTTCAGTGCGTCCAGCATCCGGTCGGTTCCGAACAATTCGTTCTCACCGTTGGTTGCTTCCGCCGCACCATCGGTGTAAACATAGAGAATGGTTCCGGGGTTCAGCTGGATCTCATACTCCTTATATCTGCTGATGTCCATACCGCCGAGAACAAAACCGTGTTTATCCTTGATCAGACGGAAGCCCTCATCACTGTCCCGGATGATCGGATACTCGTGTCCCGCGCTGGCTGCGGTGATCTTACCGGTGGTGCGGTCCATAATGCCGAACCAGGCGGTTACGAACATATCCCGTTCATTTTCCGCACAGATCGATTCATTTGCTTTTCGAAGCACCTCCGCGGCACTGTTTCCTGCCATGGCATACTGCTTGATCAGCAGTTTCGTGATCATCATAAAAAGTGACGCCGGAACACCCTTGCCGGAGACATCACCGATGGCAAGTCCCACATGTGTTTCATCGATGGAAAAGAAATCATAGAAATCTCCGCCCACTTCCTTGGCCGGTGACATGGATGCGAAGAGCTGATAGTCCTTCTCCTCCGGAAATACCTTCGGAAGCACGCCGCTCTGGATCGCCGCCGCAAGAGAGAGTTCTGCCTCCACCCGCTTTCTTTCCCCGATCAGATGGGCATTCTCGGCATTGTAACGATCGATCTCGACGGCAAGATCGGTCACGTCACTGGACAGCTCGCCCAGCTCGTTCCGTTGTTTGATGCGCTTCATCTTTTCGATAACTTCTTCGCTGTTCTTATCCTGCCGGTATTCCCGGACGGCATTCTGTACCTTCTTCAAAGGCTTTACAGCCACCTGATTGACAAAATGCAGGAGGATGAAGCCTGACACTATCAGGAGTACCACACTGATCGCGATCAGTATGAACATGTTCCGGATCATAGTGGAATGGTACTCGCTCCAGTCATGCAGAACCCCGATCACATATGCGATCTCTCCGTTTTTCACCACCGGATAATAGCCTGCGTAATAATAGGTACCATCCTTCCGGGATTCAAACCGCTCATAACGGATCTCCGTGGTTTTGCCTTCCACATATTCCCGGATCACAGAGGAGATTTCCTCTTCTTCATCCCACATCATTTCCCCGAGATGCAGATAATGCTGATCCACATCCTTGCCGAAATCGTAGATAAATCCCAGGGAATCCTTGTGCACGTCAAATATGTAAATAACTTCATTTGTCAGCTGGCGCTGGGATAAACTGAGATAGGAGTTGAAGTTGTAGTAGGCGATTCCCGCCACCCTCAGCTGTTTGTCCTCCGGAAGCGCATCCAGGATAGCAGGCGTCACCTGGGTAGAGACGATCATCGCACCGTCTTCGACATAAGCCCCCATATCGGAGACTGACGGAAACATGGCAGCTTCCTTCACTTCCTTCGGATGCTCTCTCCAGTACCGCATGAACCAGTCCAGGTTATTGATATAGTTTTCTTCCTGTTCCTCGGTATTCTTCATGATCGGAGTAAGATACTCCTGCTTGGCTTCCATATAGGTCATGGTATTTCCGACTACCTGAAGCACGATAAAAAGCGGGATCACCACAAAAAAGATCAGCGCAAAAATGATACCGATCTGTAACAGAAGGCTTCCTCTCTTCTTTTTCGCCTGATCTTTTTCCATAACTCACCTGCCTGTAAAAAAATGATCCGCCAATCATTACCTTCACTCAACTATTGTATTATAAAATTCCGCCTGTGTGAACTGTAAAATGAAAGCTTTCATATCCAGCCGGAATATTCATCTGATTTCAAGACCTCAACCGAAAAAGAACCCGACATCTCTGCCGGGTCTCTCCAGAATACTCATATCATTTTAGTTCACCTGATCAGCGAGGGTATCTCGCGCTTAACCGCAATACTGTCTCCCATGACCCCTCGAAGAATAAAGGTGGATGTCCTGACGGCTTCCGCTACCGCCATGATAGTATCTCCGATCCTCCGGCCGGTATTCACGATACCACCGCTGAACCCGTGGCGGATTCTCGCGAACCGGTACATGATAATCATATGACCATGGATAATACGCCTGTCTGAAAGAAGCTTCCACCGACCGCTTATGTATATACAGTCCGCTCATGATGATCGAAGCAAGAACCGAGCCAAACACTACGAAGACAAGAACCATGATATACCCACCACCGCGTCTTACGCCTTCGCTCTTCCCTGTTGTGATGGTGATGATCGAAAACATAAGCCAGATCATTGTCCCCATACCATAATATATGATCGGCAGATACCAGGATGTGCTGGCCTTTCCGGTTCTTTCAAGCTTCCTGGTCTCACTCGACAGTATGAAGAATGCTGTCGAATAAAATCCAAGGCCAAATGCCCCGAGAAGAAACAGCGTATTCGTTCCGACTGCTGTAAGGAGAAGTGTTCCGGCTGTTGCACAGAGAATACCGAGTGTCAGATAAAAACCCATGAGGAGGCGTGCTTCTCCCAGTACGAGAAAGATGCCCATGATCATAAACAGGACTGCAGTAACAATCCCGAAGATAAAGCAGGTCAGAACAACAGCTCCTGCATACGGACTTGAATCAACAACGCGTCCGCTTGCAGAAACAGCTGAGATAAATAACCAGCCATGAAGAATGGCTGAAACCATCAGTATGATACCGGCCGCCAGGCCAAACCCGTTTCTTTTCTCATTTGAATACATAAAACTCCCTCCCTTAATATCCGTATTAACCATCGTTTGTTTATGTTCCGAAATGTGCTGACCTCAAAGACTTTTTGCTTCATCTCCCTGATCTGTAAAAAGAATATCACACCATCGGCAGATCATGGTCGCCTGGAAAGCGACAAGTCATTTTCCCCACACATTCCTTTCATTTCCATGTCGAAAATTTCAATATCTTTTTTTCTATATTCCCTATGTATTAATATACGTTGCATAATTTCTTATTTATTTATGGGTATTTTTTTTCGAAACCGATTTTTTTCAGCCGAATTCAATATAATGGAAAATACGACGCGAAAAAAGCCCGGTCACAGATCATGTGGCCGGGCCTCTTTCTTAGCGCGATACGCCGTTACAGCTTCGCAAGTGATGCATTTTTATATGAATCATCATCCGTCACTTCACGGATCAGTTTCAGGATCTTCGGGAAACGGACTTCCTCCTCCGGATCGGATAATTCAATCTCGACGATTGCCTGATCTGTCCAGAAGGGATATATGTCAATCTCAAAATACTGGCTGCCGTCGGCCAGACAATATCTTGTCTTACGGATGGGCCGCCTGCCGGGATCGGCATCCATCAGTCTTCGCAGGTATTCATCTTCGATGCGGCGTAGGTGAATGTCTTCTCCTTCGCCAGCTGCAGCTCCATCTGACATCTCTGATATTCCTCGTTGCTCTCGCAGATCCACGGCGCAACGCCTCCGGAGATCAGTTCCGTTGCGGTTTCCGGGATAAAAAGGACACGGTATCCTCTCTCGGTAAATGCATTCTGGATCCAGCTCATACCTGTGGTTTTTCCGGCACAGGGTCCTCCGGTTATGACGATTTTTGATATGCTCATGTTCTTTCCTCTCTTTGGTCAGGCAGTGCCTCAAGGTTCATCTCACCGGAACTGCCGTCAATGGTCAGATTGCTTTTTTCACACGGAAGAATATCACCGTGGCGATGATCACATTCAGTGCATCCGCCACCAGCTGGGCCCAGACCAGTCCATCCAGTTCGAAAAGCATGTTCATAAGGAACAGGATCGGGATGATCAGGATCACATGACGGAGTATCGCAAGGAAGAAGGATATCTTCCCTTGATCGATCGCATTCATGTAATTGACGAAGAAGTACCCGATCAGCATAAACGGCAGTGCATAACATCTGCCCTCCAGGAAACCGGTTCCCAGCCGCACCGTCTCTGCATTGTCTATGAAGGCTCCTACGATCCCGCCGGCAAAGAGCCGGAACAGTACGGTACAGATGACGGAAAAGATAAGAATGGTCCGGAATGCGATGGATGCGATCGCAGCCATCCTTTTCCGGTCTCCCGATCCGTAGTTGTAGGCAATCAGCGGAACCATACCCAGGCAGATCCCGAGACCGATATTGATCGGGATCCGTTCGATCTTCAATACGATACCCATCGCCGCCAGATGCTCTTCTCCGTAACCGACCGCCAGCCGGTTGATGATGATGGTCACAAGATCGAACAGGAAAACCGCGATGGCCGCAGGGACACCCACGGAATAAAGTGATTTCTTATGTTCGGGTTCGATCCGTTCCTTTCTTATCGTAAAACGAAGAACGCTCTCATTCTTTACCTTCCGGTAGATCAGCAGGAAATACAGAAATGAGCACACATTTGCGATCATGGTCGCGATACCGGCCCCGAGGACCTCTTTCCCCTCCGGCAGGATCACAAACATGAAGAGCGGATCCAGCAGGATGTTCAGGATACTTCCCAGACCCACACCGATCCCGGCCTCCTTCGCATAACCGGCATTCCGGAGCATCTGGGGCATGCTCATGGAGAGGACCGTCGGAATTCCTCCGAGAACCACGGTAGTGAACAGATACTGCTTTCCGTAATCCAGTGTGTTGTCGCTGGCACCCAGAAGCCTGAGAAGCGGGGTCATGAAAATGAGCGAGAGAACGGAAAAAACAAGCGCCGAGAACATGGAGATCGTAATACTGTAAGAAGCCACCTTACGCGCATTTTCCGTATCCTTCTCTCCGATCAGACGCGCCATCAGGCTGCCGCCTCCCACGCCGAATACATTTGCCAGGGAAGCAGCCACCAGATAGACCGTAAGCGCCAGATTGGAAGCCCCGATCATATAGGGGTTGTCCGTCCTGCCGATAAACCAGGTATCCGCAAGATTATACAGTAAAATGATGATCTGGCTCGCCACAGTAGGGAGAGCCATGACTGCCAGCGCTTTCGCGGGCTTTGTTGTTTCAAAAAGCTGTCTCTTATCCAAGTCGTCTTACCGAGCTGAAACAAAAACACACGGTTTCAGTTGCTGTTCCTTTCTTTAACTATTGTATTATAAAACTCCGCCGGTGTGAATTGCAAAATGACTGCAGATCGCAGATCTTCCGGGACGATCAGTGTCTACTACATACGGTACGGGGTGGAAAACGAAAGGGAGCCGCAAGCGGCCCCCCTGAAAACCGTATGATCACTCATCCTCCAGCGTCACAAGATTCCTCTTGATCTTCCTGGTAGAACTTCTCTCGAACGGCTGGTCCCGAAGCACCAGACGTACTATGGACCGGTATGTGGGCTGCGTACGGTTGAATTCGTCAAGGAATTCCCGGATTCCCGCCCGTACGGCGTCCGGATCGAGACTCTTTGCAGCGATCACTTCCTGATCCGGATAAACCACTGCCACCAGGCCGTTCTTTCCGCCAACCACGACAACCTCCCCGATCAGCGGGCAGAGAGCCAGCTTGTTCTCCATCTCCTCCGGCGATACATTTTCCCCGTTGGACAGAATGATCAGATTCTTGATCCTTCCGTTGATGAAGAGGAAACCGTCCTCATCCATGTATCCCTTATCTCCGGTATGCAGCCAGCCGTCGCGAAGTGTTGCGGCGGTTTCCTCCGGCATGCGGTAATACTGCTTCATGACGCTGGTACCCTTTACAAGGATCTCACCCTCCGGAGAGAAGGAGATCTCCACATTCGAGAGCGGTTTTCCTACGGAACCGAACTTGTAATTAACCGGCGTATTTGCACTGATGACCGGCGAGCATTCGGACATACCGTAGCCCTCCAGTACCCTGATATCCAGGTCACGGAACTGCTCCAGATAATAATCATCCAGATGCGCTCCTCCCGTGAAAATGTATCTGAGGCGGCCGCCGAAGATCTGCTGTGCGGTCTCCTTCCGCTTCTCCGGATCCTTCACTGCGTTAATCCGCTTGAAGATCGTTTCGATCATAAGCGGCACCATCAGCATGGCGTGGGGCCGGAAGATACCCATGTTGCGGATCATATGCATAAAGCTGTCATTGACACAGATCACTGCGCCTCTCCGGAAGCCACGCAGCCAGTCCATAACAAGACAGAAGGCATGATGTACCGGAAGCACGTTCAGAAGAACAACCCCCGGTGCCGTTGCGAAGGACATGGCCTCAAGATTCTCCGCCATGTTGTTCTGGGTCAGCATAACGCCTTTGCTCTTCCCGGTGGTTCCCGAGGTGAAAAGGATCATGGCAAGATCCTCCGGCTCCGGTCCGGCGCCGTCCGCACCGTTCTCTCCTGCTTTCTTCAGTTCATCCAGTGCTTCCGCTTTCTCTGTACCCGGATCTTCTTCCAAAGCTCCGTCCTTCAGGATCCATATCTTTCTTACTGCAGGACATGCTCCGGCTATGATCGCCGCAAGCTCCTTCCAGTCTTCATCCAGGAATACGCCCTCGCTGTCCGACCGGTTGATCAGCTCGGTCAGCTCCTCAGCCGGCAGAGCGGTATCCAGCGGAACCGCAGTCATCCGTCCGGTCACAACGCCCAGATAGGCTTCGATCCACCAGACACTGCTTCCTCCGATAAATGCGATATGCTTTCCATCAAAGGCTTCTGCCACAAGGCCCTTCCGGATCGAAGTCAGGTTCCGGTACAGTTCGGAATACTTCCTCTCATGAATGTCCTTCTTAACGAGCCATTTTACCGCAGGAATATCCGCAAATTCCCTGCAGCTGTCTTCCATGATCTTACGAAGCAGATCACTCATTTTCCATCTTCCTCCTGATCAGTGCGATCGCATCACCCACTGTGTAGATGCCCTCTGCATCCGACTTATGGAATTCGATATCAAATGTATCCTCCACCTCACCCAGCAGGGTCATGAAATCCAGCGAGCTGAGCTCCATGTCCTCACGAAAACGAACGTCGTCCGTCATATCCACCGGATCTACGGTTGTGTACTGTGCCAGAATCTCCTTGAATTGTTCCTCCATGATTTTAACCTCCAAAATACAAATATCTGTCAGTTCGGGAAAGTATAACATCACCCTCCCATTCACTGCTATCGAAAGCATAATACCATAGTTTTTTCATTTATGAAGAACAAAATGTATCTAATGAACAAGAATCGGGATAATACCGATAAATACACCTGATATATACTGTGCTATCGTGCATATTACCGAACCCGATGGAAAAAGGAAAACTCCCGATGACAAGGCATCGGGAGTTGTTGTTCATTTCCTATGGCATGAAAAGGTCCGTTCTTATGGATTGGTGCAGTACCCCTTCGCATCAAAGCTGTAGTTTACTCCGTGTAGTATGCTCCGTCTTTTCTCTTTTTGCGATTCACGTTACCGACAAGACCGGCACCGCATACAGGACATTTTTACAATACCGCTGAGCTGATGCTCATGCTCCAGAGCATGCTTCTTCTCCAAGCGCTTGGCTGTAGCTGCTCGCTTCTTTTTGGCAAGCTCAAACTCTTCTTCAGAAATGATGGCATCATGTTTCCCGTCGTAAACAGAGAACTCATTTTGCTTCACTATATGGAACTCATTTCTTGTACCCTCGATCTTCTCAGTTTTCCGTCTGCCGTAAGCGATCTTTCCGCAATAAACCGGATTGTCCAGTATTGCCTTTACAGTCGAGACTGAAAACCTTGTCAGGTGACCGTTCTGCCTTGCCTTTTTGCTGATACCCTGCTGAGCCAGGTACTTCACCACTCCGGTGTAACCCATATTGGTGTGAGTGAACTTATCGAAGATGATCCTGATTGCTTCCGCCTCATCCTCAGCAATCTGCAGCTCACCATCTACAAGCTTATAGCCGTATGGAGCAAAGCCGCCGTTCCATCTGCCCTCTCTTGCCTTCTGACGTCTTCCTTCCATTGTCTGCACAAGAATGTTCTCACGCTCGATCTCCGCAACAGCAGACAGTACTGAGATCATCAGCTTGCCTGATTCCTTGCTGGAGTCGATTCCATCCTCAATGCAAATCAGATTCACGCCATAATCCTGCATGAACTGAAGAGAATTCAAAACATCCGCAGCATTACGTCCGAAGCGCGAAAGCTTGAACACAAGTACAAACTTCACATTATCTAAAGTTCCCCGGATGCGAAAGATTCCGATATTTGAGCATATTTCTTGTGATGTAATTTACGGCACCTCCATCTCGATATTGGAGACAGAGCCAAAATAAAACGGATCCTCTCTGCCGGATGCGGTTCTACCTCTCACATCCCAGTCAAAGAAAATCCGATGTTTTATACCCTTGAAATAAAAAAATAACGGCCATCCGCTTCACGCAGACAGCCGAAACAATCCATATACAATTTAAAGGCGATTATACACTTCTTCCTCAACCGGCTCCAGCCACTCGTTGCTGGTATTCTCGCCCGGAACCTCCAGAGAGATATGTGAGAACCAACTGTCCCTCTTCGCCCCATGCCAATGCTTCACGTTCGGAGGGATTACAATGACAGTACCTTCCTTCAGTTCCTGCGGTTCCTTCCCCTCTTCCTGATACCAGCCCTCACCGGCTGTACAGATGAGGATCTGACCACCGCCCTTATCAGCATGATGAATATGCCAGTTGTTATGACATCCCGGTTCAAAGGTTACATTAAAAAGCGGGAACTGTCCGCTCTTAAAATCGGTTAGCGGATTCAGAAAGCTGTTACCGATAAAATACTGTGCAAATCCATCATTTGGAACGCCCTGTCCAAACATATTTGCCTGATCAAACTCTTCCTTACTGCTGTATATCATTTTGGCTCACCGCCTTCCCCATATACTTCCTTGGCCAGGTTGAACACAGCCCATGCCTTCGGCCATCCCGAATAAAAAGCAACATGTGTGATAACTGCAGCCATTTCCTTCTGGCTCACCCCATGATTCTTAGCGTTCAGGATATGATACTTAAGCGAACTGTCAGTAATGCCCTGAGCCATCAGTGCCACTACTGTGATGAGGCTTCTGGTCTTAAGATCGATATCCTCATTGTTCCAGTTTTCCCCGAAAAGCACATCATCATTGAAATGCGCAAACTCCGGTGCAAATTCTCCCAAAGCATCCCGCCCTGCCGTTTGTACTATCTTCTCACTCATTATATGATTCTCCTATTCCACGCTGATCGTGATCGTCACATCCCCGTTTCCGAGAAACTCCGTCATTTCAGCCTTAGATTTATCCGTCACCTTTCCAAGTCTTGTATATGCCCAGGAATTAGAACCATAGAAAACAACGATCTGATTACCTGAATACAGGACAATGTCACCAGATTCTGTCGTAGTCTGAACATCGTTTTGCGGAAGAGTTGATCCTATGGAGCCGACCTGTTCAAAGCCTCCGTACATGGACATTTGGATAGATAACGGCTCTTTCGCAACAAGATCCATAAGCGCTTCTACTGACTCATTATTTTCCCACTCTACGGAAACTGTTTCTCCGTTTATCGTCAAAACCATCGCCTCTGCCTCCTGCGACTCAGCATTTGGTTCCTTTGCAGTCTCAGTCTGACCGCACGCCGTTACAGACACCAGCATCACAAATGCAAACAAGATGATGCCTGTTTTTCTTCCCTTATTCCAGAGCCTTTCCAAACTGATATGCTTCATCTTTCTCTATATCCTTTCCATCTGCCTCTCCCGGATCTGAGATTCCTCCACGGAACAATGATCTTCCTTACTTCATAGCCTTAAAGAAGCTCTCCAGCTTATCAAACGGGATATAATCCTTATCGCCGCCGTCATACAGATCAGTATGAACTGCATCCGGGATGATCATAAGTTCCTTATTGTCTGTATACTTGCTATCTTTGA
>JAFRWY010000045.1 GCA_017437905.1 Eubacterium sp.
CTCACCTCCAACCTCGGCAGCCAGTATCTGCTGGAGGGCATCGGCGAGGACGGCGAGTTCCTGCCGGATACGGAGAAGAAGGTAATGGGAGACCTTCGGAATTATTTCCGTCCGGAGTTCCTGAACCGGCTGGATGAGACGATCCTCTTCAAGCCGCTGTCCGAAAAGGAGATCGGCTCCATCGTAGAACTGCTGATGGCAGATCTGAACCGGCGGCTGGCGGATAAGGAGCTGGCCGTGGAACTGACGGATGCGGCGAAGGAGGAAGTGGTACGCCTGGGCTATGATCCGATCTACGGTGCACGGCCGCTGAAGCGGTTCCTTCAGAAGAATGTTGAGACACTGGTGGCAAGGGCTATCCTGCAGGGCAGCCTGCGGATTGGAGATACGATCACCATAGATGCAGTAAACGGAGAACTGCGGGTTAAGCAGTAAATACCCTGATATGATGAGTCCGGTCATTCGGCAGAATTCCTGCCGGTGACCGGGCTTTTTTATCGGCATTTTTATTGGCATTTTTATTGGTATTTCTTCCCGAAAATACGTGCAGAATCTTCCATTTTCGTGAAAAATCATGTATAATCAGAATGTTATGAAATCCTGAATAATCAATTGACGAGGAGAGTAACGGAATGGAAAGAAAGCTTGCAAAAAAGGGCAATATGACCGAACGTATGGATATCGCCCTGAACAAATTAAAGTCAAGAATGACTTCATACCCGCCGGGAATGTGTCCCCTGGTGATGTACAGATCCATCCTTCAGATGTCCATGAACCAGTCCTGCGGGAAATGTGTTCCCTGCCGGGACGGTCTTGTAGAGGCGGAGCGGATGCTTCGTGACATCCTGAACGGAGATGCAACGGAAGAAACCCTGCAGAAGCTGGAGAAGCTCTGCATTATGATCTCCGAGTCCGCAGACTGTGCCGTGGGCGTGGTAGCTGCAAATACCGTGCTGGACAGTCTGAAGGATTTCGCAGATGAATATGAAAGTCATATCAGAAAAAAACGCTGTGTATCCGATACTCAGCAGACGGTTCCGTGTATGACCCTCTGCCCGGCCCATGTGGATGTTCCGGGCTATGTGGCTATGGTCAAGATGGGAGATTATGCCGGTGCGATCAATATCATCCGTGACCGGAATCCGTTCCCGACAGCCTGTGCCATGGTCTGCGAGCATCCGTGTGAGAAGAAGTGCCGCAGATCCATCATCGATCAGCCCATCAATATCCGCGGACTGAAGAAATACGCTGTTGACAGGGTGAAGGCGGATCAGGTGAAGACACCTCCCGCAAATGTTTCGACCGGCAAGATCATCGGCGTTGTGGGCGGAGGCCCCTCCGGTCTTACGGCTGCTTATTTCCTTGCACTGATGGGACATAAGGTAGTGGTATATGATGAGCATGAGAAGCTGGGCGGTATGCTTCGTTACGGCATTCCGGAATACCGGCTTCCGAAGGCACGCCTGGATGAGGATATACGCGCCATTCTTGCCGCGGGAGATATCGAAGTACACCTGAATACGAAGGTGGGCAGGGATATCACAGTGGAAGAACTTCGCGAAAAATATGATGCGGTTTATCTGGGCCTCGGGGCACAGCTGGGCAATCGTATGCCCGTGGATAATGCAAATGCGAAGAACGTGATCCCCGCAGCGGATTTTCTGCAGGCAGTTGCCAGGGGAGAGAAGATCGATCTTTCCGGAAAGCAGGTGGCGCTGATCGGCGGCGGAAACGTAGCCATGGATGCGGCCCGTACCGCGATCCGTCTGGGTGCGGAGACAGTACGTGTTTTTACCAGAAAGAGGGATGACTATACCGCACTTCAGTCCGAGATCGAGAGTGCACAGCAGGAGGGTGTTCGTTTCCGGACACTGCTGTCCTTCCTGAATCTGGAGCAGGACAAGGATGACCCGGAAAGGATAGATGCGCTCTGGCTCCAGCCGGAGATCGTGGGAGAATATGATGAATACGGCTTTGTAAAAACCGAGCATTCCAGCGCATATCCCTATCGTATGAAGTGTGATTATCTTATCCTGGGTGTGGGTCAGCGTTGTGACGTGGCTGATTTCGATGCGGCAGGCATCCCCACGGAACGGGGACGGATCCTGGCGGATGAGACCTGTAAGATCCGGGGCTTTGACGGATTCTTCTCCGGCGGCGACTGCGTGACCGGTCCTTCCACTGCCATCAATGCCATAGCGGCAGGACAGGTGGCTGCACACAATATCGATGAGTATTTAGGTTATCATCATAAGATCGTCTGTGAAGCAGAGGCACCCCAGGCGAAGCCGAATAAATGTGTTCCCACCGGCCGGGCGGAGATCGAGGAAAGAGATGCCTTTGAACGCCGGCAGGATTTTGAACATGTGGAGATTCCCATGACGCCGGAGGAGGCAGTACGGGAGGCCGGAAGATGCCTCCGGTGTGATCATTTCGGCTGTGGTTCCATGGAAGGAGGGAGATGTGCATGGTAGAGAAGGATAAGACAACTATGGTAACAGACAGTGCACGGATCGAGATCCAGAAGAAGGCACAGCAGATCGAGCATATGGGAACTGCGTTTTCGGAAAAGTTGAACAATTCCGTCCATGTAACGATAAACGGTAAGAAATATGAGGCGGAACGCGGCACGAAGATCCTGAACTTCTGTCATCAGATCGGAGTGGAGCTTCCGACGCTCTGTCATATTAAGGATTACAGTGATATCGGTTCCTGCCGGCTCTGTATGGTGGAGATCGAAGGGTATGAGAAGCTTTTTGCGGCATGCCGTACCAAGCTGGAGGAAGGGATGGTCATCACCACGGATTCCGAGAAGTTGACGGAATACCGGAAGGAGATGCTCCGGCTGCTCCTCTCAAATCATACCGTGGATTGCCTGAACTGCCCGAAGAACGGCGGATGTCAGCTGCAGGAGCTTTGCAACTATTATGAGATCAAGGATACCCCGTATGCGGGATCCCGCCGCAAGATCGAGGACAAGCTTCCGAAGCTGGAGGATAACCCGTATCTCAGCTATGATCCCAGCAAATGTATTCATTGTCAGCGTTGTATCAGTGCCTGCAATCGAGCAGCCGTAAATCATACCTTAAAGAGCGGGCGTACAGGTGTCTTCCATACGGTGGAAGCTCCCTTCGGACCGGACTGGAAGAAGACAGGATGCGAATCCTGCGGAAACTGTGCGGCAGCCTGCCCCACCGGTGCGCTGACCCTGAAGCGGAAGGCAAAGTATCATGAATGGTCCACACGGAAGGTGCTTACCACCTGTCCCCATTGTGCCACAGGCTGCCAGTTCTACCTGCTGGTAAAGGACAACAAGATCGTGGATGTGGAAGCGGCGGACGGACCTTCGAATCACGGTCTGCTCTGCGTCAAGGGACGCAGCGGAAGTTTTGACTTCGTCAATTCTCCGGACCGGATCAAAACTCCGCTGATCAAGAACAAGGAGACCGGTGAATTCGAACCTGCCACCTGGGATGAGGCTATCTCCCTGGTTGCAAAGAAGTTTATGGAACTGAAGGAGAAGTACGGTGGAGATGCTCTGGCCGGCTTTGCCTGCTCGCGTTCCGCAAATGAAGACATCTATCTGGTGCAGAAGATGGTACGTACCTGCTTCGGCACCAACAATACGGACAACTGTGCCCGGGTCTGCCACTCCGCAACGGTAGCCGGTCTTGCGAAGACACTGGGCTCCGGCGCCATGACGAATCCGATCTACGATATCACCCATGACGTGGATACGATCCTTCTGGTCGGTTCCAATCCGGAGGAGGCGCATCCGGTGGTGGGCATGCAGATCCGTCAGGCGGTTCAGAGAGGAACACGGCTGATCGTGGTGGATCCGCGGTCCATCGGCCTTACGAAGGATGCGGACATTCATCTGAAGCTGCGTCCGGGAACCAATGTGGCATTTGCCAACGGAATGATGCATGTGATGATCGAGGAGGATCTGATCGATCATGATTATGTTGAGAATTTCACGGAAGACTTCGACAAGCTGAAGGAACTGGTGAAGGATTATACGCCGGAGAAGGTGGGTGAGATCTGCCATATCGATCCGGATAAGCTGGTTGAAGCAGCAAGGATGTATGCGACGGCGAAGAAGGCGCCCATCATTTACTGTCTGGGTGTAACCGAGCACTCCACCGGTACCGAGGGTGTTATGAGCATGTCCAACATGGCTCTGCTCTGCGGTAAAGTGGGACGGAGCGGCTGCGGTGTGAACCCGCTGCGCGGTCAGAACAACGTACAGGGTGCCTGCGATATGGGTGCACAGCCCACGGATTATCCGGGCTATCAGAAGGTGGACAATCCGGAGGTACGGGAGAAGTTCGAACAGGCCTGGCATGTAAAGCTGAGTGCAAAGCCGGGACTTAAGGCAACGGAAGTATTTCCGGCAGCCATCGAAGGAAAGATCAAGGGGCTTTATATCTTCGGCGAGGATCCCATCGTAACGGATCCGGATACGGAGCATATCAAAAAGGCACTGCAGAGTCTGGAGTTCTTTGTGGTTCAGGAGCTCTTTATGACGGAGACCGCCAAGTATGCGGATGTGATCCTTCCGGGCCGGAGTTATGCGGAGAAGGAGGGAACCTTTACGAATACGGAGCGCCGTGTTCAGAGGATCCGGACAGCCGTAACCGTCGAGGGAGATATGCGTCAGGATACGGATATCCTGATCGATCTTATGAATGCCATGGGTTATCCGCAGCCGCATCTGACTGCATCCGAGATCATGGACGAGATCGCATCCGTGACACCCAGCTTTGCGGGAATTTCCTTTGACCGTCTGGATGCGGGTGAAAGCCTGCAGTGGCCCTGTCGGGATAAGACGACGCTCGGAACGCCGATCATGCATGTGGGTAAGCCGGTTCGCGGCAGAGCACTTCTGTATCCGGCAGTTTACAAGCCGTCACAGGAGCTTCCGGATGAAGCTTTCCCGTATGTACTTACCACCGGCCGGATCCTGTATCAGTACAATGCAGCGGCCATGACCAGCCGTGCGCCGGGTCTTAGGGAGATTGCCGGAGAAGGCTTTATCGAAGTGAACTTTAAGGATGCAGACCGTCTCGGGATCAAGAACGGTGAGCGGATCCGTGTCAGCAGCCGTCGCGGCAGCATCACGGCTACCGCAAGAGTGGGACGGAAGGTTTCCGAGGGTGAGACCTGGATGCCCTTCCATTTCCCGGATTCACCGGTCAATGTACTGACAAATGCGGCGCTGGATGATTTCGCAAGAATTCCGGAGTATAAAGTCTGCGCGGTGAATATTGAGAAACTGCCCGAATGATGAGCCATGCAGGGCGTGGCATGCTTTCCCGGGATGACCGGGAAGAAGCGATGCCGGTGTCTCTGTGGATGGAGGTATGTTACCCGAATGGATATTGAAACAGCAGTAAGATCATTATTGAACCAGGTGACGCCTGTTCCCGAAAGGGAGCAGGTGTCGCTTTATCATGCCACGGGAAGGATCCTGGCGGAGGAAGTAAGGGCGCCCTTTGCGGTGCCGCATTTCCCGAAATCCGCCATGGACGGTTATGCCGTTCGGTCGGAGGATGTGCAGGGAGCAACTCCGGAGCATCCGGTCCGGCTGAAGGTGGTGGGAGAGCTGCTGGCGGGAGATGATCCGGCCGTGTGCCTGAAAGATTCCTTATACGGTCAGTCTCCGGATGGCGGTACCGCTGTCCGTATCATGACCGGAGCTGCCGTCCCGGAGGAATATGACGCAGTGGTAAAGCAGGAGGACACGGACTATGGGGACGCGGTGGTGACCGTCCGGCAGGGCGTGTCCGCCTATACCAATTATTGCAAAGTGGGAGAGGATATTCCGGAAGGAAGCGTGGTGCTGACGGCAGGACGCCGGATCGGGCGGATCGAAGCAGGGGTGCTGGCAAGCCTTGGGATCGCGGAGGTGACGGTGGTACGACCGATCCGCGTATCGATCCTTTCCACGGGCAGTGAGCTTTTTTCGCTCTCTGAACCGGACCCGGGAGCCGGAAATGAGAAAAAGAAGGGAATTGCGGCACCGGCGGCGGGAAGGATCTATAACAGTATCGCTTATACGCTTTCCGCAGGCCTTGCCGGAGCGGGATTTACGGTGACTGCCGGGATCTGTCCGGATGATACGGAAGAGATCCTCCGGAGGCTGGAAGAGGCACTGAAAACCTCTGATATTGTGATCACTACCGGCGGGGTCTCCGTAGGAAAGAAGGATCTTCTGCCGGAGGTACTGGAACGGGCCGGTGCGGAGCAAATCTTCGCGGGTGTGGATGTACAGCCGGGGACACCGACCATCGGAAGCGTAAAGAACGGGAAAGTGATCCTCAGCCTGTCGGGTAATCCCTATGCGGCGCTGGTGAATTTTGATCTTTATTTCTGGGAGGTCGCAGCGAAGCTGACCGGATGCGAAGCTCTGCTTCCGGTACGGGAGGAAGTGATCCTGGGAAGTGAATATCCGAAGAAGAACAGACACCGGAGACTGCTCCGGGCGAAGGTGACCGGGAATAAGGTGTTCCTGCCGGCAAAGAGCCATGCGTCTTCGGTGCTCAGTAATCTGCTGGATTGCAATTGTTATATCGACCTTCCTGCCGGGCAGGAGGTCGCCGTGGGAGAACGGGTCAGGATCCTGCGGATGCCGGGAAACTGACCGTAACAGATTAAGAAGAGGGGGGGAGATTATTCTTCCCCCATTTTTTCGGGAAGGATATAGGACAGCAGCATCGCAACCACGAATACCACTGCGACAACATTTGTCTGGAAGATATCTTTAACGATGGCCGGGAAATGATCCCAGATGGCGGATTCGCCGGAGGCGGTGGTGCCGACACCGAGGGCCAGGGAAAGCGCTGCGATGGTGATGTTTTTCTGTGTGAAACCGCAGTTGGATATCATCTGCATACCGGCCAGAAGGATCTGTCCGAACATCAGGATGGTGCATCCGCCCAGTACCGGCTGGGGAATGGATGCAAAGAAGTTACCGATGGGCGGAAAGAGTCCGGCAAGTACCAGGATCCCTGCTCCGGTCATGATGGTGAAGCGGTTGACCACCTTGGTCATGGCGATCAGTCCCACATTCTGCGAAAATGAAGTGATGGGAGGACATCCGAAGAGCGAGGACAGAGAGGATGCAAAACCGTCAACCGTAAGGGAGCCGGAGATCTCCTCATCCGTTACGGCACGCCCCAGACCACCGGAGGCCATGGCGGATGTATCACCGATGGTTTCCGTGGCGGATACAAGGAAGATCACGAATACGGAAAGGATCGGCCCCAGCTTGAAGGTGGGTGGGAACATCAGGAAATGGGGGAATGAGATAAAACCTCCGTCCATGATGCCGGAGAAATCCACCATGCCGAGGCAGATGGACAGGATATAGCCCAGCATGAGGCCGATAAGAACGGCAAGGGAACGGATCGTACCCTTGGCCACGGCCATCCAGACCAGAGAGACAAGAAGCGTAAAGCCGGCCACGATCAGGTTCTTCGGGGAACCGTAATCCTCCGTATAGCCACCGCCGAAGGAACGAACTCCGACGGTAAAAAGCGAAAGACCGATCCCGCAGACCACGACGGCCGGGACGATGGGCTTGATAAACCGGCTGATCCTCCGGACCGTAATTCCCAGGAGTCCTTCCAGAAGACCGCCCACAAGAACGGCACCCAGGACCGTAGGATAGCCGTACGTTGCAGCCACGGTACTGAGGACGGTTACAAATGTAAAACTGACGCCCATAACGATGGGGAGTCTGGAACCGATCCGCCAGATCGGATAGAGCTGAAGCAGCGTGGCGATCCCGGCGATGAACATGGCGTTCTGGATCAGGAAGCCCAGATCCTTCGAATCGATGGCGGGAACCGCTGCGGCGGCTATGATGGTGATGGGAGTCAGATTTGCAACAAACATCGCAAGAACATGCTGGAGACCGTAGGGGATCGCACGTCCGACGGGCACCGTACCGTCCAGCTGATAGATATTCTCCACCTTTGCATCCTGCTTCAGTTTCCGCAGCTCTGTCATGCGGTTTTTTCTTTTCCTGTTCGCCTGTTTTTCCCGGTTTCCCTTCGCCATATTCAAGCCTCTCTTATACTGCAATGTCCCGAAGGTCAGCTTCGGAACACGATCTTCCCGTCATCCGTCATACTGTCGATCACAGCCAGTGAGGTTACGGAATATCCCATATCCCTGAGCTGTTTTCCGCCGTTTTGGAAGCCCTTTTCGATACAGATTCCGATGCCGTCCACGGAAGCACCGGCCATTTTGCAGAGATCCGCAAGTCCCAGCATGGCATTTCCGGTGGCAAGGAAATCATCCACGATCACCACATGATCCGTTTCGGAAAGATAACGTTTTGATATGACCACCTGATAATCCTGCTTGTATGTGAAGGAACTGACAGTCGCGGTATACACATCGTTGCCGATGTTCAGGCTCCGGGTCTTCTTCGCAAAAAGAAGCGGAACTCCGAATCTCCGGGCCGTAGAGCATGCGATGGCTATACCGGAGGCTTCGATGGTCAGGATCTTTGTGATCCCGCAGTCCTTATATGCCTCATAAAATGCATCGCCGATCTGATCCATCAGGCTGACATCGATCTGGTGATTCAGGAAGCTGTCCACCTTCAGGATGTTTCCCGGATATACGCGGCCGTCTTTTTTGATCCTCTCTTCAAGTAGTTTCATGACAGGTCTCCCTTTTCTGCAATATCTTAGTAAATCGTCTTATCTTCTTTGTTCTGAAAATCCCGGAAGGTCCGTATCGTTTCTTCCCGGTCCATGGGCTGCAGGGAAAGCGTTTCGCTGTCTCCGAAGCCTTCGGACAGGCCGTCGATATAGCTGTAGATAAAATCGTCCCGGAAACCGATCCCGGCCGCATCTTCCTTGGTATTTCCGTAGAAGACGGTGCGGATGTTCGCCCAGATGATGGCGGAGAGACACATGGGACAGGGGTAGCAGCTGGTATAGAGCTCGCAGCCGGACAGATCATGGGTCCCGAGTCTTTCGCATGCATCACGGATCGCAGTTACCTCGGCGTGAGCCGTGGGATCATGCCAGGCAAGAACATGGTTGGAACCCTCGCCGACGATCTCGCCGTCTTTTACGATCACGGCACCGAAGGGACCGCCCGCATTTGTGACCAGATTCCCTGCTGCAAGTTCATTTGCTCTTTTCATATACGGGTTCATAAACTACCTCCCGGATCATAAAATGTATCAACTTCTATTTTATATCGAAACCCACATTCATACAAGCAAAATTGCCCTGAAACATGCCGAAAAATGCTTGGCGTTCCGGGGATAGTCTGTTATAATGGTGGGAAGAAAAATGTTGGATCCATGGTGAAGCGGAGAAGATGAAAAAAACAGGACATCCGCCCTTCGCCGTCGGCATTCTGGCCGGCGGGAAGAGCACACGCATGGGGCAGAACAAGGCCCTGATGGAATTTCAGAATGAGACGATGATAGGAAGGATCTCCCGGGAGTTTTCAGGACTCGGGGAGGTTCTTGTTTCTGCGTCTTCCCGCGGGATTTATGAGGCGGAAGGCCTCCGGGTGGTCTATGATGCGGAGAAGGAGATCGGACCGATCGAGGGGATCCGGCAGCTGGTAAAGGCATCCTCCGAGGAGTATATCTTCATCTGTGCGGCGGATATGCCCTTTGTAAATGCAGAGATCGCGAATTATCTTGCGGAGTTCATTTCCTCGGATCATGACTGCTATGTGGTGGTCGATGAGGATCATGTACATCCGCTCTGTGCCATTTATTCGAAAAAGATCCTTCCTGTGATCGAAGAACTGATCCGGGAAGGGAAATACCGGCTGATGGAGCTTCTCAACCGTGTCAGGACGAAGTATATCAGTTTGGAGCATACGGATTTCGACCGGCGGGTTCTGAGAAATGTGAACACGAAGGATGAATTTCTTCGTCTTTCCCTGCCGGTGGTTTTTGCGGTCAGCGGTTATAAGAACACAGGAAAGACCTGGCTGATCGAGAAGCTGATCAATGAATTCATCCGGTCCGGATATTCGGTTGGTGTGCTGAAGCATGACGGACAGGATCATATCAGTGAGGCGGAAGGAACGGATACACAGCGCCACATAAAGGCCGGTGCCTGCGCAACGCTTGTATTCTCGGATTCCGGCTACACACTTACAGTGAAGGATCCGATTAAGATTCACGGTGTTCCTGGAGAGGCGGAAGAAAGTACGTGCCCTGTTCCGGAATCCGCGGAAGGAAGATACCTTCCGGCGGAGCATTTCATCGAATCGATGAAGGGTCTGCCGGAACCGCCGGACATCATCATCCTTGAGGGCTTCAAGAAGTCGAAGTACCCGAAGGTGGAGATCGTCCGGGCATCCGTGGTGCCTCACAGTGTGGCGGATCCCGCAACCCTGATCTGCATAGCGACCGATATCATATCCCCCGAGGAAGTGTCCTGTCCCGTGTACGGAACGGATGATGTTCAGGGGATTTTTTTATGCGTCAGAGAGTATTTTTCCATATGAGATGCCTATCTGAATGAGGCATACATGGAATACGAATGAGAATCGTTGGAGGATCCTTACCCCCTTGTCATCCTGAAGGACCGGAGGGAGTGAAGGATCCCAACATGAGAGGAAATAAGAATGAAACTGATCGATACAAAAGATGCCGTGGGACACGTGCTCTGTCATGATATCACTCAGATCCTGCCGGAGACGAGCAAGGGTCCTGTGTTTAAGAAAGGGCATGTGGTCACGGCGGAGGATATTCCGGCGCTGCTCTCTGTGGGGAAGGAGCACCTCTATGTATGGGAGAAGAAGGAAGGCATGCTGCATGAGGATGAAGCGGCGGAGATCCTTCGTCGGATCTGCATGGGAGATTCCGAAACCATGACGGCATCCGAACCCTCGGAAGGGAAGATCGAGATCCGTGCAGCCATGGACGGACTTTTAAAGATCAACCGGGAGAAGCTGACGGCCGTGAACAGTCTCGGAGAAATGATGATCGCTACGATCCATGGGGACTATCCCGTGAAGAAGGGCGATAAGCTGGCCGGTACCCGTGTGATCCCGCTGGTGATCGAAGAAGAGAAGATGCAGCGGGCCAAAGAGGCGGTGGGAGAGGAGCCGATCCTTTCCATCCTGCCCTTCCGACATGTGAAATACGGACTGATCACCACCGGAAATGAAGTGGCGCTCGGCAGGATCACGGATGCCTTCGGACCGGTACTGAAACGGAAAATGGAGGAATATGATACGGAATGCATGGGCCAGCTGATCCTGACGGATGATCGGGAGAAGATCACGGAAGAGATCCTTGGTTTTGCGGAGGACGGGGCAGACCTTATCCTTTGCAGCGGCGGAATGAGCGTGGACCCGGATGACAGAACCCCGGGAGCGATCAGGGATACCGGGGCCGAGGTGATCAGTTACGGAGCACCGGTGCTTCCGGGGGCCATGTTCCTGCTGGCATACCTTACCACCGGGGACCGGGTGGTACCCGTGCTGGGACTGCCGGGCTGCATCATGTACGCGAAAAGGACCATTTTCGATCTGGTGCTTCCGAGAGTACTGGCCGGTGACCGGCTTACGGCATCGGATCTAAGTGTCTACGGGGAAGGCGGACTCTGCCTGAACTGTGAAAAGTGTCATTTTCCGAACTGTCAGTTCGGGAAGTAGAGTATATTCGGATCGGAGCCGGGGAGGAACCCTGGGGCGAGGATGCTGTATCTTCGGATCGTTCTTCGATCGAATGGAATGAAAGAGAGAAACTATGAGTGAATTTACACATATCAACGAAAAGGGCGAAGCCAATATGGTGGATGTAACGGCAAAGGAGGAAACGATCCGTTATGCAAAGGCGTCCGGCCGGATCCGTGTGAACCGGGAGATCCTGGATACGGTGTCCGGGAAGCCGGGAAAGCTTGCCAAGGGCGATATCCTGGGAGTGGCAAGGATCGCTGGGATCATGGCTGCGAAGAAAACACCGGAGCTGATCCCGCTTTGCCATACGCTGCTGCTTACAAAGGTGGAGGTAAACTTTGAGGTTTTGGAGGAGGACTCCGTGATCCGGTGCACCTCGGAGGTCCGGCTTACCGGTAAGACGGGAGCGGAGATGGAAGCACTGACGGCGGTCAGCGTGGCACTGCTCACCATTTACGATATGTGTAAGGCAGTAGATAAGTCCATGGTGATCGACCGTATTCAGCTGGAAGAGAAGGATGGCGGAAGGTCCGGACATTTCGTACGCGGATAACGGATTGCTCCGCACTATATGAAGGGTTCCGGGGGAGTATGCTTATGCAAGCGCGGTTCCCCTGAACCGGCGGCTCCGATCATCGATGGATGTGAAAGGAGTATATCATGAGACTGAAAAAGAAGCTTATAACCATAATACTGACCTTCGGTCTGCTTTTTACCATGGCAGGTTGCGGAGGAAACTCCGGATCCGGAGAGAATGGGACGGAGAACGTAACGGCTGTGACGGCGGGAGAGAAGGTGGAACTGACCATCCTGGCAGCCGCGTCTCTTACGGATGTATGTAATGAACTGAAGGAAATGTATGAGAAGAGTCACACGGGTGTGACCCTGACCTTCTCTTATTCAGGCTCCGGTGCGCTGCAGACCCAGATCGAAGAGGGTGCACCTGCGGATATCTTTATCTCCGCGGCGGAGAAGCAGATGAATGCACTGAAGGAAAAGAATCTGATGAAGGAAGATACCGTAGGGAATCTGCTGGAGAATAAGGTGGTTCTGATCGTTCCTTCGGACAGCAAAACGGGTCTTACTTCCTTTGAGGATGTGAAGAAGGAAGATGTGAAGCTGGTGGGTCTCGGTGAGATCGGGAGTGTCCCGGCAGGACAGTATGCGAAGACCGTCTTTACCTCCCTGGGTATCTGGGAGGATGTGGAGAAGAAGGCGAATTTCGGAACCGATGTCCGAACGGTTCTCGGCTGGGTGGAATCCTCGGCGGTGGACTGCGGCGTGGTATATGCAACGGATGCTTATACCACCGATCAGGTGAAGATCGTAGCCGAGGCACCGGAAGGCTCCTGTGATAAGGTGATCTATCCGGCGGGCGTCGTTGCAGCAAGCAAAAATGGAGATTCGGCAAAAGCATTTCTGGATTACCTGAGGTCCGACGAGGCCATGCAGGTATTTGAAAAGTACGGATTCGTGAAGGCAGCGGAGTAACCGCTGTCCCTCCGGGCCGGCCGGTTGAAAATATCCGGCCGGCCGAAGGATCCGGGAATACAATGAGAGGCAAATATGGATCTGTCGCCACTTTGGATATCACTGAAGATCGCCCTCACCGCAACCGTGATCACCTTCTTTCTGGGACTGGTTGCGGCGTGGGGAGTGACTTACCTTCGCAGGGCGAAGCACATTGTGGACGGAGTTCTTTCCGTTCCGCTGGTGCTTCCGCCCACGGTGGTGGGTTTTCTTCTGCTGATCCTGTTCGGGCGGAATTCCGGTTTCGGACAGTTTCTGGAGAGCATCGGAATGAATATCATTTTTACCTGGCAGGGTGCGGTGATCGCAGCGGTGGTGATCTCCTTCCCGGTAATGTACCGGGGAGCACGGGGGGCCATCGAACAGGTGGATGAGAATCTGATCTATGCGGCAAGGACCTTAGGGATGAAGGAGTTTATGCTCCTCCGGAAGGTGATCCTTCCATCGGCCTGGCCGGGGATCGCCGCTTCCGCGGTGCTTTCTTTTGCAAGAGCACTGGGAGAGTTCGGGGCCACCATCATGATCGCCGGGAATCTTCCGGGAAAGACCCAGACCATGTCGGTGGCGGTCTATACCGCCATGCAGGGCGGAAACCGGGAACTGGCACTGAAATGGGTGCTGGTGATCATTTCCTTCTCGCTGACGATCCTGATCCTGATGAATTACTGGACGGGGAAGGGGTTCCGGAAAAGAAGGAAGGAGGCTTCCCTTCGGCGGAAGGAAGCCGCAAAATGAAACGAATGAAACCGGGGCATGGAAGCCGGCCGGAAGAGAAAATGCCGGCACGATCCAATGACCGGAAGGAACCTGGGGAGGACAGGCATGCGTCTTACCGTGGATATAGAAAAGAATTACCGGGGATTTCACCTGCGAAGCGCCATTTCCGTGGATACGGAGCGGTTTGCCCTGCTGGGTGCGTCCGGCTGCGGGAAGACCCTGACCTTAAAATGCATCGCCGGGATCGAGAAGCCGGACCGGGGAAGGATCACACTGGGGGACCGGGTGCTCTTTGATTCGGAGAAGAAGGTGAATCTTCCCGCAAGAGACCGGGGGATCGGTTACCTTTTCCAGAATTATGCACTGTTCCCGAATATGACCGTACGGCAGAATATCTGCTGTGTCGCAAAGGATAAGAATTACGCGGAGGAGCTGATGGACCGCTTCTGTATCAGGGATGTGGCGGAGCAGTATCCGGCAGAGCTTTCGGGAGGACAGAGCCAGCGGACGGCCCTGGCCCGGATGCTGGTAACACGCCCAAGGGTATTGCTTTTGGACGAGCCCTTCTCCGCGCTGGATAATTATATGCGGACCCGGGTGGAGCACGAGATCCTGGATCTTCTGGAGGCCTTTGACGGACCGGCGGTTCTGGTCACCCATGACCGGAACGAGGCCTACCGTCTGGCGGACCGGATCGGGGTGATGGAGGCCGGAAATGTGGTGGAGATCCAGGACCGGCAGTCGTTCTTCGACCATCCTGTCACGGTGGCAGCCGCAAGGCTGACCGGCTGTAAGAATATCTCACGTCTGGAACGGAAGGCGGATGGAAGCCTTTTGGCCGTGGACTGGGGGGTGGATCTCGGACCGGAGTCGAAGCAGGAGGTATGGGATGCGACCCATGTGGGTTTCCGAGCACATTATTTTACATATGTCGGGAAGGATGCGGATTCGGAGGAACCGCATACCGGACCGGGAGAAATTTCCGGAATCCCCGTTACCTGCAGGCTGCAGAGAGTGATCGAGGACACATTTTCCGTTGTGATCTGCTTTAAAACCGAAGGGAATCCTCCGGACGGACCGGATTCCCTGCTTACCTGGATCGTGGATAAGAACAGGTGGGAAAAGGTAAAGGATGCGGTGCAGGCGGGAACCTTTTCCCTCCGGCTGCAAAAAGAAAAACTGATGTTTCTAAAGGACGGACGATGATGAACAGGAATGAAAAACAACTGATCGATGCATACGGGAGAAGGATCGACTATCTTAGGATCTCCCTTACGGATAAATGCAATCTCCGGTGCAGATACTGCATGCCGAAGGAAGGGATCAGCCCCCTCCGGCACGAGGAAGTACTGACGCTGGAAGAGATCCACCGGGTGGCAAGGCTGCTGACGGAGCTGGGAATACGGAAGATCCGGATCACCGGAGGGGAACCCCTGGTACGGAGGAATTCCATGGAGCTGATCCGCCGTCTATCGGAGCTTCCGGAACAGCCTGAGCTGGTCATGACCACGAACGGTGTTCTTCTGGAGGAGCATCTGGAGGAACTGGCAAAAAGAGGCTTAAGGAAGATCAATATCAGTCTGGACACCTGCGACCGGGATACCTACCGGGAACTGACCGGAAAGGATGCGCTGGACAGGGTCAATGCCGCCATCGACCGGGCTCTCTCCATGGGCTTTCTGGTGAAAGTGAATGCGGTACTTGTCCGGGGGATCAATGAGAAGGATGCGGAGGCCCTGGCCGGTTTGGCGAAGGACAGAAACCTTACGGTCCGTTTTATCGAGCTTATGCCCATGGGATGCGCCGGGGGACTATCCGGTGTTCCCGGGGATCTGCTCCTGCAGCGGCTGGAGGGGACCTACGGAGAGGCAACTCCCGTAAGCGTGGAACTGCAGGAATCAGGGGAAGGGAAAACTGCGGCAGGAAGGACGGAGGAGTCTTGCGGCATGAAGGGAACCGAAAGGACGGAAGTGACCGGGATGCCGGAGGAGACCGGCGACGGAAGCGGAAAGGAAAACAGGAAGACCATATCCTCCGAAGGATCTGCGGAAGGGACCGGGAACGGCCCCGCGCGGTATGTACGGTTCCCCGGTTTCCGGAGTCCGGTGGGCTTTATCAATCCCCTCAGTCATCAGTTCTGCAGGGACTGCAACCGGATCCGGCTCACCGTGGACGGACGGTTGAAACTCTGCCTGTTCTATCCGGACGGACTGGATCTTCGGGAGCCGCTTCGAAGCGGATGTACGGACGAGGAGATAAAGGAGATGATCCGGGGGATCATCCTTCTGAAACCGGAGCGGCATGAATTTGTGCGGGGTGCGGCTGAGGAAGAGAAGAATATGGTTCAGATCGGTGGATGATCCGTATCATCCGGCACCGGAGATGAAAGGATTAAGTATTCAGGAGGAACTATGGGAAAACTGCTGGCAGTATGTATCAGTGAAAAGAAGGGTACGGTCAAAAAGAATATAGGAACCTGCCGGATCCTGGAGGATTACGGCCTGGAGGGAGATGCCCATGCAGGCAGCAGCCGGCAGGTGAGTCTTCTTTCCGCGGAACAGGTGGAAGCCTTCCGGGAACGGTCGAAGGGTGTCGTGGAACTTCCGCCGGGAATCTTCGGAGAGAATCTTCTGATCGAAGGATTTGATTTTAAGAACTGTCCGGTGGGGACACGGTTCCGGATCGGGGATGTGCTGCTGGAACTGACACAGATCGGAAAGAAGTGCCACACCGGCTGTGAGATCATGCAGCGGACCGGGGAATGCATCATGCCCCGGGAGGGAGTCTTTGCAAAGGTGCTTACCGGCGGAACCGTTAATGTGGGAGATGAGGTGCTCTGCATATCCGGGGATACTCCGGAAGCTGCGGCGGAAAGCGGGCATACCCTCTTCCGGGCAGCCGTTCTTACGGCCAGTGACCGCTCCTTTCGGGGAGAGAGGGAAGATAAGAGCGGGCCGAAGATCGCGGAGCTTCTTACGGCGGCAGGGTACCGGATCGGAACCCGGCTGCTTCTTCCGGATGATGAAGATGGATTGGCAGAGGCGCTGATCCGCATTTCCGATGAGGAACAGCCGGATGTGATCTTTACAACGGGAGGAACCGGCTTCTCTCCGAGAGACCGGATGCCGGAAGCCACGAAGCGGGTGGCTGAGCGGGACGTGCCCGGGATCGCGGAGGGGATCCGTGCCTACAGCCTTACCATAACACCCCGTGCCATGCTGTCGCGGGCTGTCAGTGTGATCCGGGGAAAGACACTGATCGTGAATCTGCCGGGAAGCCCGAAGGCGGTGGCGGAATGCCTGGATTACCTGCTTCCGGTACTGGAGCACGGCCTCGGGATCCTTCGGGGCGAAGCCGACGGATGACCGGCATCGCACAGTGAGAGCGGAGCCGGAACTGGGGAAGTCGTAACAGGGGCCGGAGCGATGTGCCTCCGGCGGTTTATGGGATTGATATGAGGAAGAACCGATGACGGATAGTTATTCAAATCATGCAACCGGGCTTTTGGTCAGTATGCCGGTAACCGGCTGCAGGGTACATGCGGACGGAGCGGTAACGGAAACGGAAGCTGAGATCATCTGTGAGAAAGAACTGGAGATCTCCGTAAACGGCACGCCTGCATTTCTGCTGACCTGCACACCGGAGCATCTGACGGAGCTTACACTGGGACGGCTCTGTACCGCAGGGATCATCCGGCATGCGGAGGATGTGGAGCATCTCTTTATATGCGGGGAAGGAAATATCGCCGAGGTACGTCTTCGGGAGGGGATCGGTTTTAAAGCAGCCTTTGCTGCGGAACCCACCTGCTGCACCGGAAACCGGCAGTACCTTCAGGGGACCGGAGGAGAGATGCCGGAAGGGCTGCCTCCGGCGTCCTTTACACCGGAGGATGTCTTTACCCTGGCGGAGCATTTCCGAAAAGACAGTGCCCTGCATAAAAGTACCGGAGGTACGCACAGCTGTTACATCCGGTTCGGGGACGGAAGCATCGGTTCCTTCGAAGACATAGGAAGACACAATGCACTGGATAAAGCGGTGGGAGCCATGCTTCTTAAGCATGAGGATCCCGGCAAATGCATGCTTTACACCTCCGGGCGTGTGCCGGCGGATATGGCGGAGAAGGTGATCCGGGCGGGAATCCCGGTGCTGATCTCCAAGGCAGTGCCCACCGACCGGAGCATACGTCTGGCAGAGCAGTACGGACTCAGGCTGCTCGTACGGGCCGGGACCGATCATTTTGAAGAAATGCATCTATGATCCCATGTGTATACAGGAGGTGCAAAACCGGAGCGAAGAGTCGGTAATGATGAAAAAAATCGCTTGCATTTTTGAGGAAAAAGAAGTAAAGTAGTGAATAGTGGAATTTTACGCTTTAATGCGTTAAAGTGAAATGGAAACGTTTATGGAAGAGGAGAAGACCATATGAAGAAGTATTTTCAGCCTGAGATCGAGACCATGCCCGTGGAGGAGATCAAGAAACTGCAGTCCGAGCGCCTGGTAAAGCAGGTGGCTTACGTATATGCCAATAACAAGTATTACAGGAAACTGATGGACGAGAAGGGCGTAAAGCCGGAAGACGTTCAGGGCATCGAAGACCTGCATAAACTTCCTTTCCTGACCAAGAACGATCTTCGTGAGGCGTATCCCTACGGACTTCTGTCCTGTCCGAAGAAGGACTGCGTACGGATCCAGTCCACCAGCGGAACCACAGGACGCCGGGTGGTTGCATTTTACACCCAGCATGACCTGGATCTCTGGGAGGAGTGCTGTGCAAGAGCACTGGTGGCAGCCGGCGCATCCGAGGATGATGTGGTTCAGGTATGCTATGGCTACGGTCTCTTCACCGGCGGCCCGGGACTTCACGGCGGATCTCACAAGGTGGGAAGCCTGACAGTGCCCATGTCCTCCGGAAATACAGAGCGTCAGATCCAGTTCATGCGTGATCTGGAGTCCACGATCCTCTGCTGTACACCGTCCTATGCGGCTTATCTGGCAGAGCGCCTCTATGAAATGGGCTGCAGCAAGGATGATATCCGTCTGAAGGCAGGAATCTTCGGTGCAGAGCCCTGGACCGAGGAGATGCGTCATGAGATCGAAAGCAAGCTGGGAATCAAGGCATATGATATTTACGGTCTGACCGAGATCTCCGGACCGGGTGTCTCCTTCGAGTGCGAGGCACAGACCGGAATGCATATCAACGAGGATCATTTCATCGCGGAGATCATCGATCCCGAAACCGGAGAGGTTCTTCCGGAGGGAACAGAGGGTGAGCTGGTATTCTCCAGCATCACAAAGGAAGCATTCCCGCTTCTCCGTTACAGAACCAGAGACCTCTGTGTTCTTACCAGAGAGAAGTGCTCCTGCGGACGTACACATATCAAGATGTGCAAGCCGAAGGGACGCAGCGACGATATGCTTATCATCCGCGGCGTAAATGTATTCCCGTCCCAGATCGAGACCGTACTTCTGAAGGAAGGCTACACACCGAACTATCAGATCCTGGTAGACCGTATCGGAAATGAGGATACCTTCGAGATCAACGTAGAGCTGTCTCAGGAGCAGTTCATAAAACTTCAGGATGATGACTTTGCCAAGGCCGAGAAGAAGCTGGTGGCTGCCATGGTTGCCATGCTGGGTATCCGCCCGAGAGTACATCTTCTGGCACCTCACAGTGTGGTACGCAGTGAAGGCAAGGCAGTCCGTGTTGTGGATAAGAGAAAACTGCATGACTGATCCGGAGGATTGTATACAGAGAAAGGCGGGGGACGAACCCCCGCCTTTCCGGTTATAGAAATTATATGAGGAAGGGTTACTCGGAAACCTTCTTTACCATGTACAGGAACTCTGCCTTGAAATCATCATCCATCACACCCGGAAGAACCTTCAGGCGATCATAGATCTGCTGATAGCTTGTGGTTCCCTTGTACTCGGAATCGCGGAGCAGCATACCGAACTCGGCTACGCCTGCTGCGAAGGAGGTGTCTGCATCCATCTCGGTGGACATCATTTCCTTTGTAACGGGATAGGTGAGGAGCTTGCTTTCGGTTGCATCGGGCTCTTTGTAGCGGATGTTGACTGCCAGAAGTTCATCGCTGTTCATGACGCCTGCTGCCTCAACCGTGTTGTTGCCATAGCGGCTGTTTACCTCAGCCATGGTGTAGTCGGAATCCACCGGAACTACCTCGTACAGTACGGTTACGGTCTGGCCGGAGCCTACCTCGCCGCCGTCCTTCTTGTCATTTGAGAAATCTTCGGCTGCCATTCCGCGGTTTTCGTAACCGATCAGACGATAGCCTTTCACCTGCTCGGGATTGAACTCTACCTGGAACTTCACATCCTTCGCTACGGTGTAGAGAGTGGACCACATTTCATCCTTCAGAACCCGGGAAGCCTCTGCGGTGCAGTCGATATAGGAGTAGTTGCCGTTGCCGTAATCCGCAAGAGCTTCCATCTTGCTGTCCTGGTAATTACCTGTGCCGAAGCCGAGGCAGGAGAGGAAGACACCGGTCTCTCTCTTATCCTCTACAAGGCTGATCAGGTCTGCTTCCGAGGAAACGCCCACGTTCAGGTCGCCGTCGGTTGCAAGGATGATGCGGTTGTTGCCGCCCTTGATGAAATACTTCTCGGCGATATCATAAGCCTTCCTGATGCCGCCTTCGCCGTTGGTGCTGCCGTATGCTTCCAGAGCATCGATGGCTGCCTTGATCTCTTCCTTCTTATCTCCCTTTGCGCCTTCAAGAACCACTTCTTCCGTTCCTGCATAGGTTACGATGGAAATGGTGTCCTCATCGGACAGGTTCTCGGCAAGGAGATTAAATGCCTTCTGTGCAAGGGGAAGCTTGTTGCTGTCGAACATGGAGCCTGAGGTATCGATCAGGAAAACGATATTGGAACCGCCCTTCGGAGCGATCTCTTCGGCCTTGACGCCCACCCGGAGCAGGAGGGTATCCTTGTTCCACGGGCACTGGGTGAGTGCTGTGGTGACACCGAACTTGTCTCCGTCTTTCGGTGCTGCGTAATCATAGTGGAAATAGTTGATCATTTCCTCAACGCGGATGGCGGAATCGCTGATGCCGAAATCGTCCTCTGCGAAGATCCTGCGGCGGAGATTGGTGTAGGTTGCGGTGTCCACATCTGCTCCGAAGGTGGAGAAGGGGCTGGTTGCAACGCTGAGGAATCCGGATTCCCTGATGTTGTTATAATTCTCGGTATTCCAGTTTTCATCCGGCCATTCCGTGATGATGACATCATTGCCTGCGGAGAGGCCCGCTACGTCATCACAGGATTCATAAGCTGCGGCGGCCTCGGTCATAATACAGTTTCTGGACGAGCTTTTGCTGTACTGGCGGCCGTAATCATCGTTTTCCAGACCATCGTATTTTGCGCCTGCCCGGTTGATCATTTCCTCAATCTCTGCCTCTGTGTATGTTTTCGCCGGCATGCTGGGGAGCTGGCCGATCACGGTTGTGGTTCCCTGGGATACAGCGCCGCATCCTGTGAGCAGGAAGCAGGTGGTCATCAAAATAGCGGACCCTTTGGCTTTCAGATTTTTGAATCTTCTTTTTATCATTTTATTTTTCCTCCGTTCGTATGTTGGTGGTTCATACCCTGTTTTTGAACTGTTGAGATAGATACGGATGAAGATTTTGTTTTTTATGGTGATTTTTCAAATGTTTTTTTTCGGAGTGGTTTTATGGTATAATGGCCGTGGTATTTTCCCTGTTCGGCAGGGGGAGGAATCCCCGGCCTCCGGCGGAGTGGGGCATTTGACAGCCGTCCGGTCCTCTGGGAGGAATATGAAGAGAAGTATCCGACATTTATATGTAATATCAGGAGCAGTTTATGAGCAACAACAAAGAAACAGTCACTGCTGCGGATCGTCCGATCCTCAGAAACAAAATGTACCTGTATCTCACCGAATTCTTTGCGGGGATGTCCGTGATGGCAGTGGAACTGGGAGCCAGCCGGCTTCTGGCACCGTATTTTTCCTCCTCCCAGATCGTCTGGACCATTATCATCGGAACCATCATGATCGCCATGGCGCTGGGCAATATCTACGGCGGACGGAAGGTGGACAAGAATCCGAATCCGGACCGGCTTTACGGAAGGATCATCTTTGCGGCGGTATGGATCGCCCTTATCCCCGTGGTGGGGCGGTATATCATTCTCGGAATCTCGGCGCTGCTGGTGTTCACCATCAGCACCAACTTTCTCGTGATCGCAGCCTTTGCGGCCTGCATGATCATTTTCGTATTTCCGCTGTTCCTGCTGGGAACCGTGACTCCGTCCCTGGTGAAATATACGGTGGACAGTCTGGATGACAGCGGCAAGATCGTGGGAAATCTTAATGCTTCGAATACCATCGGCAGCATCATCGGAACCTTTGTTCCTACATTTATCAGTATTCCGGCGGTGGGGACCTCCATCACCTTCCTGATCTTTGCGGGAATCCTTCTTATGCTGGCGGTGATCTACTTCATCAGCAGCAAAACCTTTGTAAAGAAGGTTCCCGTTGCCATGGTGCTTTTTATCCTCTGCTGTATCTTCGGACATGGCAACAGCTTCGCCTTCTGGCAGAAGCATCTCACCGCGGAGGAAGAGTCCATCTATAATTATCTGCAGGTTTCGGAAAATGATAAGGAAATGATCCTCTCCACAAACGTGCTTTTCGGTGTGCAGTCCGTGTACCGGAAGGAGCGGGAACTGACGGGCATGTATTATGACTATGCCATGGCAGCTCCCTACATGGCGGGGATCTACGAGAAGGACCGGCCGTTGGATGTTCTGATCTTAGGCATGGGCACGGGAACCTATGCGACCCAGTGCAGCCGGTATTTCGGAGAAATGTACATCGAGGGTGTGGAGATCGATCAGAAGATCACGGATCTTGCCCATGAGTATTTCGAACTGCCGGAGAGTGTGCCGGTGGCAACCTATGACGGCCGGGCGTATCTGAATGCCCTTTCCTCCGATCACTGGAAGAAGGACGGAGAGTTCGGCACGGAGGACGGGAAGTATGATGTGATCATGGTGGATGCCTATCAGGATATCACCATCCCCTTCCAGATGTCCACGAAGGAGTTCTTCACTCTGGTGAAGGAGCATCTTCGCGAAGACGGCGTCATGGTGGTGAATATGAACATGCGGGGTATAACCTCCGAAGGGGATGCGGAGGAAGCAAAGATCACGGATTATCTGGCGGATACCATCGCTGCGGTCTTCCCGGAGATTGCCACGGCGGATGTGACCGGTTATACCAACCGGGAGCTTTTCGCAGGGGATACGGGTATGCTGGAGCGTTTCCGTAAGAACAAGGCCATGGAAACGGACGAAGACATGAAGCTTCTGATGGAGAAGGTGGATGCGGGACTCACCGTATATACCGCGGGAGACCATGTGATGACGGATGACAAGGCGCCGGTGGAGCTTCTCGGCATGCAGGTGATCGATGAGATCATCCGGGAGGAGGTCCGGTATTATAAAAGGATCTATGATGAAAAGGGCTGGGAAGGTCTGATGGAGGCCCTGTAAGACCTGGAACGAACAGGAAAATGAGGAAGCTTGTCCTATGAAATATCTTGTGACCGGAAAACAGGCGGTCATGATCGACCGCTATACGATAGAAGAGATGGGAGTACCGCAGCTGGTTCTGATGGAACGGGCGGCGCTTGCGGTTGCCGAAGAGGTTTCGGACTGTATTCAGGATAAAAAGCATGACCGGATCCTTGTGGTTGCGGAGAGCGGAAATAACGGCGGGGACGGGGTGGCAGCAGCACGGATCCTCTGTCAGAGAGGCTATCGGGCGGAGGTCTGGGCCCTGGGAGGCATCCGGAGACCGTCGGATGCATATATAAAACAGACAGAGCTGGCAAAGCGGGCAGGAGTACCTTTTATCACGCCTCCGGAAGCGGGGGAGGACAACGCGGAAGATGCGGTTTCGGGATACCGCGTGATCGTGGATGCGATCTTCGGCGTGGGACTTACCAGAGAAGTCGGCGGGGTCCAGAAGGATGCGGTGGACCGGATCAACAGGGCAAGAGCATCGGCAGAGTCCGGAATGACGGTGATCGCGGTGGACATTCCGTCGGGTATCACCTCCGAGAACGGGGAGATTCTGGGAACGGCGGTAAAAGCGGATCGTACCGTGACCTTTGGATTTGAAAAGGTGGGCATGCGGTTAGCAAAGGAAGCCTGCGGAACGGTTCTGGTCCGGGAGATCGGTTTCTATCTTCCGGAATGGTTCGGAACCGGAGCCTTCGGGGACGTGCAGTCTACTGAGGACGGAACGGAAAAAGAAACGTGTTTTATTTCATATGAAAAAGAGGACGTTCCCGCTCTGCTTCCGAAGCGGAGCGCGGATGGCAATAAGGGCAGTTACGGCCGGGTGCTGGTGGCTGCCGGTTCGGAGGATATCTACGGCGCAGCATATCTTGCGGCGGAAGCGGCCTATCGTACCGGCTGCGGACTGGTAAAGGTTGTGACACATGAGAACAACCGGGCCATGCTGCAGCAGGCGCGTCCCGAGGCGCTTATGCTGACCTACGGTTCCGCCTGCTCCCGGGAAGAGAAGGGACAGGACAGGACTGCCGGTCCGGAGGAGATCATTTCCGTATTTGAAGAAGAATTCAGGAAATCCGTCCGCTGGGCATCGGTGATCATTCTGGGGCCGGGGCTCGGGCAGACGGATACGTCCCGGTTCCTTCTGGAGACGGTTCTTAAGGAAGCCGTATGTCCCGTGATCGCGGATGCGGATGCCATCAATCTGCTGTCGGAACAGACCGGGCTTCTGGAGGAGACGGCGGGACAGCGCCCCCTGATCCTGACACCCCATATGCTGGAAATGACCCGGCTTACGGAGCAGACACAGCATCCTGAGCGGCAGGCTCTGGAGAAGCTGAAGAAGGAACGGATCGGGATCACGGAAGAAACCGCGAAACGGTACCGGGCCTGCCTGGTACTGAAGGATGCATGCACTGTCGTTACAGGAGGCGGACCGGACGGGGCTGGGGAGAGCATGGTATATCTTAACGGCTCCGGATGCGACGCCATGGCCAAGGGCGGCAGCGGAGACGTCCTTACCGGAATGATCGCCGGTTTGATCGCGCAGGGACTTCCGGCTCCGAAGGCTGCAAGGACAGGAGTATATCTTCACGGGCTGACAGGAGAAACGGCAGCAAAAAAGAAAGGAAGATATGGCGTAATCGGCCGGGATCTGATAGAATCAATATCGGATGTTATGTCAATCGATCAAATCGGATGACAGATTACGGATTTGAAAGATGCGAAGGGAGTTTGTTCGTATGTTCAGAACAGGAAAATGGAAGAAGGTACTTTGCACGGCACTTGTTCCGGCACTTATGATCCCTCTTTCCGTACCGGGAAGGACGGCGGAAGCCGCAAGCGGTGTGTGGAAGCATGATTCCTCCGGATGGAGGTATGAGTATTCCGACGGAAGCCTTCTTAAGAATAACTGGGTGAAGGATAACGGAAAATGGTACCATCTGAATGAAGATGGATACATGGATACCGGATGGAAAAAGATCGGCGGGAAGTGGTTCTTTTTCTGGAATAGCGGTGCGATGCATACCGGCTGGAAGAAATATAACGGGAAATGGTATTATTTCACGGCAAACGGCGTTATGCACACCGGCTGGAAGAAGATCAACGGGATCTGGTATCTGTTCAGCGGCGGCGGAACCATGTGGACCGGCTGGAAGGAGATCGGGGAGAAGAAATACTACTTTGATCCGGACGGAGCCATGGTGACGGGCCAGGTGGTGATCGAAGGCAAAACCTGCGTCTTTGATGATGACGGGTTATTCCTCAGATATAAGGAAGCGGAGCAAAAAAGCCTTGCGGATGCAGAGGTGGGGGATTATGTCCGGTTCGGTACCTATGAGCAGGACCGGGATTCCTCCAACGGAAAAGAACCCATCGAATGGATCGTACTTGATATCCGGAATGATGAGAAGCTTCTGATCAGCAGGTATGTGCTTGACAGTGTGTCGTATAATGTATCCAAGGGAGAGATCACCTGGGAGAACAGCACGATACGTTCCTGGGTGAACAGTACATTTCCGGCCCTTGCCTTTTCCGATGAAGAGATGGCAAAGATCTGTAAGAAGACGGTATCGGCGGATAAGAATCCCAGATTCGGAACGGATGCGGGAAATGCAACCAAAGATCAGGTGTTCCTCCTCAGTATCGATGAGGCAAGGAAGTACTTTGCGGATGCCCCGGACGGCACCAGCGAGACCAGAGCCGCAAAGCCCACCACCTATGCAAGAGGCATGGGTGCCTGGAGAAATACGGCCTCCGAGGACGACTGGTACTACGGAAACGGCTGGTGGTGGCTCAGAACTCCGGGGTACGAAACCTCCTGCGCCACATTTGTCAATTATAACGGAAATATACTGGACGGCGGAAGCCGTGTGAATCGTACGGATGTCGGTGTCAGACCGGCAATCTGGGTGAAACCGTAGAAAGAAGGCTGAGTCATGCAACCGGTGAAACCATATCACAGGATCGAGGCACGGATCGATCTTACTGCGATCAGAAATAATATCACTACCGTGCAGGCGCTGAATCCGAAGGATGAGAAGACGCTGCTGGTCATCAAGGCAGACGGCTACGGCCACGGAGCGGCCGTGCTGGCGGAGAAGCTGGCGGATCTGGCGGATTATTTCGGCGTTGCGGAGATCGATGAGGCAGTGGAACTCCGGAAGAGCGGAGTCACGAAGCCTATCCTGATCCTCGGATATACAGATGAGACGGAGTATGAGGATCTGATCACCTACGATGTGACACAGGCGGTCTATGATGTTGAAAAATGCCGTGTTCTGTCCGGGGTGGCTGCGCGTATGGGGAAGAAGGCACGGGTCCACATCAAAGTGGATTCGGGTATGCACCGCATCGGGTTTGCAGCGGACGAGGCAGGAGTGGATCAGGCGGAAGAACTCTTCTCCATGGAAGGCCTTTCGGTAGAAGGAATCTTCACGCATTTCGCAAAGGCGGATGAAAAGGATAAAACCTCTGCGATGCAGCAGTATGATGCATTTTCATGGTTTGTGAAAACCCTGGAATCGAGAGGACATGATCTCGGGATCCGGCATATCGATAACAGCGCCGGGGCCATGGAACTGCATTCAAAAGGGTTTGACATGATGCGCCTTGGTATAGTAATATACGGTCTGTATCCGTCGGAGGAGATCGACAAATCGGTTGTGATCACACCGGCGATGCAGCTGGTCAGCCATATCACACATCTGAAAACACTGCCGGCCGGCTGCGGTATCAGTTACGGACATACCTTTGTTACGGATCGGGAGACCCGGGTGGCTACGGTGTCCGCAGGCTACGCGGACGGATATCCGAGATCCCAGTCCGGCTGCGGACGGGTACTGATCCGGGGACAGTATGCTCCGATCCTGGGACGTGTCTGCATGGACCAGTTCATGGTGGATGTGACACACATTCCCGAGGCGGAAGTCGGAGATACGGTGGTTTTGTTCGGTACGGACGGAGACAATTCCATATCTGTGGAAGAGGTTGCAGAGTCTGCGGTCAGCTTTAATTATGAGCTGGTCTGCAATGTGGCAAGACGCGTTCCGCGGGTTTACATCGAGGACGGGGATGTGATCGGTGAAGTGAATTATCTTCGCTGATCCGGCGCTTTGAAACGGCAGGAGACAGGAAATGCTGTCCGGTATCCGGGGAAAGCGGTCTGCCGGTGCCTCATATCGACCTTTGGTCGAATCAAAAAAGGAGTTCTATGTTCAGGAAAAAAGACGAAGAACAGGTTGAGGAGGAGATACTGTCCATAGTGGAAGAGGGGCAGGATCAGGGCTTCATCCATGAGGAAGAAGCGGAAATGATCTCCAACATACTGGACTTTGATGATAAGGATGCGCATGATATCATGACGGCAAGAAGCCGGATCTTCGCCATCGAGTCCGATGCCACCGTGGAGGAGGCACTTCGCAAGGGACTGGAGAGCAGTTATTCGCGCTTTCCGGTGTATGAGGATGAGATCGATAACATCCGGGGCGTGCTGCTGTTGAAGGATCTGATGGCGGCTTTTCTGGACGGACATGGTTCCGATTCCTGCGAGTCCCTGATGGAGAAGCCGATCTTCATCCATCCCACCTATGATATCTCCAAACTGCTCCGTAAGATGCAGAAGGAGAAAATGCATATCGCCGTGGTGGTGGATGAATACGGACAGACGGACGGTATCGTAACGCTGGAGGATATCATCGAAGAGATCGTGGGAACGATCCAGGATGAGCATGATGATGAAGAGGAAGAGGCGAGACGAACGGCAGATTCGGGCTATGTGGTAGACGGTCTGATCTCCCTGAATGATCTTACCGAGGTGCTGCCGGAGATCGAACTTCCGGAGACGGAGATCGAAACACTGAACGGCTTCCTGCTTTACAAACTGGGACATCTTCCGAAGGATGATGAAGAGATTGAGATCGAGTACGGCGGATACCGGTTCCGGCCGCTGGAGATCCGGGATCAGATGATCCAGAAGGTGAAGGTCCTTCCGGTACAGCCGGAAAATGATGAAAAATGATACATATGATCCGGGGTCAGCGGCGGGGCCATGCGGCACTGCCGGGGCGCGGGGAATGACAGGAGCGTCATCCCGTGCAGGACGAAGGATCTATAAATAAACAGAAAGAGGTTATACTATGTCAGGACATTCCAAATTTGCAAACATCAAGCACAAGAAAGAGAAGAATGATGCCGCAAAGGGCAAGATCTTCACGATCATCGGCCGTGAGATCGCCGTTGCCGTAAAGGAAGGCGGACCGGATCCGGCCAATAACTCCAAACTGCGTGACGTGATCGCAAAGGCAAAGGCCAACAACATGCCGAATGATACCATCGACCGCGGGATCAAGAAGGCGGCCGGTGATGCAGGCAACGTAAACTATACCGTGAATACCTATGAGGGTTATGGTCCCTCCGGAACCGCGATCATCGTCAGCTGCCTGACGGACAACAAGAACCGTACCGCTTCCAATGTGCGGAACGCATTCACAAAGGGCGGCGGAAATGTCGGAACCACAGGCTGCGTGTCCTACATGTTTGACGAGAAGGGTCAGATCATCGTTGCAAAGGAAGATTACGAGACCAACGCAGATGACTTCATGATGCTGGCGCTGGAAGCAGGAGCAGAGGACTTCTCCGAAGAAGAAGACAGCTATGAGATCCTTACCGCACCCGCAGACTTCTCTGCAGTCCGCGAAGCCCTGGAAGCCGCAGGCGTCCCCATGGCCTCCGCAGAAGTCACCATGCTTCCCCAGAACTATGTGACACTGACGGATGAGAAGGATATTAAGAATATCCAGAGAATCCTCGACTTATTAGATGAAGATGATGATGTCCAGGCGGTATATCACAACTGGGATGATGAAGAGTAACTATTTGCAGTAGCATAAAAAAATGGACACTCGTGTGTGCTTGCACACAAACGAGTGTCCATTTTTTTATGCGTACCTGCGAAGCAGGGACCGAACGAACCGCCGCAACCATGAGCGCCGAAGGCGCGACGGACGCACGAAGTGCGGACGGGTTGCGGCCGGGCCGGTCGGTACTGCAAATAGTTAGCGCCCCTAAGGCGAAGCAGGGACCGAACGAACCGCCGCAACCATGAGCGCCGAAGGCGCGACGGACGCACGAAGTGCGGACGGGTTGCGGCCGGGCCGGTCGGTACTGC
>JAFRWY010000007.1 GCA_017437905.1 Eubacterium sp.
GCTGCCAGCGAGCGTATCCCGGAGGATGCAAAGAAGAAGGCAGAAGAACTTGAGGAGAAGAATGTACATGTTCTCCTGATCCCCGAGAAGGACGGACACATTGATGTGGATGCCCTGATGGACAAACTGGGTGAGATGGAGATCAGCGGCATCATGTCCGAGGGTGGCGGTAACCTGTCCTGGAGTCTGCTTCGGGAAGGAATTGTAAATGAAGTCGTTATGTTCATCGCTCCGAAGATCTTCGGCGGAATCACAGCCATGACTCCGGTAGAAGGCGAGGGTGTGAATTTTGTGGAAGATGCGCTTCCTCTGCATTTAGTAGAGTCTGAGATCCTTCCGGGCGGAGATATCTACGCACGGTATATCGTAGGACCGGAGCCGGAGGAAGAGGATGAACCCATGGATATCGAGACGGCAGAGCCCCGTCCGTTGGCATGGATCTCTTCCAGTCCCGCACCGGAAGCTCCGAAGGATTTCCAGTCGGGTGCGGTTATTGAGACCCCGAAGACCGAGGAGGCCGCTCCGGCAGCAGATTCACTGGAAGCTATGGAGATGGGAAGCGTATCCAGAAGCAAAAAGCAGCAGGAAGGCTGGGTAGAAGCAGATGCGATCCCGTCTCAGGAACCGGAAGGCGCGGACCTGGAGGATCTGTATGACAGACCTCCGGTAGAACTGGAGAACCGGATCGTGACAGCAGTTCTTTCTGCGGATCTGAATCCGTTCAACATTGACGAGAATAAGGATAAGTAGGTTCCATACGGAATACTTTTTAAGCAGGCACGTGAATACGTGCCTGTATCACCGATTGGCGTTTCTTGGTCAGAAGAAAGGAATGACGCATGTTTACAGGGATCGTTGAAGAAAAAGGAGAGATCCTTTCCATAGAGCGGGGAAGTATATCCGCGATCCTTACCATTCGTGCGAAGGAGGTCCTTACCGGAACGAAGATCGGCGACAGCATCGCGGTCAGCGGTGTATGTCTTACGGTGACCCGGCTTTCGGGTGACCGTTTTTCAGCGGATGTGATGGCAGAGACTCTTCGGAGATCCGCACTGGGTGAACTGCGCGTGGGAAGTCATGTAAATCTGGAACGTGCGCTTGCCGTGGGAGGCCGCATGGGCGGACATATCGTATCCGGACATATCGACGGAACCGGAAAGATCCTTGGTATCCGTACGGAAGACAATGCGGTCTGGTATCGTATCACGGCAGATCCGAAGATCATACGGCTTGTGGTTGAGAAAGGGTCCGTGACCATCGACGGCATCAGCCTTACGGTGGCAGCGGTACATGCGGACAGTTTCGAGGTATCCGTGATCCCGCACACCAGGGAAGTGACCACACTGTCGGAAAAGGGCGTGGGTGATTCCGTTAATCTTGAAAATGACATCATCGGGAAATATGTGGAACGCCTGTTGCAGGGGCAGGGCGGGATCGCGCCGATGTCCTCGGAGACTCCCCGAGCATCAGCATCCGGAGCGCTGACCATGGAATTCCTGACAGAGCATGGGTTCGGCTGAGCCATCGGATCCCGTGGGGAATTATACGAGAAATAATTATACTATTCGGAAGGACATGAAACATATGTCAGAGTTAAATACGATCGAAGAAATCCTGGAGGATCTTGCCAAGGGTAAGATTGTCGTGGTCATGGATGACGAAGATCGGGAGAATGAGGGTGACGTGATCTGCGCGGCGGAATTTGCAACCACAGAGAACGTCAATTTTATGGCAAAATATGCAAGGGGACTGATCTGTATGCCGATGGATCCGTCGTATTCGGACCGGTACAATCTTCCCCAGATGTGCATCGTGAATACGGATAATCATTGTACGGCATTTTCCGTGTCCGTGGATCATGTATCCACCACCACGGGAATCTCCGCGGAGGAGCGGGGGATCACGGCCAGAGCCTTTGCATCGAAGGACGCAACGAAGGAGGATTTCCGGAGACCGGGACACATGTTCCCGCTGGAATCCAAGCCCGGGGGAGTCATCGAGCGGAACGGCCACACGGAAGCAACCGTGGACCTGTGCAGGATGGCCGGTCTGCAACCGGTGGGACTTTGCTGTGAGATCATGAAGGAAGACGGCACCATGGCCAGATATGATGATCTGGTGGCATTTGCGAAGGAGCATGACCTGAAGATCTGCACGATTGATAAACTGGTGCAGTACCGGAAGGAACATGAAGTCTTCGTAAAGGAAGTGACACGGGCAAAGCTTCCGACACGTTACGGGAATTTCATCATTCACGGATACATCAACCAGCTGAACGGAGAGCATCATGTGGCGCTTACCATGGGAGATGTAACAGACGGTTCGCCGGTGCTGGTGCGTGTTCATTCCGAGTGCCTGACGGGAGATGCCTTCGGGTCCCTTAAATGTGACTGCGGTGAACAGCTGGATGCGGCCATGAAGCAGATCGCAGCGGAGGGAAGAGGCGTTCTTCTCTACATGCGACAGGAAGGCCGGGGAATCGGCCTCATCAACAAGATCCGTGCCTATGCTCTGCAGGATCAGGGAAGAGACACGGTGGAGGCAAATCTGGAACTCGGCTTCCCGGAGGATGCGAGAGACTACACCATCGGAACACAGATCCTTGTGGATCTGGGAGTCCGGAAGATGCGGCTTCTTACCAACAATCCGTCGAAGATCTACGGGCTTGCGGGTTACAGATTGGAGATCGTGGAGCGTGTGCCCATCGAGATCGCACCGTCCACCTATGACCGGTTCTACCTGCAGACCAAGAAGGAGAAGATGGGACATATCCTGGAGGATGTGTAAAGCAGTCACCTGAGGAGTGAACGCAAGGAGAATCACGGTGTCATTCCGGGGAGCGAACGAAGGGAGAAGCACGGAGTCATTCCGAAGAGCGTCCACAGAGAGAACCCGGATGTCATCCTGAGGAGCGTAAGCGACGAAGGATCTCAATATGAACAAGAATAGATCGTTAGGAGAAAAGTATCATGAAGAAGATCGAAGGAAATGTAGTAGCAGAGAATCTGAAAGTCGGTATCGTTGCAGCACGTTTCAACGAGTTCATCGTATCCAAACTGGTGGCAGGTGCTGAGGACGGCCTGGTACGTCACAATGTGAATCCGGACGATATCACGGTTGCCTGGGTTCCGGGTGCATTTGAGATTCCTGTCGTAGCGAAGAAGATGGCACTGTCCGGCAAATACGACGCAGTGATCTGTGTGGGTGCCGTGATCCGCGGACAGACCAGCCATTACGATTACGTATGCGCAGAGGTTTCCAAGGGGATCGCCCAGGTTTCCATGGAAGCGGGCATTCCGGTTATGTTCGGTATTCTTACCACGGATAATATCGAGCAGGCCGTAGAGCGTGCAGGAACCAAGGCAGGTAACAAGGGCTATGACTGCGCACTGGGTGCCATCGAGATGGTCAACCTGATGAAGCAGCTGTAAGAGGCTTGCATCGGGAAACCATGTATGGATCCAAAGCGGAGATATATGAAGAATCTACTATTTTTTGATATAGACGGAACACTGATCACGGATGATGAGAGGCACATGTTCCCGGCAGATGCAGCGGCCGCGCTTACGGCTGCAAGATCCGCCGGGAATCTCTGCTTTATCAACACCGGACGTGTAAGATGCAATGTGGAGACGTACATCACGGCTCCTGGCTTTGACGGACTGGTCTGCGGTTGCGGAACCTATATCGAGTATCATGGCAGGGTGCTTCACCGTCATGAGATCTCCCGGGAACGCTGCCACCAGCTGGCTCATATCTGCCGGGAATGCAGGATGCAGGCCTTCTTTGAGCATACGGATGTTGCATTTTATGATGCAGGACTGGACATGCCCTACATTTTACCTGCAGTTGATTCCATGCAGCAGCAGGAGCGCCCCATGCCGGGAGATATTGATGCGCCGGATTTTCGTTTTGACAAGTTCTCCGGCTGGTTTGATGAAACCAGTGATGTTGCCCGCTTCCGCCGGGAGATCGAGAAGGACTTTGTCTATATCGACCGGGGAGAAATGGCATGGGAATCCGGGGAGGACGGCAGGGAACGAAAGACCGCCTTCTTCGAGGTGGAGCCTGTGGGTTATTCCAAGGCCAGCGGCATGCGGTTCCTGATGGAATACTTCGGAGTTGACCGGGATGCGGTCTATGCCTTCGGAGACAGTAATAATGATCTGGAAATGATGGAATATGCCGGCCACAGCATATGTATGGCTGGTGGGAGTGAGGCCTGTAAGGCGGCTGCGGACTATGTGACAGCGGCTGTGGATGAAGGCGGCCTTCATCAGGCATTGGAGCATTTCCGGCTGTTATCCTGACCGTAGGTTGAATCATCCGGAGTTGCCCCATGTTATCCGGAGTTACCCCATGTCATCCTGAGGCGGAGCCGAAGGATCTGAATTGTCCCATAGACGGAACACAACCGGCTGAACCGTAGTTACCAAGGCTGATCAGAGTCGACCATGTCATCCTGAGGCAAAGCCGAAGGATCTGAATTGTCCCATAGACGGAACACAACCGGTGGGCGGGAGTTTGCCCCGGCTATGAATCGGAGTAAGTATGCGCGAGTATATCAACGACGAAGAACGAAGAAAATATGAGGGAGAACCGCCGAAGCCACAACCGGGCGGATCACCGGAGGGAGAGAACGGTTCCGATGACTCCTCCGGACAGTCTTCCCTGGAATTTGAGGTTCCGAAGAAGATGTCCGTGATCGAGCAGTTCCGGATATCGATCACGCAGCCAAAGCAGCTGATCGGTCTTTCGGAGCTTTCCGTAGGTCGTTTTGTCCGTTACACCCTGTTTCTGGGGCTTCTGATCGAGTTCATGCTGTATGTGATCCCGGTGGCGGCGACGATCATTCATGTCGGCGGCTTCCGGAATCTCTTTGAGAACAATACGCCGGAATTCTCCATGAGGGATGGGAAACTCACGGCGGAAGAACCCTTTACCATCGGACTCGGGACCTACGAGATCGTTGTCAATACAAAGGAAGCCAGAGTGCCGAAGGACAGTCTGGGAACGGTGCCGCTGACTTTTGCTATCGGCAGCGAGCGGATTCAGGTGATCGTCACGGAGAACGGGCTTCAGCAGGTATTGCTGGATCAGAACCTTTCGGGATATTTTCCGGATGGATTTAACAAGGAGATGCTGATCTCTGCCATTCCGGGTTTCTATATCGCACTGGTTCTTACGGGACTGCTGATGATGGCTGCAACGCTGGTCAAATACCTTCTGGCAGCGCTTCTTTATATGCTGATTGCGAATCCCATTGCAAGGAATAGCGGGCTTTATCTTAATAAAGGAAATGTATTCCGGCTCTGCTTCTATGCGCAGACCATCGGCATGCTGTTGGTCAATGTAAATAAAGCAACCGGCGGTTATATCCCGGGAATGATCGTATCCATGGTGGGGATATTCATTACACTGCGGTACATCTTCAAGACCTTCGCTCCGTACATGCGGTATGGGACGGATGAGTAGAAGAAATGTACCCTCGAACCGGTTAAACAACAAGGGGATGAATCGACTGTTATTCAATGAGCGGATTCCTTGTCTGTACTTTCTGAACACCGGGAACAGCTATGAATAAGAATGAAATAAGGGTAGCAGGCTATGGAGATTGAACGTAAATTCCTGGCGGATCCTTCGGGACTGGATCTGTCGAAATATCGAAAGAAAGAAATGTCCCAGGGATACGTGTCCACGGATCCGGTGATCCGTATCCGGAGAAGTAACGAGGACTACATTCTCACGGTAAAAAACGGAGGGCTGCTGGTTCGGGAGGAATTTGAGACACCGCTTACGGCAGAGCAGTATGCAGCGCTGTCGGGGAAGGTAGAAGGCATCTTTCTCAGTAAGACACGGTATCTGATCCCAATCCGCTGTGACGCGGCAGGTGTGAGGGAAGTGACGGATGATGAGCCCGACGGGAAAGATCGCAGAATGATTGCGGAGACCTCCGGCGGACCAGACCGGGGAACGGAGGATTCAGTTGAGAAAGCGTACTCCATCGAACTGGATATCTTCCACGGAGCATTGGACGGACTGATCTATGCAGAGGTGGAATTCCCCACTGTGGAAGAGGCAGAACAGTTTACACCGCCGTCCTGGTTTCTGCGCGAAGTCACTGAGGACGGATCCTACACAAATGCGGCGCTCAGCCGCATGACTCCCGAAGAACTGCAGGCCTTTCTCGACCGACTGTAAACCGGAGAATCCGACTGAAGGGATTCTCCGGCTGACGCCTCAGAATGACAGGGGGGGGTGTCATACGAAATGGAGCGAGCCCCGGGAGTGAAGTGATTCTCCGGCTGACGCCTCAGAATGACAGGGTGCCGTCATACGAACTGATGCACGGAGCTAAGCTGAAGGGATTCCTGGGCTGGCACCTCAGAATGGCAGGGTGCTGACATACGAAGAGAAGGTTCTTTATAACAAGATATCTGACAACGAGTCATAGTTGAAATTATTGAAAAGAAAAAGGGGGAACACAGTATGAGCAAAGTATATGTATTTCTTGCAGAAGGCTTTGAGGAGAGTGAGGCCGTAGTACCCATTGATCTGATGCGCCGGGCACGTCTGGAGGTTGTGACGGTCTCCGTCACGGAGGATCCGGTGGTGGTCAGCTCCCATGGGATTCCGGTAACGGCGGATACCACCATTTCCGAACTGACGGAGTTAGCTGACGCGATCTTTCTTCCGGGGGGACTGAAGGGAACCAATAACCTGAAGGCGAGTGAAGCAGTTGCGGCTAAGATCCTTGCACATAAGGAAGCGGGAAAGTATCTTTCCGCCATCTGTGCGGCACCGACGGTTTACGGACTGATGGGGCTTCTGGAAGGAAAGAAAGCAACCTGTTATCCGGGCAAGGAGGCCGAGTTGCTGGGTGCCGAGTGGACAGGTGCGGTTCAGACCGTAACCGTTGACGGCCAGTTCATTACAAGCAGGGGCATGGGAACCTCCATCGATTTCGGTCTCAAAATGATCGAACTGCTGGTTTCCCGGGAGAAAGCACAGGAGATCGCAAACCAGGTACTGTATCCGACGGCCTTCTAGAGCATTCGGGCTGTATAGACTATAATACGAAAGATCAGGAAAGGAACGAAATGAAAAATATCACGATCCGCGACATTGTACGGACAACGGAAGGGACTCTTATCTGCATGAGAGAGTCGGAGGATGAAGGAGAGGTAGCCGAACGGAGCGTCCGCGATATCTGCCTGGATTCCAGATCTGTAAATGAGGGAGACCTGTTCGTGGCACTGGCAGGCGAGAATACCGACGGACACAGGTATATCTCACAGGCTCTTGAAACGGCAGCGGCTGCACTTACCATGCGGGCGCCAGAGGAGGTTTATACCACGCCGGAATCCCTGGAAGCTGCAAAAAAACACGGAGACATACTGATCCTTGTAAAGGATACGGAGAAAGCGCTGCAGGACATCGGAGCATACATCCGTATGCAGTATGAGCCTACGGTGATCGGTGTAACGGGAAGCGTCGGCAAGACCACCACCCGTCGCATGATCGCAACTGCACTCGGAAGCAGCCGGGAGGTCTATGAAACGCCGGGCAATCTGAATTCCAGATACGGCGTCCCCATCGCCACCAGCAGGATGCTGGACGAACCCTCGGAGATCGCGGTGCTGGAACTGGGTATCGACCGGATCGGAGAGATGGATATCCTTCAGTCTGTTGCAAGGCCCGAGATCGCAGTGGTAACCATGATCGGAACCTGCCACATGGAGTATTTCGGGACACAGGAAATGATCCGCGAGCAGAAACTCCGTTGTGCATCTTCGGACGCAGTTCTTTTCCTGAATGCAGATGATCCGATGCTCTGGGAGATGAAGGGGCATACCATCACGAAAGAGACCTGTTATTACGGCTTCCGTCCTGAAGCGGAATATCGTGCGGAGGATGTGGAACAGACCGAAACCGGCGTACGTTTCCGGTATTGTCATGAAGATACCCGGATCCCCGTGGAGCTTCCCGTGGCGGGACAGCACAATGTACGGAACGCCGTTGTGGCCATGGCCATCACGGATTATCTGGGAATGGATCTTACGGCAGCGGCAGAGGCGCTGGGTGAGTTCCGCCCGCTGCGTCAGATCACCCGCCGGATGGAGTCCGGAACCGTAGTGATCGATGATACGTACAACGCCAGCCCGGATTCCATGAAGGCATTGCTTTCGGTGCTTTCGGATTATCATACGGCGGGAAAGCGCTGGGCAGTGCTGGGTGATATGTTTGAACTGGGCGAGAACGAACTGGCCCGCCATGCGGAGGTGGGTGATTTCTTTGCAGGAAAGAATATCGATCATCTGGTAACGGTCGGAAATATGTCGAAGGAGATCGCGGCTCATGCCAAAGAAGCCCTTCCGACCCTTGATGTAAAGTCTTTCGATGATCTTTCCGAAGCTTCCGGATATCTGAAAAAAGAGTTGGCTCCGGAAGACGTTGCGGTAGTGAAAGCATCCCACGGAATGCATTTTGATGAGATCGTGAAAGCGCTGATCCCGGATGCAAAATAATCGAATCGATGACTGTAAAAAGTGTGATCCAAGGCAGGGAAGAAGAAGCCGCTTCCGGGCAAATGAGGGCTAGCGTAAAGTTTTTGTAGGAATAATTGAAAAAGGGGATATCCTTCATGATATAGTTGATATTCGGGTGCACAAACCTAATACAACTAAATGGAGGAGTCCCCTTGTGTTAAATAGTATACAGCATTTTATTGAGAATGGAGTACCAAATCTTCAGAAGGCATCAAAAGATTTTTCAGAGAATCCAAAGGACTTTGCAGGGTTTGTGAAAAGAGTAAGGAATGAAGCATTACAGATGGCATTGGACTACATATCAGAAACACTCTGTACCTGTAACCAGATTCTTAAAGACAGTCCCATGAGAAGGGAAAAATGGGAAGTGGTAAGAACAGATGAGAAAACCCTGATCACATCAATCGGAAAGGTTATGTTCTCAAAGACTTTATTTAAGAACAAGGAAACTGGAGAAAGAAGATATCTTCTGGATGACATGCTCCAGTTTGATCCTCATGAAAGAATGTCTGAAGATGCCATAGCGCAGCTTCTTTCAGAGACAGTACAGACCTCATATCGCAAAGGAGGACAGGCTGCAAGCATCCTTGATGAGGTAAGTAAGGAGACTGTAAAGGATAAGATCCATGCGTTGGAATTCCCCAAGGAACAAAAGCGAAGTGGAAGAAAACGTAAGGTTGAGTACCTGTATATCGAAGCTGATGAAGATCATGTATCCCTGCAGTTCCAGAAGCAAAAGGGGGATCTTCAGGTCAATCAGTATGGAAGAAAGCTAAATGGCATGATAAATAAGCTTATATATGTCCATGAGGGCATCGAAAAGGATGCCCCCAAAAGTAAACGGCATCACCTTGTTAATGCCCATTACTTCTGTGGTGCTTATGAAGGAAAAGCTAATGGCGAGTTATGGGATGAAGTCTACACCTACATAGATAATAACTATGATATAAGCAGTATCAAGAGAATATATCTGGGTGCTGATGGCGGAGCCTGGATTAAGGCTGGTGGCAAGAGGATCAGCGGAATCACATACATACTTGATGAATTCCATCTTAAAAAGTATCTGATAAAGATGACCAATCATATGTTGGACAGCGCCGAAGATGCAAGGAAGGTGCTGTCAGAGACGATAAAAGACGGGAGCAAGAAAGATTTCCTGTCTGTAGTAGATATGCTTGAGTATCATGCCGAAAGTGCCAAGGAGAAGAAGCACATTCAGGAAGGTGCTTCATATATCCTTGAGAACTGGTCTGCTGCAAAGATCAGACTGAGATACAGAAGGATTCCCGGATGTAGTACTGAAGGTCATGTCAGCCATGTCCTTTCAAAGAGAATGAGCATGACACCTATGGGATGGAGTCGTAAAGGGGCAGACAAAATGGCAAAGTTAAGCGCATATGCATGGAATCAAAAGGACATGCTTGAATTAGTGCGCTACCAGAAAACAGTTCTCTCAAAAGCTGCAGGTGCAGAAGAAGTATCAACAGTAGTGACAGAAATCAGAAACACCATACGAAAGCAACCGGCATGGGGGAAATACTACGATAGCATGCAGGTGGAATTAAGTGCAGAATTAAAAAAGTGGATGAGCATAGGAATGCATAACTACATCTGGAAACTGTTCTAGGAAGGAAGCCAGAGGCTTACGCCTCTGCCCTTGAATAAAGTGCGCTGGAGCGCACAATTATCCTTGATCTGCTTGACTACAGACTATCTGTAAGGAAATGTCTGTCAACCCCGAAGCCGCTACGCGGTGCGCTTTGCGCAGGGTTGACTGATATTCCCTGACAGATAACGTAGTCACCAAGCAGACCAAGGATAAAAATGACAGCCTTGAACTGTCATCTTATCAAGCGGTATAATGAGTAAGGTTTGAACATCTGAACTGATCACAGGGCATAATTACCCTTTTAAATCCTACAGTAAATTTACGCCGTCGAGACTTGACATTTCTTTGCAAAATGGATAAGATAATAGCGTTAGTTGAAGGGACTTATTTCAGTCGAATAGTTAGGAGGACACAGATGAAGACATCCGTATATGTTGAGTTTTACGGTGAGCAGATCAGTCAGGATGAACTGGTGGCTGAGGTTAAGAAGATCTGGGAAGCAAGCGGCAAGAAGGCGTCCGATCTGAAGAGCATTGCTCTCTATGTAAAGCCGGAGGAGGATAAGGCATACTACGTGATCAACGGAGATGAGACCGGATCCTTCACATCATTAACACACAGAATGATTTCTAAAGAGATCAGAAACGGCGCTTCACCGTCAGGTGGGGCGCTTTTCGGTTCCTGTGGAAATGTTGCGCCTGATATGTTAGAATAAGGCTCTGTAGGAGGATGGAACATTGATAGCAATGATCGATTATGATGCCGGAAATATAAAGAGTGTAGAGAAAGCACTGCAGTTCCTGAAGCAGGATGTGATCCTTACCAGAGACCGGGAGGAGATACTTGCGGCTGACCGGGTGATCCTTCCGGGAGTCGGCTGCTTCGGCGATGCCATGGAGAAACTCCGGGGGTATGGACTGGAACCCGTGATCCATGAATATGTGGAATCCGGGCGTCCGTTTCTGGGGATATGTCTCGGCCTTCAGCTGCTCTTCGAGGAGAGTGAGGAAAGTCCGGGCGTGCGCGGCCTCGGCCTGCTGGAAGGGAAGATCAGGAAGATCCCCGAGGGAGAAGGACGGAAGGTTCCGCAGATCGGGTGGAACGACATTTCCCTGAATCCCGCATCCCGTCTCTTTGCGGGAGTTCCGGATCACAGCTACGTTTATTTCGTTCATTCCTTCTACCTGGATGCAAAGAACCGGGAGGAGGTGGCCGCTACCACGGAGTACGGCGTTCGGATCGATGCGGCCGTGGAAGCCGGAAATGTATATGCATGCCAGTTCCATCCTGAGAAAAGCTCGGATGTGGGACTGAAGATCCTGACGAATTTTGTGAATCTGTAAGGAGTATGCCCATGCACACAAAAAGAATCATACCCTGTCTGGATGTTAAGGACGGACGGGTCGTTAAGGGAATCAATTTCGTAAATCTGATCGATGCCGGTGATCCGGTGGCCTGCGGGAAAGCCTATGATTCTGCTGGTGCGGATGAACTGGTATTCCTGGATATCACTGCGTCCAGTGACCGGAGAGCCATTGTGGCGGACATGGTGCGCCGTGTGGCCGAAACGGTATTTATCCCGTTCACTGTGGGCGGAGGCATCCGTACCGTAGACGATTTCCGGGAGATCCTCAGGGAGGGAGCGGATAAGATCGCGATCAATTCCGCGGCGATCGATAATCCGCAGCTGATCTCGGATGCGGCGGACAGGTTCGGAAGCCAGTGTGTGGTTGTTGCTATCGATGCAAAGCGGAGAGCGGACGGCAACGGATGGACGATCTATAAACACGGCGGACGTCTGGACTGCGGGATCGACGCGATAGAGTGGGCTGCCAGGGCAGACCGCCTGGGCGCCGGTGAGATCCTGCTAACCAGCATGGATTGTGACGGAACAAAGGCAGGCTATGATATTGAACTGACACGTGCAGTTTCGGAAGCGGTCTCTATTCCGGTCATTGCCTCCGGCGGAGCGGGAACCGTGGATCATTTCTATGATGCGGTAACGGCAGGTAAGGCGGATGCGGCACTTGCGGCATCACTGTTCCATTTCAAGGAACTGGAGATCCGTGAGGTGAAGGAGGCGCTGCGGGCACGGGGAGTATCCGTGCGGCTGTAACGTTCAGCTTCTTTAGATGTATCGCGGTCGTTCTGTGTGGATAAGAGTGTTGTCTGAATGGCCGGCGGGCTATTCTTTAGTTTTGAGGAGGACGGAAGAAGAAAGCGATTCTTCCGGAGCAATATGATCGAATATAAGTATTTACGGCTTCCTAAAGACCTTTATCTCGGGCTTCGCGCTTCTGTCGGCTGGAAGCATCTTTCGGACCGGCAGGTGGACGCTGCCATAAATGGCTGTAAGGCCATGATCACGGCCTGGGACACGGAGACGGGTCAGGTGGTGGGTATGGGACGTCTGGTGGGAGATGAACTGGTTATCATGAATATCCAGGACCTGATCGTTCGTCCGGAATACCACGGGCATGGCATCGGCTCCCAATTGATCCGCTACCTTCGTGAGAAGGCGGCGGAGGCTCTGGAACCCGGCGAAGAACTGATGTTCACGCTGATGTGTGCCAAGGGACGCGAACGCTTCTACGAGAAGAACGGCTTTATCGCAAGACCGACTCCGGATCTGGGCCCCGGGATGATCATGTATCTGCATGAAGAAGACGGGCCGGAGGAGTAGACTCCGGGAATGGATGATTGCCCGGATCGGATTCTGATCTGTGAAACATTATTTTCGATTTATAAAGAGGGCGGCTGCACCGGGATCGTGCAGCTGCCTTTCTTTGCATGGATCCTGTTTTGGGTTTACCTTCTGATTCTACGAAATAGAAGAAAATCGTACCCGCTGAACTTAAATCATGGTATAATAACCGTGGGAATCCGGGTAAGATTCTGAAAAAAACGGATGGAAAGAATGGAAGGATAACAGGAACAGGTTGCGAATTATAATGTGGTGGAATGGAGGAACCAGGACATGAAGGTAACTGTAACAGATTCAACCTATGGCATGAAACAGTATGATCTGGATGCCTACGGCAAGGATTCAATTGTATTCGGCCGTCAGCAGGATTGCGATATCGTGATCTTATCGGGATTTGTATCCCGACCGCACGGTGTTCTCTTCCGGCAGAACGGCCGGTGGTATATCCAGGATATGATGAGCAAATGCGGCTTCACGGTGAACGGTGTTCGGATGGAGAAAGCGGAGATCGGCGATGGTACAATAGTGCGGATCGCTTCCAACAGTCCGGCGTCGCAGGGTTACGTGGAAATGGTATTTGAAGCAGTGGCAGGCGCGCAGACGGCGGGTATGAATCAGCAGGCATATGGCGGCCGGCAGCAGTACGGAAATCAGCCGTACGGCGGCCAGCAGCAGTATGATAATCAGCCGTACGGCGGTCAGCAGCAGTACGGAAATCAGCCGTACGGCGGCCAGCAGCAGTACGGAAATCAGCCGTACGGCGGCCAGCAGCAGTATGGAGATCAGCCGTACGGGGGGCAGCAGTATGGGAATCAGCCGTACGGCGGCCAGCAGCAATATGGGAATCAGCAGTATGGTGACCAGCAGCAGAACGGAAATCAGCAGTATGGCAACCGGCAGCAGTACGATAATCAGCCGTACGGCGGTCAGCAGCAGTACGGAAATCAGCCGTACGGCGGCCAGCAGCAGTACAATGATCAGCAGTATGACGATCAGGAGCGCAACGGGAATCAGCATTCCGATGAGGGACAGGATACACCTCCGAAGAAGAAAAAGAGTAAGCTTCCGATCATCATTATCTCTTCCGTAGTGGCAGCCGGTGCAATCTTCTTTGCAGTATGGTTCTTCTTCCTTCGAAGCAGTGGCGGATACAAGACCCCTGAGGAGGCGGCGGATGCATTCCTGGAAGCAACCGCAACTGCGAAATATCAGGAGCTTATCGACGGAATCCCGGATTTTGAGATTGAATTCTGTCTGGAGCATTTCGCATACCTGAAATCGGAGCTTGGCATCGAGGATGTATCCTCATTCCGTTCCAAAACGCTGGCTTATATTACCGATGTTGAGCATGCACTTCCTATGAAGTATGAAAGAGTGAAGAATTATGAGGAGGATTCGGAGGAACTCGAGGAAGAACTTGAGGATGACGAGTATTTAAGAGCATTTTCAAAGGAGGTGGAAGAACTTCGGTATATTCGTACGAGAATCTCCTATACAGACGAGAGTGGAAAAGAGAGAGACAGACGTTTCGATTCGATCTTATATAAATATAAAGGGAAATGGTACTATCCGGTGGGCCTTATGATGTCTGAATCGATGGTACGATACACAGACAAAGGCTCAAAAGCGGATGATCTTATGTCTGCGGGAACGGTCAATACAGCATTGATGACATGTTTGGCAAATGAGGACGCGTATGACGAGTATATGACCATTAATTCCAAGTATCCGGCGGATACCCGGGATGCTTCCGGAAATGATGTAACCCTTATCTTCCGTGCGGAGAGTGAAGGAGAGATTACTCTGTACCACTCCGATATCAATGGGGATTCGATTCGGGCGGAAATGTCATCAAATCTCGGGGGCAAGGCTCCGAAGATCAAATACGAGAAAAACGGAGCAGACCATTGGCTGGTTGGAATCGCCAGATCCAAACCGGTGGTTTATATAACGAATAAAGATGAAACCGTGAAATATGAACTCCAACCGACCATTGATGATGAATACAAGTAAAGCGGCGATCTTTGCCGACATGGATCAGAGAACGGGATGGGATACCATTCCGTTCTTTTTTGAAATACTGTTTCCATGACATCGGAGCAGTAGTAAGATTTGTTTTCTAATAAGTGGATTCGTGGTAAGATATGTATGGGTATATGTATCAGAATTTTGAAAAAGATTGTTTGAGAAATAGGAATACTCATGTGTTTTAAGAAAGGGCGGATCTTTATGAAGAAAAAACGTTTCTCAATACTCCTTTTTGTTGTTCTTCTGCTTGGTTTATCTGCATGCGGGAAGTCTGGAAGAGACTCTTCGCATAATTCAAACGATAAGAGTGTTATTGATAGATTGTCAGAGGGTCGGGGTGATAACTGGTTTGGTGATGAAAAGACAACTGTTATGATCTACATGATCGGTTCGGATCTGGAAAGCGGATTTGCTGCGGCCACGGATGATATGAAAGAGATGGAAGATAGCGGTGTGGATCCGGAACTGGTCACGGTGTTGGTTTATACCGGAGGGGCTGAATCGTGGCATAGTGATATTCCGACCGATAAAAACACAGTTTTCAGACTTACAGCAGATGGTTTCCAAAAAGAAACTGAATTTGAATTAATGTCAATGGGGGATCCTGATAATCTCGATCGCTTTTTAAACTATGCATGGGAAAACTTTCCGGCTGACAGATTTCACCTGTTGTTTTGGGATCACGGAAGTGGGCCGGTTATGGGATATGGTCATGATATGCTATTTGACGGAGACTGTATCACCCTTCCGGAATTAAGAACTGCCCTGGAGAATAGTCCCTTTAGTAAAGAGAATAAACTCGGAGTTATTGGCTTTGATGCATGCCTGATGGCATCTGTTGAGTTGGCTTGTGTAACCGGTGACTATGCTGAATATCTTGTCTCATCGCAGGAAGTGGAGCCGAGTTATGGATGGAATTATGCACTTCTGGAGAAATGCGGGAAAGTAAGCATAAGTGATTTCACACAGGAAATCGTTGATACATATATGAGTTACAATGAAGCCGCCTTTCATGAAAATGAGTTCTTTCATTGCGGTGTAACCCTGTCGGTTGTGGATCTCTCATATGCAGATGAATTACGAGAGAAGGTGAGCGGGCTCTTTTCCGTAGCAAAAGGCGATGTTGACGGTGATTTCAACAAACTTGTAGGAGCGAGAGTCCAGACCCGCGCATTGGGAAGAGCCAGTACGGGATCGGAATATGATTTGGTGGATCTGGGAAGCTTGTCGGAAATGATGTCCGATCGTTATTCAGAGGCTGCATCCGAACTTCGTGATGTTTTGAATAATGCGGTCATTGTTTCTGCATCTAATATAGAGAATTGCAGCGGACTTAGTATTTATTTTCCGTATTATAATAAAGAGTATTACTCGGCTGAATGGAAAAAGGAATATAGTGCAATCGGATTGTTCCCGGAATATCAGGCTTTTTTGGAAGCATATGAAAGCCACTGGATGGAATCTGATTTGAAAGAGTTTTATAAAGGGAAACTTGTTCCTTTGCAGGGAAGTGCCAAGACACAGTTTAATTTGAGGCTAACAGAAGAACAGAAGGAATCTTATGCTGAAAGCAGGTATTATATCCTGAAAAAAGTCGGAGAAGACATGTATAGAGATGTTTTTCTATCAGCAAATGTAAAAGAGAATAACGGACTCCTTACAGCGGATTTTGACGGAAGAATTCTATATGTATCTAATAATAGTGGAGAAAAACATATTCCGGTGACAGTAATGAAAGATACGGTTGGGGATGTAACACATTATTCTATTCTTAACAGCGCTGTTGAGCGTGAGGAAGAGACGGACGCACTCATTGGTTCATGGGAAACTGAATCGATCGAGTATCAGATTTCGGTTAATACGAAAAGCGGAGAGTGTATCATTAACGGAATCTATTCTATAGAAGATGATACGGAAATCATTTCAGGAAAGAGAAAAGCGATTAATCCTTCAGAATGGGATAATTACTTGTTTTTAAACGGGATTACACGGTATTTGACCCGTGATGAGAATGGAACCATCCTGAGCCTTAGTGACTGGCCGAAAGAAGATGTGATTTCAGGATGGGAACCACGGGTGGCTGATGGGCTGTATTTTACATACGATGCATTGGTGGATGATGGAAGTGAATATTTCCTGATGTTTGAAATTGAAGATGTTCAGAATAACAGATACTCTTCAGAACTCTTCCCTATTGACTTTGCATATGAGCTGACGGATCCGGAGGTGAAGGAAACTGAGGTTGAGACGATTGAATGGAACTCAAACAATATGGAACAGACAATATACAGCCGTGATGGAGTCGAGGTAAAAATGGTCATATGTAAGAGTGTACTCGATGGCGATTTTACCTATGGGGTTGAGGCGTTGAATAATGGGGATACCGGGGTTGAAGTGTGGTTTGATTCGTTCGGAATAAATGATCTGGTTTGCGGACAGGAGAACTATTTTAGTATTGAGTTAGAGCCGGGCAACAAAAAATACCATGTTCTCGGCGATGTTCGAGGGTTATGTATGTATGAAGGGATTATGATGCCGGAATCAATTCAATTATCTCTATCATTATCAAAGAGTAGTGGTGAAACAGTTTTTAGAAATCAGCGGATAAGCATTCGGCTAAATAAGGATATGGCTATCGATTATTATTCAGTACCGATTAAAGGAGCCTATGCGGATGAACAAATTCTTTTAGATGATGAAGTTACAATTACACTGTTGGGAATGGGGTGTTATTTTGATCATGAGTGGCATGGACCGGAATCACAATTTGCAGAATTGACGGTTTTGTGCAGGGTTGAGAATAAATCAGGTGAAGAAAAAAAAGTATTTTTCAGTGATGCGGAGATAAATGTAGGATTCAGCGGCTATTTATCCGAGGCAAAATTCGTGACATTGAATCCGGGGGGGACTGCATATCTTCAGACAACGATTGATATGAGCGCTGTATCATCGGAGGAAACCGGCGAAAGAGTTGATCTGGAAACGGTTAATTCCATTTCTCTCCAGTTCAGCATAGATAATAAGGAGTATTCATTACCTGTTCATCTAACACATTGAAAATGAGTATATTATGATGGGGGTGTGATTCAATGAGAAAAAAGCGATTAATCTGTATTATACTCATCCTTTCAGTTTTTCTCTGTTCCTGTGGGAAGAAGAGTGATTCGGAAGAGCAAAAAAAACGTTTTATCGATCCGTTTCAAGCGTCAACGTCTGATAACGATGATCATAGTAGTGATATATCCTCTACTGCTGATACCGAACAACAGGAATCGGATACAAGGGATTTTCAACCGCGTGTCAGTGAAAAGATAGAGAATAAACTAAAATGCAAATGGACGATCTACGATAAAGACGGGACCCAATTATATTTCTTCATAGGGAAAAAGCCGGATTCGGGTGAGCTGACCAGTGCTCTAAGGTTTTCATCGGAAAAAAAAGAGAGCGTGGAAGTGGAACTGTCCAATGTTGTTTTAAATCATTCACTTTGTGTCGAAGATGTTGAGATTTGGTATTACAGGTCGGATGATAATGTAGATCAGAAGGTTGTTACATTCTGTAAAGAAACTACATGGCATTCATCCATACCGTTTCTGCAGGATTCGAAGTTGTCCGATATATCCATGGATCTGACGATTACTGACGAAGAAGACAATGTTATTTCGGAGTCCATATCATTTTCATTTCCTGAATATGACGGTTATGATTATGCGCTTGTTCCCTGCAGAGGGGCATTTGCCGATGAACAGGAACTCTGTGATGATGAAGAGTTGATGATAAAACTTCATTTTGCGGGTGCCAATGCTTATGAGAACGTTAGTATTTCGGATTTGGAAGTGCTGTTAGAAGTGAAAAATAAAACACAAAAGCAGATTCCGTTTAATGTAGATGCATGTCTGATTAATGGGATGTATGTAGAAGTTCATCATCCGGAAGTTACGATTGGAGGAGGGGTAACACAATACGTTTTGGCAAACGTTTATAATATGGACCTGGATGAGCAACAGATTGATGAGATATGTGATCTTGCAATTGATTATTCAACATACAGAAGAGACATAGTGGAAGGGGTGGTGGTCAACCCGGAAGGAGGGGACTACAGATGTCATGTTGAACTTGCGGAAGCGGGGACGAAGAAAAATGAGGTTGAAGTGGGAACGGTTTTGTATTCGAAAGACGGATTAACGATTGGAATTCGTTCAAAACGGGTGGATGAAAGCTCGGATGACATACGGTTTACCTGGGAGTTTACGATCATGAACCAGTCATCAACGAAAATTGAACTGGAAGATAAAAATTTACTGATTAACGATGCTGCAAAAGATGCAGAGTGTAATGCGGGTTTCAGTCTTGTCATTTTGCCCTACGGACTAATCGGGGCGGAAAGTACGCTTTACTTTGAAGGGGGAGTAACGGCTGAACCGGGAACGAAACGCCCCAAACTTTCAGTTGGTTATCTTTTTGTCAATGGTAGGGGAGAAGTAATAGCGCAAACAGATGAACCCATAGTAATTGATGCGGATGAATGATTTGGTGATTTGCTATGAAGAAACGGTGTGTTGTTTTTCTTTTGATCCTGTTTTTGTTAGCCTTATCCACCTGCGGAAAGTCGAAGCAGGACTCGGAAGACAGTGTAGGTAAAAATGAGTTCATAGAGAGGTTAAAGAAAAAAACATTCAATTATTACAAAAAGGGGGACAAAAATGAAACGATCAAAGAAAAACCAAAAAGTTGTGCTACTATTGTGTATGTGCCTGGTACTGTGTTTGTTGGCAGGGTGCGGGAAAAAGAAAAGTAGTGGGGGCTTTGGAGGTCTGGTAGGACATAAGTCAACTGAGTCTGAGAAAGAATTTCCGTGGGGTAAAAAAACGGAAGAGACAACCCGGGAACCTAAGACAACATCAACGGATAACACCACACAGGAGACCACCACAACAGAAGATATTACGGAACCTCCGGCAACAGTCAATGGCAGGATTGAGAATGCTGCCTATGTGATGATCTATAATCCGAAAATCTTTGATGAATACAATGAAAATACAATCAGTCTGACCAGTCTGAATACAGGAGATATCAGCTCACAGATCCAGACCGGAATAAAGAGGGCGGAAGGTCTGCAACCGGAGATGCCGGTTATGGTTTCGCCAAAGCAGGTGGATTTTGGAGGCGATGCGAAGCCAAAGCAGGGGAATCGTGCCGGCGGAATGGATCCTGCATACAGTAAAGGGGATGTTCATGATTTCTTCGTATATGATGATTATTTACAGAATCGTTTAAAAAAATCATTTACCTGCATCTATGAGGGAGATCATTGCTATCTCTGGGATGTAGACGGATCTGTCTCTTCGGGAGATGCGAAGACGCTTGGAAAGGCCTTTGATGAGGATATCTATGATAAGGATGTCAAGGCGTTTGGAACCGGACGATTTACGGAAAACGGAGGAAAAGTGAATATCCTTCTGTACCCGATGATGGATAACCTCGGTGGATTTCAGACAACATATGATATGTTTGCAACCGGAGAATACACAAAGGAAGAAGCTGATACGTTTAAACTCAATCTGGATCATGCTATCATTAATATCAATTCGAGGGTAATTGCAGATGATATGGCATTTGTAAAATCCACACTTGCTCACGAATTCCAGCATCAGATCTGTGCGACAGATTCTGTAAACAAAAATGCATATCTCATTCGGGCCTGGTTGAATGAGGCAATGAGCGCCTATGCTGAGGAACTGGTATATCCGGGGATCAAGTATGAGAAGGGATACGATCAGTGCTACTTTGAAAGCGAAGAAAACTGTAAGGGGGAATCCTTATTTAATTTTGACAATGAACTGGGATCCTATGGTGCGGTTTATCTTTTTGAGAAATATATAACGGAAAAAAGCAGTGGGGATGTGTTTACGAAGGTACATTCTTCGTGGAGATCATCTACCGAAGATATGCCAAGTGAAGCGAACCTTCTTTATGACAGCGTATCTGCATCCTTCCGTGATGAAATATCAGACAAATACCAGTATTCTTCCTCAATCGATGGGGCTGTTGGTTCGGCAAAAGATGTTTGGATGAGTAAAATGACATTGGATTTCAATCTGTATTGCCTGAAACATAAGATCAGCGAAAACGAATCACAGCTCCACGAAGCTATGTTGTATTCAGAGATTAATCCGGTCAGCATCGAAGGCGGCGGACGCATTATCGTGGAACTGAAGAACGGATCCTTTGATATACCGGATGATGCGGATTCCGGGTTGGTTTATATCGGTTTGGACCGTGACTATAACCCAGTGACGGGTATTGTTACGAAATAACCGGAAGAAGTTTTTTGGATAGTGATGTAAAAGATGATCATCACCCCGAATGAATTGTTCAGGATATACATATGTTAGATTATCATAAAGAACTGAAATCTGTTCTGAAGCGCGGCGGGATTTTTCTCCTGATCGGTACGGTGTACCTTCTCTGGTGCTGTTTCAGCCCCATCAGGATCCCCTGCGTGTTCAATCTGATCACAGGCTGGGATTGCCCCGGTTGTGGGATGACGAGAGCCATGGTGGAGATTGCCCATCTGAATTTCGGCAGGGCCATGGAGTATAATCTGCTCTCCCTGACGGTACTTCCCGTGACCGTTCTACTGCTGGTCTATATGGAGATAAGGTATCTTCGCACAGGTGAGCGGAAGATGGAATTGCCGGAGACGATTCTGGTTACATTCATGCTGGTCGTAGCGATCGGTTATGCGATTCTGAGAAATGTATTTCATTTTTCGGATTTATGGGCATAACGGAACCGTGATGCATATGGGCTGGTTTGAATCAGATATACAGATTGAATTCATTTTGGGAGGTTTATCAAAAGAATGAAATGTGCATCTTGTGGATTTAATAATCCGGACGGAGTAGGCGTCTGTGGAGGCTGTGGACGACCGCTTATAGCAAATGCACGCGGTCAGACTCCGCGGCATAATCCGACCCCGCAGGGTCGCGGCCAGCATCCGAACGGTGGAGGAACCCCATTGAATCGGGGGCCGCATCCGGGCAGCCGGGGCCAGACACCGGCAGGTGGAGGGAATACGCCGGGTGGCTATCATCCGGGCAGCGGCGGAACACCGTCAACCCCCGGCCCGTATCCGGGCGGCCGGGGCCAGGCACCGGTCGGCGGAGGGAATCCACCGGGCGGTTATCATCCGGGCAGCGGCGGAACACCGTCGAACCCCGGCCCACATCCGGGCGGTCGGGGCCAGGCACCGGTCGGCGGAGGGAATCCACCGGTCATTCAGACACCGCCGGTCATACCGGTACAACCGGTTATCGTACAACCGAGCGTTCCTGTGATGATTCTTCCGGAAGGTCAGCCGGTCTATGCCCAGTATGGGTTTTTTGACGGAACCGGAGGATCATTTCTCGGAATCTATATCGTAAATGTGCTTCTGCTGATCCTGACGCTTGGGATCATATTCCCATGGGTTCATTGCAGGAACCTTCGGTGGCGTAAGAGTCATACGGTCATTAACGGAAGAAGGCTGGTGTTCACGGGGACGGCCGGACAGCTGTTCGGCAGATATATCCTGTGGTGGTTCCTGATCATCATCACGATCGGGTTCATAAGCTTCTGGGTGGCGATTCAGTTCAAACGCTGGGAGATCGAGCATACCGGATTTGCGGATCAACCGCATGTGATGGGCATGAAATGTGAAGGCTCATTCTATGATGGATCAGCGGGTTCATACTTCGGGGAATCCCTTCTGGTTGCATTCCTGACACTCATTACCTGTGGCATCTATTCCAACTGGGGCAGGGTTCGCCTTACGAAGTTCCATACGGCGCATAGTGTTATCGAGGGGAATCGTTATGTCTTCAATGGAACCGGCGGCGGCCTCTGGGGTGAGACCACACTGGTCGGGCTGTTGATACTGGTTACCTGCGGAATCTATTACAGCTGGGGAGTTGTTCGGGTCAACAAATGGGTTTATAGTCATACCTTCCAGCTGGCGCCGGTTCAGTGTGTACCGGTTATGGGTGGGTATCCTTACCGGCTGTATTAATGGCAGAATCCTGTGTATGATAATGTTGCAGAAGGGAAAAAATTCACTCAGGGCATCTTATTTGGTTCAAAAGTAGGATGATCGTGATTTCGCTCTTGAAATAATGACGGATTTTACATAAAATGGAACAAATATGTCATGATCGTTTCAGATGGCCTGAAATGGTTTATGATGATATTATCAAGAAAGAACGGAGGGTTCACTATGATAGTAACAGTTAGAGACTCAAAGCACGGCACACGTGAGTATGACCTGGATGCATCCGGAAAGCTGAACTGGGCGTTTGGACGCCAACAGGATTGCGATATCGTCCTTCAGTCGGCATTTGTATCCCGTCCGCATGGCGTGATCTACAAGGAGAATGGGAACTGGTATGTCCAGGACATGAAGAGTACCTATGGTATCTACTGGATGAACAGAAAGGTTGAGAAGGTGCCGGCGACTGACGGAACCTCCGTCCGGATCTTTGCGGATGATCCGAACAATTATGTAGAATTAAAGTTCAGGGAAGTTAATCAGAACTATGCATCAGGTGGCTATGGAAATGACGGAATGACCGTGGGCTATGGCGGATATGATCAGGGTCAGCAGGGCTATGGCCAGCAGGGTTACGGCCAGCAGGGCTATGGCCAGGGCCAGCAGTATGGCGGTGGTTACGATCAGGGCCAGCAGTATGGCGGTGGTTACGATCAGGGCCAGCAGTATGGCGGTGGTTATGATCAGGGCCAGCAGTACGGCGGCGGTTACGATCAGGGCCAGGACTTTGGCGGCGGTTACAATGAAGGCGCAGATGCCGTTGAAGAAAAGAAAGGCAGCGGAAAGAAGATTGCCATTATCATCTGCTCTATAGCAGCAGTAGTGGCTATCGGACTTGTTCTCTTCTTTGTACTTCGTTCTTCGGGCGGAGGAGCTTCTACGAAGGAAGACGCAGTTAAGACATATATTGAAGCCATCAATGATGGGGATGTTGATAAGCTTCTGGATATCATGTTCCCGCCTTCTGTATTGGATAAGGTGGAAGAATCGGCTAAGGACGCAGGAGTCGATTTCAGGAGTTACATGAAGGAGCTGTATATGCAGGCGGCAGGAAACCGGACTGAAACCCTTGAGTTTGTCAGCCTGGAAGAAAAGTCGCAGTACACCTCCAGTGAAATCAGCACTCTGAAAAGAACGTTTACTGCATTTGGTGTTGATTTGGACATTGAAGAAGCAGTGAAGGTGAGAGTTACTGTGAAGGTTACTGGGGGGTCAACAGATACAGATACGGAAACCTTGGTTCTGTATAAAACAGATGGAAAATGGTTTGTATTCCCCGACTTCTAATTTGACGTTTTCGTCAGAATGTGTTAAACTTTACCTATCTATTTTGGGGGATTTGCACAATGATAACATACAAGTTATATACGAATGTCGGCAACAGAGAAAACAATGAGGACAGCGTCGGACAACTTGAGAAAGACGGTACTTATTGTTTCGTGCTGGCAGACGGTCTGGGAGGCCACGGCTGCGGCGAAGTGGCCTCCTCTGTTGCTGTTGAGACGGTGCTTCAGCTCTTTGATTCCGAAGGAAGCGAGGAGGATTTTCTGGGGAAAGCCTTTACGGATGCACAGGAGAAGGTTCTGAGGGAACAGAAGACTTCTTCGGAACTTGCAGACATGAAGACCACCATGGTCATTCTGAAGCTTGCAAATGATACTGTGCAATGGGGACATATCGGTGATTCCAGAATGTATCTCTTCCATGCCGGTAAGTACAGATCCCATACACTGGATCACAGCGTTCCGCAGATGCTGGTGAGTGCCGGTGAGATCAAGGATAAGGATATCCGGTTCCATGAAGACAGGAACCGTTTGTTACGTGTGATCGGAACAGAGTGGGGAAACCGTTCCTTCGATCTTTCCGAAGTCATCCCACTGAAGGTCGGACAGGCGTTTTTGCTGTGCTCGGACGGCTTTTGGGAACTGATCGATGAGCGTCAGATGCAAAAGACGCTCCGGGCGTCAGATTCCGTGGAAGAGTGGATGGATGCAATGGTCGAGATCGTGAACACGGAAGGCGCAGACCGTGATATGGACAACAATTCCGCAATCGCCGTCTGGGTTACACGGGACTGATCACGGCAGCGGATCGAAGCAGGAGAGGGTCCGGGAGATGTCCGGATCATTTGGTGATTTGAGAATAAGGGTAAATCGGAGAGTTTAGGACAATGGTCATCAGACGTTGTATGAAGTGCATGAAGGAATTCTCGATTCCGGAAGGCCACGAAAATGAAAATTTTTGTTGTCCGCATTGTGGATTTGTAGAAGGAACACCACCGAAGGAATCGAATCATCTCTATCCGGGGATGGTTCTGCAGAACCGGTATCAGATCGGAATCGTTGTGGGTTTCGGTGGATTCGGAATCACGTATAAGGCATGGGACCGGGAACTCGGAATCGCTGTCGCTATCAAGGAGTACTATCCCAGCGGCGTTGTAATGCGTGAGCCGGGCAAGAAGGAAGTCATCGTTTATGAGGGCAACCGGAAGGAAGAGTTCTACATCGGTCTGGAGCGTTTCCTGGAAGAAGCACGTCGTACGGCGCAGTTTGAACATAGTAAGCATATCGTCCAGGTAAAGAATTTCTTCCGTGAGAACAATACGGCTTACCTGGTTATGGAATTCCTGGACGGCGCATCCGTCAAGGATTATCTGAAAATGAACAAGAAGATGCCCGTGAAGGATGCAGTGGCCGTAACGGATTCGGTGCTGGATGCTTTGAAGGAGATGCATGCGGCAGGAATCCTTCACCGTGATATCGGTCCGGGCAATATTTTCCTGTGCGGACGAAATGTCAAGATCATCGATTTCGGTGCAGCCAGACTGTCTGACGGTGATAAGGAGGTGACACGTTCCGTAATCGTAACTCCCGGGTTCGCGCCGGCGGAGCAGTATCAGTCGAAGAGTAAGCAGGGTCCCTGGACGGACCTTTATGCAGTCGCTGCAACCCTCTACAATATGGTTACCGGAAAGCGTCCGGACGAAAGTACGGATCGTATGATGGATGATCAGGTGGAGGATCCGGACAAACTGAACCCGGAGGTCTCTCACGAACTCAGCAATACCATCATGAAAGGTATGGCCGTGAATCCGAACCTGCGTTTCCGCTCGGTGGATGAATTCTCGGATGCACTTCATGAGAAAAAGAAGGTTGAGAATCCCAAGCAGGAACTGAAGAGACGTAAGAAACGCAGGATCATATCGATCGCTGCGGTTATTGCGGTTCTCCTCTTTGCGGCAGGCGTTGCAATTACGCTCTTCATGGATAATTACCATCGAACCCATCTTCGGGAGGCGGAGCTTTCAATCTGGATTCCGTATGATAGTGCCCTATATACGGAGGAGCAGGCGAAAACGCATTATGAAGAGAGCGTATTCGCTGCATTTACGAGTGATGTAAATAATTCGAAGGTAACGCTGAGTATCGTCTATATTCCCGAAAATGAATATTCAGCGAAACTGAGGGATGCGGTTGAGAAGGGGAATCTTCCGGCGGTGTTCATGATGGATGAACTGGATACGGAAATCCTGAAATATACCGAGTCCCTGAAAAGTGTATTTGGTGATGATGTACTTGAGGCAACGGATGATTTCTATTATCTGGATACCTACAAGTCTCTTTACGGAGATCCGCAGGCACTTCCGACCGGAATCAATGTCCCGATCGTTTACGGTAACCGTTCCGGCAACAAGCAGTCCACGCTGGATGTTGACGGTGTGAACGTAACCGGCCTGGCAAGTCTTAAGGATAATGGATCTGCCGGATACTATGTGTCCGGAAGGGTTTATTCGGAGTTTGTAAATTCACTGGGTGGAAGTTATACCTATGACGGTAAACTCCGGCTGGATGATACGGCAAAGCAGACAGTGGAAGAATTCCGCAATTCTTCGGTTGCCCTGACGTACAATGCTTCCGATGCGGGAAATAACGTAAGTGGCGAAGGCGCCTATATCGACGGCCTGGCACTCGCTGCATTTGATGGGAATCAGATCGATTTCTATGTCGGCGATATCACGGATCTTCGTGTATTGAACCAGGATGATAAGGGCCTGGTCGGACGTTATGTGCCGAAGGCCATCCAGCAGGATAAGATTTATGCGGATTTCTGCGCATACTGGTGTATCAGTGACGCGGCCGCATCCAAGAGCAGACCGGTGAAATACGCGGCAGAGCGTTTCCTGGTGTATCTGATGATCTCGGATTCCCAGAAGGCACATTTCCATAATGATTACAAATCCGCATTACCGATCCGGAAGGATGCATATTCGGATATTGATGCCCAGTTGAAGTTTATCGAAACGGAGTATATGGGCAAGCTGCAGTTCCTCAAGGAGGATCGTGCGGCTGAGACCGCAGCATCTGTTCAGCTTCAGAAGGATGCAGTGATCGAAAAGAAGAAGACAGTACAGGAATGTCTGGGGGAATAAGATGGGTAAGAAGAGATGTTTAGGCTGTATGGAAAGCTACGACGACGGATTCCAGGTCTGCCCGCATTGCGGTTATGTGGAAGGGACTCCGGCGAAGGAAGCGTATCATCTGGAGCCTGGAACCGTTCTGAATAAAAAATACACCGTCGGCCGTGTCCTCGGATACGGTGGATTCGGTGTCACCTATATCGGTTACGATAATCTGATGAACCGCCGTGTGGCCATCAAGGAATATCTTCCGACGGAATTCTCCACCAGAAGTTCCGGTACCATTGCCATCACGATCTTCAGCGGCGAGAAGGAAGAGCAGTTCCTGAGCGGTATCGCCAAGTTCTCCGACGAGGCGAAGCGTCTGGCAAATCTGGAGCAGGTTCCGGGCGTTGTAAGGATCTATGATACATTTACCGAGAACAACACCGCGTACATCGTCATGGAGTATCTGGACGGAGAGACTCTGAAGGAACGGCTGAAACGCGAGGAGAAAATTCCCGTAGAAGAAGCAGTCAAGATCATACTTCCGATTCTCGGAGCGCTGAAAGAAGTACATGCCAGCGGTCTTCTCCACAGGGATGTTTCGCCGGATAACATTTTCCTGACCAGGGACGGTGATGTAAAACTGCTGGACTTTGGTGCGGCACGTTTTGCGACCACATCCCACAGCCGGAGTCTGTCCGTTATTGTAAAGGAAGGCTATGCTCCGGAAGAGCAGTATCGAAGCAAGGGCGAGCAGGGAACCTGGACGGATGTCTATGCCTGCGGCGCGACCCTGTATAAGATGATCACGGGCGTGACACCGGAAGGCGCCATGGAACGCCGTGAGAAGGATGAACTGCAGCGCCCGTCCAAGCTGGGCATCAAGATCGACCGCAGTACGGAAACGGCCATCATGAATGCCATGAATATCCGCATCCAGGATCGTACACAGACCGCAGCGGATTTTGAGCGTGAGCTTACTTCCGAGACTACCGTTAAGACCAGAAAGAGTCATTTGAAAACCGAGGACAGCGGCAAATGGCCCCGCTGGGTGAAGATGGCGATCGCCGGAGCCGGTTTGATCGTGGCAACGGTGCTTGTTTTGCTCCTCACCGGAATTATTGAGATCGGAGGAGAAACCGGTGGAGGGGATAAACTGGCAGAAGATGAAGTTCGTATGCCCGGTGTCATGAATATATCCCAGGCAGAGGCATTGTCGATACTTACGGCCAGTGAGCTTAATCCCAAAACGGAGAACGCATTATACAATGACAGTATTAAGGAAGGTTATATCATCTGGCAGCAGTACGCGCAGGGTGAAATTCTGAAAAAACAGTCGACAGTGGAGATCCGTGCCAGCATCGGAACGCACGTGGAACCGTTGGTTGATCTGTCCGGAAAGACACAGCAGGAAGCGGAAGAATTGCTGAAGGCTGCCGGATTTGAAAATGTTAAGATCGAGGAAGTTGCCAGCAGTACAAAGAAGGGACTGGTTGACAGGATGTCTCCGGAACCGGGAGCGGAGTATGCTGTAGATACGGAGATTATCCTGTATGTTTCCAGAGGTATGGATTATGATCCGACCAAGGAAACCACCATCCCGAATGTGATCGGTAAGACCCAGGAGGAAGCAAAGACTCTTGCGGAACAGCACAGAGTAGCGATTGAAGTAAAGGAAGCAGCGAAATACGATTCCTCGAAACCGGAGGGCGTGGTTGTTGATCAGTCACCGGCCGGAGATACTCAGGGACATGAAGGTGATACGCTGATCATTTACATCAACAAGAAGAATCTTGTTAAGGTACCGAGCATCAAGAAGGGTGAAAGCAAGTCGGTTGTTGAATCCAGACTGAAGAGCGTTGGTCTTGTTCCGAAATTTGTATATCAGAAGTCTGAAGAGGCACGTGATACCGTTCTTTCGGTGAGTGTGGCATCCGGAACCGAAGTGGAGAAGGGTACAACCATCACCATTTATATATCCGATAAGGAAGAAGAAAAGGTTTCAGTTCCGTCGCTGATCGGTTCAACGGAAGACGCGGCAAAGAGTACTCTGAATCAGGCAGGCTTGAATGTCAGCATAAAATACGAAGAATCGACGAAAACCGCAGGAACGGTTCTGGCGCAGAATCCGTCATCCGGAACTAAGGTTGCAAAGGGCTCTTCTGTTACGATTACAGTGGCTAAAAAGGCCGCGGATCCTGAGGTGAAGGTTCCGAATCTGATCGGACAGACGGAAGGAGGAGCAAAATCGTCTCTGAAAGCGGTAAATCTGAACTGTTCCGTAAAGTATGAAGAATCTTCCGATATGCCGGGAACCGTTATTGGTCAGGGGACAATTGCGGGAACTATGGTTCCCGAAGGGACTACCGTAAGTATAACAGTGGCTAAGAAAGCCCCGGATCCGGTTGGTGATACAGTAAATGTGCCCAACTTGATTGGAAAAACCCAATCGCAGGCGGAATCAGCACTCAGCAGCGTCGGATTGAAACTGGGATCTGTTACAGAAGAGGAATCAACCAAAACGGAAGGTACTGTAATCAGACAGGGGACTTCTTCGGGAACTGAAGTTAAAAAGGGAACGTCAGTATCGATTACGATAGCTAAGGCACCTGTTGGAACGGGGGTGCCAGTTCCGGACTTGACAGGAAAGACAAAAGCACAGGCGGAATCTGCGCTCAGCAGCGTCGGATTGAAACTGGGATCTGTTACAGAAGAAGAATCAACCAAAACGGCAGGAACCGTAATTAAACAGGGAACGGCAGCGGGTATCAAGGTGGAGAAAGGTACTTCCGTTTCGATCACGATTGCAAAGGGAGTGACTGAGATTCCAGTAAACGTTCCGGATCTCAGCAGTTACAGTGAGTCACAGGTGAAGTCAGTTCTCCAGGATGCCGGCTTGTCCCTTGGCACAATTACGAGAAAACATGATACATCACATTCCACCGGAGATGTGATCGGCCAGAACCCGAAGGCCGGGAGTTCTGTCGCCAAGGGATCCACAGTAAATGTAACGATCTGTGACAATACACAGGTAACGATGTACCGTTACAAAGAAGTGGTTGACTGGGAATACACAACGACAACTGTAAACTCAGCTCCCGGTTCGGATTGGGTGAAGGATAAGAACCCCACAACAGAAGGGGATGTAACTACCTATTACTGGAAGAAGGCTGTCTGGTCCGGCTGGTCTGAGTGGAGCACCGAGAAGGTGAAGCCGAACAGTGAGAGACAGGTTGAGACAGACGAACAGTATGTATATTGATCGTACGTTTTTCGAGGTGTTATGAAATCGAAAAAGGTATGAGCGGTTAGTATACTGATCAGATGTAACAGAGGTGAGTTATGCTTCAGATAGCTTTGTGTGATGATGACAGGAAAGATCTGGATCGGATCAGCGAGATCGTGAGCAAAACGCTCTTCGATGTGGAGGATATCCAGATCAAGGCATATGACAGCGGAAAGGCTCTGATTGACGCACTGGAAGAGAATCCGGGAAGTGTCGATCTTTTGCTGCTGGACATCGGTATGGAGCCGGTGGACGGCATGGAAGCGGCTGCATATATCCGGGATCATAAGCTGGATATGGACATCATTTTCATAACGAAATCGACGGAGCATGTCTACCGGGGATATCAGTTTCGGGCATATGCCTACATTCTGAAGGAACGGATCGAACAGGATATTCCGACAGAACTTCTTCGCTACCTGGAGGAACTGTCCCTCAGTGAGGCGTATCTGAATATTACGATTTCCGGAGAACTTCACAGAATTCCGGTTTCGTCTATCCGCTACATAGAAAGTGACGGCAGAAAGCTGATCCTTCACAGAAATGAGGACGAAATCTCGTTCTACAGCAAGATGACGGATATTGAGGAGGATATGATGAAGCAGGGCTTCCTCCGTATCCACCAGAGTTACATGGTTGCAAAGAAGGAGGTCTGCTCCGTCAGAAAGGATACCGTAGTTCTGAAGGACACGGAGCTTCCTGTGAGCAGAAGATATGCGGATCAGACGAAGAAGGCCTTCGAATAAGGCCCGTTCAGGAAAGGATGGGGTGAATATATGCTTGCAAACAGAAGGGGTGAAACAGCATCCGTAACAAAGAGTCTTGCCATGAATCGCGAGGAATGCGGGACTATCATCGGCGTAAAGGGTGAACTGACGGGGAAGTATTTCCGCTTCCTGCCACACGAGAAGGTTCTGATCGGAAAGGATAAAACACAGTGCGATCTGTGCCTGTCGGATGCCAGGATTAGTCGTATCCATTGTGAGGTTTATTTTAACGCGGATAAGAAGTGTTATTCCGTAAAGGATGTTTCGAAGAACGGAGTCGTTCTTGATAATAAAGCGAAACTGAAGAAAGATGTTCTGACGGATGTTCCACCCGGAAGCCATCTCTTTATTGGCAGCACGGATGATGAAGTCGTACTGGGATAATCTGTGATAATGTGAGGATGAACAGGATGAAGATGAAGAAAAGAATTATCATAGGGTTGATGTTCGTGCTGGTGGCTGTTGCAGCATTTATGATGAATGGGACTGCGAGGGCAGAGAATGAACTAAGTGCAGATAGTGTTAAGACTCAAATTGAAGGGTTAGAGAAATATAGCACTTTTTTTGGCCAAAGATATAATGAGCTTTCTCAGGACGATCATGATGAATTGAAAAGTATTGATGAGAACCTCAAGGAAATCAATGGGACCATAGGCGATGGTGAGGAAATTTCGGAGGAAGAACTGGAACGATACTCATACACCATCAAACTGATGGAGTATAAATACAACTGTCTGGTTTTGAATTATAGGTGTAATAAATCCAATCTTAACTGGGGTGAATCACAGGTAGAAGATGTTCGGCAGGAAATAATAAATAATGAAGGTAGTGTTAAATCTGGTGAGGACTTTGGTAACAAGGTGACAGATCTGGGATATGAAATCAGACGGATTAACATTTTTATTACTTATAATGAGATTAAAGAGGTTCAAGACAAGGAAAAAATCAGTTTATCTGAAGACAATCAGTCTAAAATGACTGACTTGGAAGATGATCTGAACCAGGGGAGTTTGTATGAAAAAATAGAAAGAGTAATAAATCAAAACCATGATAAGACAGAAACGGATGAATTGATCGGAAGATTTGAAAAACATGAAGAAAAACTGAACGATATTATAGTTGAATTGTGTGAGAAGCTTAAAACTAAGTATACTACGATTGATTCATGGAATTATGGATCAGAAGGCTTGTCTGTAAATAAAATAGAAAAAACGAATGAATCCGGCGATCAGGAGGGGATGATTCTTTCCATAACTGCATCAGAGTATCCGGGAACAGGAGTAAAGAGTATATCTTTATTAGATGTTGAAGTTCTAAAGATAGATTCCTCCCCAACAGACCCGAAAGAAGATAACACGGAACCAGGTACCGAAGAAGAACCCAAAACAGAGGCTACAACGGGTAAACCTGCAGGCAAAGATACCGGAAAGACAGAGGCTGACACGAATACTCAAGAAGGAGAGAAAAACGGGACAGGCAACTGGTTCAAAGAACACCTTGTATTAGTCATCATTGTCTTCTCATCCTTCATAATCCTTCTCATCCTTCTGATCGTTCTTCTCTCGATCCGTTCGAAGAACAAGAGAAAGGAAATCGCTGAGAAGAGAAGACGTCTGATTAAAGAAAGGGACGATGAGAAAACCCGGTTGTTACAACAACAAAGCACATCGGCATCGTCCGGAAATATCAGAATAAACCAGGCTCCTATGCAGGGCGGATCGAATACTATGAATGATCCGAACCGGGGCGTTCTGTTCGCGGATGACAGCGAGGAGCAGACACTTCTTCTGGATCAGATTCAGTCCAAAGGAATCAATGTATATCTGACATTAAATGGAACGAATGAAGTATCGCTCCTGCTTCAGGGTCGTGCAATCATCGGCCGGGGTAATGAATGTGATGTACAGGTTACGGATCCCGGATTCTCACGAAGGCATTTTATGCTGGAATGGGATGGCGAGAGTGTCTATGTAAGTGATCTGGGCACGACAAACGGAACAGTGATGAACGGCGTCCGTCTCCGCCATAAGAGGAGACTGGAACCCGGAGACGTATTGAAGGTTGGATCCACAGAGATCAGAATCAGGTGGTAAGATTGAACGAACGATATTATTTAAGTGAAAACGCACAATTACATAACAGATATATCGTGCAGAAACCGGTTGGCGCCGGTGGGTTCGGAATTACCTACAAGGCATATGACCGTATGAAGAACCAGCCGTGCTGCATCAAGGAATTGTTCCCGAGAGATACAGTTTACCGCGTACAGAACAGCATGTCTCTGGCACCGCTTTCTGCCGATAAAAAGGGAATGATGGAGCACTGTATCCAGCGATTCGGAGAGGAAGCTCAGGTCCTTCAGAAACTGAATTCCGTCAAGTCCGTTGTGGATATCTATGATTTCTTCTATGAGAATGAAACCTGTTATTTCGTGATGGAATTTCTGGATGGAATGAATCTGAAATCCGCCATGAAGAAAATGGGAGGAAAACTGGAAGCGGCTCTGGTCTGGGATGTGGCTGAACAGGCAGGAAATGCACTGGTTCAGGTCCACAGGATGGGAATCTTTCACAGGGATATCTCGCCGGATAACATCTTTATCACAAGACAGGGCAGGATCAAGATCATAGATTTTGGTAACGCCAAGCACCTGGTAAAGCAGTATGGGGAGATTCATTCAGTCGTTCTTAAGAAGGGGTACTCTCCGATCGAACAGTATTCCTCCAAGGGCGTGCAGGGAACCTATACGGATGTGTATGCATTTGCGTTCACGCTTTATCATGCACTGACAGGGATCAAACCCCCGGATGTATTTGACAGGCAGTCGAAGGATTACACCAAGCTGGTAGAACTCGGATTCCAACAAAACATTTCGGATGTATTTGATCGTGCGCTGATCATAAATGCAAAACAACGTACGCAGACGGTGGGACAGTTCCTGGCTGAATTATTACCGTTAGTCAGGCGCGTCAATAAAAATGAGGTTACTCCGGGAACAACTTCGGTTTCAGTGAAAACTGGATCCGGCGCAGGGAAAGGCAAGACCGGTGGAGGAACTGCCGACGGAAAGAGTGATATTCTAAGTAAGGATCTCGGGCCGTCGGATAAGACCAGTCGTACAGAAAAGCCTTCGGATAAACCTAATACACCCAGAACGCCTGGAACTATTATGCCCACTGCGAAAAACCCTGCCATTGAGGTTGTGGTTAACAATCGTTCGATCGGACAATTCAAGATTCGTCCGAATGTGAATATTTCGATTGGCCGGACACCAACGAAATCCAGTTTCGTGGTAGATGAGATTCATATCAGCGGACTCCATTGTGAGATCAGATATGCAACAGTAGATCGAAAGTTTTATATCGTGGATCGTTCCACCAACGGGACCTATATTAATGGGGTACGTATCAAACCCGGAGGATATGTTGCAGCAAAAGCAAAGGATAAGATCGCTCTTGGAAGCACAAATGCAATTCTTATTTTAAAGGAAGTATAATCATATGCCAAATCAAATTGAGATATCGGATGAACCTACGATCCTTGTGTCGACTCCGGAAATGAAGATGGATGGTTTCTCACTGAAGATGAGTTTTTCCAATATTCTCGGGACCAGAAAGAATCAGCAGGACACCGTGTTCGGCCACGTGGACGGGAATCGCTCCATTGCCGTTGTCTGTGACGGAATGGGTGGATTGAATGGCGGAGAGATGGCCAGCCAGACCGCAGCGGGGATTCTTTTGAACGATTTTTACAATGAAAAGCCCGATTCTGACATTCCGGAGTTTTTTCGCAGAGAAGCGTATAAAATGAATGATGCAGTGAGGAACTTAAAGAATGCCAAGGGAGAGCCGCTGGATGGAGGAACTACCATAGTTGCAACCATCACGGTAGATGATAAGGTTTACTGGCTTTCCGTGGGTGACAGCAAGATCTACCTCATTCGCGAGAACAATATCAAGGCTGTTTGCAAGGAACACAATGTGAGAACCAAGATCAATGAACAGCTGAAGGCAGGCGTTATCACGCAGCAGGAGTATAAGAAGGAAGAGCGACAGGCCGAGGCACTGACCAGTTATCTGGGAATTCCGAGTCTGGAGCTGATGGAGATCAATAAAAAGCCCTTCATCCTGAAGGAAAACGACATCCTTCTTCTCTGCAGTGACGGACTCTACAAATGTCTGTCGGAGAAGGATATTGCGAACATCGTGTATTACGAAGAGCCTGATATGGAAAGGGCTGCGCGAAGACTGCTGGATGTGGTCGTGAAAAAGAGGAAGAGAGCGCAGGATAATACGTCACTTGTGATCATGCAGTACAATAAAGTACTAAGCGATAAATCTATTTAATTTTAAGGAGGAGAGATTATGAACCTTGTGAGATGTGAAAGTGGACACTTCTATGATGCGGATCGTTTTCAGAGCTGCCCGCACTGTGTGGGAGGACCTGCTCCCGCCGGTGGCCCTATGGGTGGTGGTATGATGGATGCAACTGCTCCGTACACGAATTTTGATAACAGTGATGTCTTCGATAATCCGACAGCTGCCGTTACCATGCCGGCAAATAATCCGGTTCCGCCTATGTTTGAGGCGCAGCAGACGGTATCTGACGCAGGCCTTGATGTGTTCAAGGACTTTGAAGAGGAATCAGATGACGACAAGACCACCAGAGCTATTATGGGTGATATGAATGATGAACCTGTCGTTGGCTGGCTGGTATGCGTTACCGGAGAAGAGAAGGGTAAGAGCTATACACTGAAGAGCGGCCGTAACTTTGTCGGAAGAGGCGATGATCAGGACGTAGTGATCAAGGGTGACCAGAGCATTTCCAGAAGTAAGCATGTAATCCTTCTTTATGATCCGAAGTCCCGTCAGTTCCTGGTACAGCCGGGTGAATCCCATGAGCTGTCCTATCTGAATGATGAGGTGATCCTGAATCCGGCGAAGCTCAGCCTGATGGATAAGCTTCAGATCGGTGAGACCAAGCTGATCTTTGTACCGCTCTGCGGACCGGAATTTGCATGGGAAGACCTGGCTGGCGCTGAATAATCGAAAGGGGACCAGGATATGAAAGTAACTATACGTGATTCCCATCATGGAGTCCAGGAGTTCGATCTGGAGCGGATGGGGAAGGACAGTCTGGCATTCGGACGTATGCCGGAGTGTGATATTGTTCTTCATTCTGCATTTGTATCCAGACCGCATGGTATCATCTATCGTGAGAACGGCAACTGGTACATCCAGGATATGAAGAGTACCTATGGTACCTATTACATGGATCGTCCCATCGAGAAGATGCCCATCACGGACGGAACCGTGATCCGGCTTTATTCCGAGAATAAGGACAGCAACCATTGCGTGGAAATGCGGTTTACTGAGCCGTATATCCCACCGGAACCGCAGTACAATCCGCCGCAGCCGCCGCCATATATCCCCCCGGAACCGGATCCGGATCCATATTATCCGCCGGATGAACCCGGAATGTCTCCGTTCGCGTTGATCTCGCTGATCTCCGGATGTCTGTCCATTATCCTGTTCTTCATTTGCTCGAAGACAGGTGTATGGCTTCCGCTTCTGTTCGCCCTGGTTGCAGTTGCATTTGCAATCGTTGCACTTGTAGGCGGGAGATCCAAGGGAATGTCCATTACAGGCGTCTGCACAGGTGGTCTGGTATTTATCCTCTCTATCTGGCTGCTGATCTGCTCCGGATGCATCGGACCTTTCTCCTGGTGCGTTGAGGGAAGAAAGTTCCCGTTGTCAACTCCGTTGGCACATGTGTTTGATACGGCTGACAGCATCGATAACTCCTTCGATAGCATATCAGATGAGGAAGCAGCTGAAATCTTCACAGATAAGGACGCTTTAAAGCTGATAGAGGAAATCTATTTCGGAGAAGCGGCTAATGTAGTGGACGAATACGTGGATGACTTAGACATCGATTTGGATGATTTGGATGACTTGTTCTAAAGTTTCATTTTGATAAGAAAAACCCTTGCTGTCCGGGAAATGTGCCCGGACAGTGAGGGGATTTTGTGTAAAAGAGGGTTGGTGGATTTATGAACATAGTTCAATGCAGATATGGACATTTTTTTGATAATGATGTATTCCTGGAGTGCCCGCATTGCGCAAAACCGGCAGATGCGCCTTCACCGAGTTCCTTTGGCGGAGGAGATGAGGAGTTTCAGACAGTGTTGATCGGCCGTGAGGATGCGGTGACGGTTGCGGCACCACGCGGAATGGATCTGAGTGACGGCTTCCGGGATGTGTCTGTAAAATCAGGAGTACATTCGAAACGTCCGGATCCGGATGCAATCCCTCAGAGAAGGCCGGGTATGCCGCATGTCGCAGTTCCGGCAGGGCATTCCGTACCGGGAACTTCAGTTCCGCCGGTGGCAGAACCCGCAGGTGGATCGAAGCCTGCTGAAGCATCTGCATCTGTAAAGAAATCGAATGAGGCAGCACCATCAACCAATCCGAAGGTTCCGCCGATGGCCGCACCTGCACCGGAGACCGGATCCACGGTTCTGCCGATAACCGCATCTCTGCCGGAGACCGGATCCAAAGTTCCGCCGATGGCCGCACCTGCACCGGAGACCGGATCCAAGGTTCCGCCCATGGCAACACCTGCGCATGTTGCAACATCAGAATCGGTTTTTGCAGCAACGCCTACCACCAATTCTTATCTCGGAACACCCGCGAAGGCGGAAGAGGACGAACAGGCCGAAGTAAATACGACGGTTCTTTTTTCAGTACATGAAGTGGCACCCTCCGGACGGACGTACGGAGAGGAAAATATTCTCCGCAGTCAGCAGCTGAATGCACTTGGCCGGGAGTATCAGGAGAAGAATAAACATGAGAAGAAGCGCGGACTGATCGTCGGATGGCTGATCGGTGTAACCGGCGCGGATTACGGGAATTTCTACCCGCTTTATACGGATGATAACTGGGTAGGAAAGGATAAGGATGACCGGCTGCATGTTGGTTCCTACAAGGATTCCTTCGCCAGCGTGAATTGTGTGATCAGTTTTGACATGCAGGGAAAGGAATTCTATTTCAACGACGAGATATTTATCGAACATCGGGATCCGGATCCTATCTATGTGGATGGAAAGCAGATTACGAATACCATTTATCTGAACGATCAGGACATTCTTGAAATCCGTGGTATTCAGTACCAGCTGATCAAACTCTGCAAGGACGGCTTCTCCTGGTGGAAGGAGAAGAAGAAAACCGGACGTACGGAGATGCTTACCCTGGATGATGTTATGAAGTCCGAACCTGAGGATGATTATTGGATGTGTCCGATCTGCTCTTCGAAGAATCATAAGATTCAGAGATATTGCCTGACCTGTGGAAGAAGCAGAGTATAGCATAACGTCTCTTAAATAACCGGACGTTATACTTGGAACTTACGTGTTCATAAAACAGATTGACATTTAATAGATCGAATAAAGTGACTGGTTCTATGAATAAGAAAAGTACGGGAGGATTGCGATGATAAAAGCCAGGAAAAATGTAGTTTGGATGAGTGCTTTGATCGTTGGAATCCTTCTTTTATTGTTCCTGCTCCGTCAAGAAGCCTTCGCAGCGGGATCATCTGTGCAAATGTCAAAGGTGGCTGCAGAGGGAGAAGACGAAGAAGAGCAGGTGGAAATTGAAGAGTTGCGGTCGTTTGGAGCATCTCTTTGTATAAAAGTAGGAGAGACAAGACAGTCTCGTATCAGCACAAACCCGTCGATAGAGGATTTCTCTGTCCTGAAGTGGGAATCAGAGGATGAATCGATTGTAACTACTGACGAATATGGATCTCTGACAGGTGTTTCAGAAGGACTTTCACGAATCCATGTATCAACGAGGGATGGAAAGAAAACGTGTGCATTTTCTGTTGTGGTTGTCACAGAGAAGGGAATTCCTGTTGATGAAGCGCATTTTCCTGATGAGGTATTTCGCAGTTATATCAGACAGTATGTTGATGTGATGAATCATGATGATTATTTGTCACAGATTGAAATCGAATCAGTTGTTGATTTGAGTTATTCGTTTGATTGGTCCGGTGCAGTCAGTCTGAAGGGAATCGAGTATTTCCCGAGAATTCAGCATCTGGATCAGATTGAACTGTCGGTCAAAACACTGGATTTATCGTACAATCTTGATTTGGTTGTCTTCAATATTGAAGGTGGACAGCTAGAGGAACTGTCTTTTGGAGAAAATGGGAATATCGATCGGATACAATGTAATGATAATCAACTGAAACTGTTGGACGTTGCCGGATGCTCAAATCTCAGACGATTGGAATGTTATAATAACAATCTGGAAGAACTGGATCTGGAAAAATGTGATCTTATGGACATGCTATTGTGTCAGAATAATCAATTGAAACATTTGATTATTGATCAGAAAGAGAGGCTAATGGAGATTGATGTAAGCTACAATAATCTGGAGTTGTTAAGGATCACGAATTGTACCAGATTGCTTTCCGTAAAATGTTCGAACAGTCAGTTGACGGAAGTTGTGCTGTCCGGATGTGAGAGAATAGAAGAGTTTGACTGCTCTGATAATCAATTGACAGAGCTTACACTTGAAGATGACAATGAGTTAAAATTCATTCGCTGTAGTAACAATCAACTGAAATCCCTGGATTTAAGAAAATTGAGTCGTTTGATGGAAGTGTATTGTGCCCATAATAACCTCGAAGAAATACACTTTGGGGATGCGGTTTATGTGGATTGCTCCTACAATCAATTAGAGAGTTTATCTTCTGAGGAAAATAACAATCTGGGAACTCTTCTTTGTAATAACAATCGTCTGAAGAGCCTGGATCTGTCTTTGAACAGTGGAGAATTAAGCGTGTTGGATTGTTCTCATAATGAACTGGAGGAACTGACCAGTAGCGCACTCCAACTGAATTGTTCATACAATCATTTGAAATCACTGAATACCGGCGGAGGGTGGAGTGCGACGCTGGATTGTTCTCACAATGAGCTGACTTCACTGGAATTCACGGGTGGCGTGGGAGTGGCGGAGCTGATCTGTGATGATAACCAGCTGACCGTATTGGATTTGGGAACGGCAGCTCCGGTGAAGAAGATCAGTGCCAGGAACAATCAGCTTCGGTGTATCGATCTAAGAAATGCAACGTTTCTGGAATCCTGTGAGCTGGATGACAGCACGATCATCATTGATGCAGAGCATGGCCTCAAATGGCGGGAACAGAACGGAAATACCTATTATATCGAGGAACTTGGCGTATGGCCGAGATATACAAGAGTCGTTACCGGCTGGAGAGAAATCGATGGGACAGAGTATTTCTTTACGCCGGAAGGTGTTCTGGTGGAGGACGCCATCCGTCTGAACGATGTGAGAATTCGCCAGACCGAACTGGAGCTGACCCCCTGGGATACGGAAACGCTTACTGCGATCACCAATCCTGCGGATTTTCCAACGGATTCTCTTGTATGGTCTTCGGAGGATGAGAGTATAGCAGTTGTAGACAAGACGGGTACCGTGACTCCGGTCTCCACAGGAACCACATTTATCACAGTGTCCTCTGTCTATGATGACAGTGTGTCCTATACGCTCCGGGTGACAGTACGGGACCTCCTGTCCTTTGAAACTCTGCAGATGGATCTGATCCCGGATGAACATCATCAGTTCTATGTAAAGGAGAGCACATCACTGGTAACCGGGATCTCGTGGGAGATCAAGGACCCGGGGATTGCGAAGATCTCCGAGGAAGGAGAAGTGACTGCACTCAGTGAAGGAGTGACAGAACTCGTGATCCATGTAACCGGATCCGGTGGCAGGAAGGAGACTTATACGATTCCGATCACGGTCACAGCTCTGGATTCGGTGGATCTGAATGTGGACAGGATCGAATTCAGACAGATGGAAACGCTTACGTGGCCGTCTGAGATGGAGTGCGTGGTTGACCAGGTCATAAATATCGATGTTATGGTTTATGTCTCGGATCCTTTATCCGGTCAGGAAACATCTTACCTGCTGACTTATGACAATCCGGTGGCAGGAACCGGTGCAGGCTTTATCCGTCTGATCTGGAGCTCGACGAATCCGGAAGTGGCAAGTGTTACGAAGGGACGTGTAGAGATCCGATCGAAGGGAACCGCATTTATCACGGCACAGGTTCTGGGACTGAACGTATCCTCCATGATGGATCTTACCGCAAACGGGAAACCGGTACCGCTTAGATCCATAGCCCTTTCCGAATCGGTATATCCTATGAATGTGGGGGCATCGAAGACATTTGCCTACACACTGAGTCCCCGGAACGTGGATGAGGATCAGAAGAAGATCCTTTGGAAGACGAGTGATCCGGAGGTGGCAACCGTTGATGCAAACGGCAGAGTGACTGCAGTGGGATCCGGTATGGCCGAGATCGAGGCGTATTCGGCAGTCGATGATAATATCTATTCCTCCGTTCAGATCTATGTACAGTCACCGGTTGAATCCATAACCATGGAAGAGATCGAGATACAGGAAAGCGATGTGGGCTTTGAAGTTGTGCGAAAGATCAGCGACGGGGATGTGATCTCACTGAAGCATGGTATCGAGAAGAACCTGATGATCAGTGCCTATGTAAATGAGTCCGCTGACAAGAAGCTCCTTGCATACGAACTGGATCCGGAGGATGGATCTCTGTCGGTAGAACAGATCGAGTTCGATTCGGAGGAGATTCCGGACGGACGGAATTTCTTCCGGATCACAGCAGATCAGGTGGGAGAAACAAAAGTATTCATCCGTTCCACGGATGGAAGCGGTATCTACGGAAGCTTTACTGTAAAGATTCTTCCGTATAATGAATGGATCACTGAGGCGGATGGTACGAAGCGTCATTTTACGGAGGATGTGATGGACACCGGCTGGAAGCAGATCGATGGAAAGAAGTACTACTTCTCCGCCAAGGGCGTTCTGCAGACCGGCTGGAAAGAGATCGATAAAAAATGGTACTACTTCGGGAAAGACGGTGTGACACGCACTGGCTGGCAGAAGATCGGCAAATGGTACTTCTTCGGCGCCGATGGAGTCATGAAGACCGGCTGGCAGAAGTCCGGCGGCAAATGGTATTATCTCGGAACCGATGGGATCATGCGTACGGGCTGGCAGAAGATCGGGAAAAGCTGGTATTATTTCGGAGCCGACGGGATCATGCGAACCGGCTGGCAGAAGGTTGGGAAGAACTGGTATTTCTTCAGCAATGGCGTTATGAAGACCGGCTGGCTAAGGAGCGGCGGCTTCTGGTATTATTTCGATTCCCGGGGAGTGATGGTTACAGGAAACCGGAAGATCGGAACGAAAATCTATCAGTTCAGTTCGGCCGGAATCTGCCTGAATCCGTAAGCAGCGTATCAAATGTGAAAAAGAGAGGATAGAAACTATGAACATTATCACGTGCCCCAAAGGTCATTCTTATGATTCGGATGTATATATGGAATGCCCGTATTGCGCTAATCCGGAGTATATGGGGAACTACGGGAGCGGTCCCATGGATGATTATCAGACGGTTGTAGGTTCCGGAAATGATTATCGGACCATCGTGGAACCCGCGCCGTCTGCGGGCTCAACGGACGGACTAACCAGCCTGTTTAACGACGAAGCACCCACCGGTATCCTGATCGATCCGTATTACGAAGCGCAGGGTGGAAATGTGGGAAATCCGATGTATAACGGCCCTGTGAACCAGAATCCGATGTACAACGGACCAATGGATCCCATGCAGCCGGGCGGGATGCGTCCGGGGATGGGGCCGATGCAGCAGGATCCCATGAACAGGAATCCGAACATGGGACAGATGCAGCAGGATCCCATGAACAGACGTCCGAATATGGGACAAATGCAGCAGGATCCCATGTGGCAGCAGGACCCGATGTGGCAGGAGGAACCCCTGGATCCGATGTGGCAGCAGGCTCCGGGAACAAGACAGCCTGGACGTCAGCCGAATCCAGTGCAGTCACCGGAAACCTCACAGAATCTTCCGGTACTGTATCAGCCGCCGGTACCTAAGAGACTGCCGGCACAGCCACCGGTCCGGAACACCACGCGCCCACCGCAGGGGGGCGGAGGCGGGAAGGGCAAGGGCCCCGGAACGCCGAAATCCTCCGGCAAGTCTCCGAAGAAGGGACTGGGGAAGGAAGGCGTGGCGATCATTATCGCACTTTCCGTAATCCTGACGGCTGCCATCATATTGATCGTGGTTCTGCTTGGAAAGAAAAAGGATGATGAAGAAACGGGAAGTACGACTGCGGGAGGTCCGTTCTCATCTACAACCAGCCAGGCAGGAAGTGATACATCAACAGAACCTCCGGTGCTGTCCACGTTCAAAGTCGAAGTGAAGCTGGAGAAGATGGATGACGGAAAAACGCCGAAGTATGATATGGAAGACGGAAACACTTTGGAGATGCGTACTTCCGGAAAGGCAACGGCTTCTGTTACGGCGGTTTCCGGTGACGCGTCTGTGAACAGTGTCAAATGGACAGCGGATAATGAATATCTGACCATTAATGACAAAGGAAGCTTTGTTTTAGGTAAAAAGGTTGAGAAGGAAGACGGCTCGGTTTCCTGGGAGGAAGGCGATTCCGGCATTACTGCTTCGATTCAGGCATCGGACGGGCAATCCTATACGATCCATTTTACTGTGAAGGCGTTACATCTCGGATGGGTGAAGGAAGGTAAAAACTTGGTTGTTTATAAGGGAAATGGCTCGAAAGTGACCGGACTCAAGATGATGCGTGGTCAGTATTATTACTTTGACCAGAATGGTATCATGAAGGAGGGCTTCCAGAAGATTGATGATAAATACTACCTCTTCAAGGCTCCGAAGGAAGGAGAACAGGCCCCCATGGCAACCGGATTCGTCCAGCACGGAGGCAAATGGTACTATTTCGTGAAGAAGGATGACGGAATGGCCCCGATGATTGAAAAGGATTGGCTTGAACTGAAAGCAGAAGAGAATGGCAAAAAAGCCGGATGGTACTACTTCGATGAAAACGGCGAAATGGTGACCGGCATAAGGGAAATTGATGGAGTCAAATATGAATTTGATTCGGAAGGGCTGTATATCAAAACATACTAATCTTTGAGCTCTAAAGAATTATAAGAACTGTATTGCCTTGGAACAGACGAATTCATGCAAAACGGTTGGCAAGTGGTATTATTTCGGAGCCGACGGGATCATGCGTGCCGGCAGTCTGAAGATCCTTACGAAGACCTACAGTTTCAGCAGTTCGGGAGTGTGTCAGAATCCGTAAAAGAATGCCGTTATTCTTGACGTTTCAAGGGATAAAGACTATAATCGTATTATAATTGAATTGTTGGCAAAACATGGGAAACCATGCGACGCAAAGCTAGAAGGGCCTGTAAAATGGCAGCCAGCTGCACCGGATATGAATAAAAGCACTTGCGTCGCAGGATTCTGTGGAGCAGGTGCTTTTTTGTTATCACAGGGAGGGGCATTTGTTGATTGTCAACAGGAACAAATAAGGTGACGGGTGAGATGGGAGGACAGTATCTATGAGAAAAATGACGCGCATAAGATTTCTTGTAGCGTTGTTCCTGATCAGTGGTATCGCGATGATTCAGCCGCTCTATACGGAAGCGGCGGATTCCGTCGTGGTTACGGAGTACAGGGTTCGGGTACGTGACGCGAGTGATTTTGAATATCAGTCGACCACGATCAAGGGTTCCCTGGGATCTGACTGGGAGTATATCGACTATGATACTACGACGACGTATGGGGAATGGGAAGCCTGGAGTGGATGGTCCAGAACGGCATATACAAAATCTGAGACTATGGATGTTGAGTCGCGTACTATTCCGGCGACATATAAGACGCAGTATCATTATTCGAGATACATAGGACAGAGCTCTTCTTCTGGTTATTGGTATACTTATCCCTGGGCAACCGGAATCTGTCAGTCGTATGACGAAACTGCATGGCTGGATTCTCCGTTACCGGAAGAATGGGATGGTGAGTTCTATGGATACGGGAGAGGCTATGATACATATGGTAACTTTCAATATCGAGGAAATGGTCAGAGATGGGATATTTGGTGGTATAATCCGGAAACCAGGCAGGTGGTAGCTACCAACGCATATACGGAGTACCGATATCGTACAAGGACGAAGACGGTTACAACAACGTATAATTATCGGCGTGCCGTATGGGGAGACTGGTCCGACTGGAAAGAAGAGAGCGAATGGAATCCGGATGATATTGTCCCTTCTTCCACAAGACAGGTGCAATCGCGTGAGAAGGAGAAGGGTATCAAGATTGATGAAACAGTGTTTAAGGATGATAAATTCCGAGAATATGTCATTAATTTTATTGATATCGATACTGATGGTTACCTGAAGCAGGAAGAAATTGATAATGTGTTAGAAATAGATGTCAACAATATGGAGATTTCCAGTTTGAAAGGAATTGAAGTATTTTCGAAACTGCAAAATCTATATTGTAACAATAATCTATTACAGATAACAAAAGAGTCGTCTGAAGATTTTGATTTGAGCCAGAATACGATGCTCATTAATCTATCATGTGCTGAAAATGATATTGCATACCTGGATCTTTCTTCAAATATAAAACTGAGGGTATTGAAATGTGGTATGAATGAATTGGTCGAATTAAATTTGGCCAACAATACTGCCTTAACGACACTATCATGTGAGATGAATAAGATTCAGTCACTGGTTTTTGGATCTACGTTAATTACATCAATTACCTGTGATGACAATTATATAAAGAATCTGGATCTCAGCAAATTAAAAATGCTTTCGGCATTAGAAGCGGATAATAATCAGATTGAGGTTCTTGATCTTAGCGCTAATACAAAGCTTGCTACACTTTTTTGTAATAATAATAAGTTAACGGAACTGGATTTAAGATATAATCCGAATCTGTCAATTGCTTCATGTGAGGACAATAATATCACGTTAGTTGATTTTCGTAATACACGTATAAGAACACCCGGTCTGGGACCGACGGATGAAGGTACATTCGCTGTGTACTCCGACGATGATCTCGGTTGGGTTTCCTCAGAGGAGGATACATACTACCTGGTCGATGATGGCGTTACTCCCTATAGCTGTCATTTTGCGACAGGTTGGACCGTGGTGGAAGAAGAGGGGAAGGAGTATTTGTTCAAAGAATCCGATACTGTATTCAAGGATGAAACGCTGAAAGAAAAATATGAGTCAAAACCGAATGGCGTATTGGTTTCGGAGGCGACCAGACTGAAAAAGGTTTTATTTGATTCAAGCAGTATTACGGTTCGTGAGTGGGATAAAAAGACACTGAATGTAATAACGACACCGGCAAATCTTGAAGATGATCTGATTTGGACATCTTCAGATGAAAGCGTACTGTCGGTTGATGAAAACGGACAGATTCACGCGCATAAATCGGGAACTGCTTACGTTACCGTTGAGTCCATGTGGGATGGTGGAGACAGTAACATGGTAGAGGTGACTGTAAAGCCTGCGCTGGAATTTACATCAGATACCATTTCGAATAATAACTGGCTCCTTATGGACTATTATGAGAACCAGGAAATGAATGTACCATACGAAATAAAGATTACCTGTGGAGATAATGTAAAGAGCACGACATGGGATATTCTTTATAGAGATCATGACAGTATTTCGATGGAAGGTGAGGGAAACAGCCGGTTGATCACTGCCATGGGTGTAGGGATTCCGCAGATACAGATCTCAGTGAATGGACAGGAACCGGATGAAAAGAAGGATTTCTTTGTTAACGTTCTTTCCGAATCGGAATTTAAATGGTACATGGATATTGTAGATTTCCAGGTCTACTATAAGGACCAGCCGGTTGATGATGATACGGTTTTGGCTCTGACAGAAGGTGATGAAGCGTATATCGAAATCCATGCAAGGGATTCCAAGGGAAATGAGTTTATTCTGAATAAAACCAATCCCACTGATTCTATCAAAGATGAGTCAACTCAATCGACAAAGGCTTTGAAGATTGTGCCTTCCTGGAGTTCGACAGGTGATGAGATCAGCGTTTCTGATTGCGTGATTACCGCAGAGGAACCGGGGGAAGGAAGTTTAACGATTTCCTTGAGAGGATATAGTGATATCCAACAGACGATAGCTTACAAGATCAGTAAGAAACCGAATCCTACGAGTGCGATTCTTTTCAGTGAGGAAAGCATTTCTCTTGAAGTAGGAAAAAATTTATATCTTCGAAACAGACATGAATACAATATCCTGCCTGCGGATGCGGATGATCAGAATGATATTGTATTCAGGTCCCTGAATCCGGGAGTTGCTTCAATTGATTCATCCCAAAAGATAGTCGCGCTCAAGGCAGGAACAGCAATCATACGGGCAGAGTCTGTAAATAACAGTTTTGTGTATGCTGATCTGAAAGTCGTTGTACATCCGGTTTATGTGAAGGATATCACATTGGAACAGGGTGTCGTCAAGAATGGAGTCTTCACCTCAAAAGGAACGGTTTCTGAAGGACAGGAGATTCAGTTCTATAACATGCCGGGAGAAGAACTCTATATCCGATGCAAAGTGAATGAAGATGCAGGGGAGAAGGATCTGAACTGCTTCCTGAAGCAGGAGTCGGAGGATGACCTTGTATATATCCAGGATGTTTCATTATCGGTAGGAACGGGCGATGAACAGATCTTCAGACTCACACCCCTAGCTTCCGGCTCCACGGATGTGTATTTCACAGCCAACGATGAGGGCGGCGTTTATACCTATTTCACGCTCCGGTTACTTCCTGCGGACGGCTGGATCCGGGATGAGGACACCGGGAAAATGATACATTTCTCCGGGGGAAGCAGGGACTACGGCTGGAAGCAGATTGACGGGAATACATATTACTTTAATCCGGAAGATAACTACATGATGACCGGCTGGCAGAAGATTTCCGGGAACTGGTATTATTTCGGAAATAACGGCGTGATGCGTACCGGCTGGAAGGATATCA
>JAFRWY010000046.1 GCA_017437905.1 Eubacterium sp.
GCAAGGGCCCCAGCGAATGCCATCAGGCATTCGGTGTTCGTATATGCCTGGCGCCGAAGGCGCGTACCCCGCGAAGCGGGGATTGCGAGCGGTCACTGAAACCGCAAAAAAAGAAGGAGTTACGATTCATTTGCAGGAATCGTAACTCCTTCTTCATTTCGGTCATTCGATACACTCCACCTTGATGATGTTGGTGTTGCCGCTGTGGCCGTCCATCAGACCGCCGGTCAGAACCACATTGTCCCCGGGCTGCAGGCCCAGAACGCGGGTGGCTTCGCGGATGGCATTTGCGAACATGGACTCCATGGAGTCGTAGATGCCGCAGAGCATCGGGGTAACGCCCCAGCTTAAGTTCAGCTTCCGCCATACCTTCTCCGAGGTGGTCATGCCGATAATGTCCACCGGACAGCGGAACCGGCTTACCATGCGGGCGGTCCGTCCGGAGAGGGAGTTGACGATGATGCACTTGGCGTTAACATCGATGGCCATGGAACATGTGGAATGGGAGACTGCATCCAGGTTGTTCCGGATCTCCACATCCAGCGCTTTGAAACGTTTTTCGTAATGAATGGTGGCCTCCGTGGTCTCCACGGTCTGGGCCATGGTCCGGAGGGCTTCCACCGGATATTTACCGGAAGCGGTTTCGCCGGAAAGCATCACGGCGGAGGTTCCGTCATATACGGCATTTGCCACGTCGGATACCTCTGCACGGGTCGGGCGGGGCTTCTCAATCATGGATTCCAGCATTTCCGTTGCGGTGATGACACGCGTGCCCAGCATGCGGCACTTGGTGATCAGCTTCTTCTGGATCGCGGGAACCTCCACTGCGGGGATCTCCACACCCAGATCGCCCCGGGCGATCATGATGCCGTCGGCAATCTCGCAGATCTCATCGATATGATCCACGCCGGACCGGTTCTCGATCTTGGCGATGATATCAATGTCCTTTCCGCCGTTTTCATCCAGGAAATCCCGGAGAGATTTCACATCCTCCCTTGTGGATACAAAGGAAGCAGCTACATACTCAACGCCCTGCTGGATGCCGAAGAGAAGATCGGACTTGTCCTGCTCGCTGAGGAAGACCTGCTTTAATACCTTGTTTGGGAAGTTCATGCTCTTCCGGTCGGAGAGCACGCCGCCGGAGAGACATTTCGTGATGGCATCCCGGCCCTTCAGCTCCGTAACCTCGAAGATCACGAGTCCGTTATTCACAAGGATCTGATCACCGACGGAGAGATCATCCACCAGGTGATCGTAGCTGACGGAGACCCGCTCCTCATTTCCGATCACTTCATCTGTGGTGAAGATAAATGTATCCCCCTCCTTGATCTCGACCTTCTTGTTCTCAAAGGTTTTGATCCGGTACTCGGGTCCCTTGGTGTCCAGCATGATGGCGATCGGAAGACACAGTCTGCTGCGGACCTTCTTGATCAGGTCCATCTTCTTCTTATGCTCCTCATGTGTTCCGTGGGAAAAGTTAAGACGTGCAACGTCCAGACCGGCGCGGCAGAGCGCGGTGAAGGTCTCTTCATTTTCGCTGGCCGGACCGATAGTAGCGATGATCTTTGTTTTACGCATGGGTGTCCCTCCTGCAATTTAAAACCGGATGATATTCTTTAGATCCCGGCAGTGACCGGGTGCTTAAACTATACCATGAATATGCCCATTTTTCAAGAAACTGCAGGATTTCTTTCCGTATGGAATGAGACCCTGAGCGAAGACATAAGCAGCTTTATGATGTAAGCAGCGTGAAGTCCACGGGGGACAGAAACTCCCGTGTGAGATTAACAATAATTATGATGCGAAGTGCGGGAAAAAATGGTAGAATAAAATGATGTTGTATGCACATTTTGGCACGATTCAAGAAGGAAATGAGGAATACTATGGCAGATGTACAGAAGATCCAACTGGTTCAGGACAATGTAAATAAAGTCATCAAGGGCAAGGAGCATGTGGTCCGGAAGGTTCTGGCGGCAGTGATCGCAGGCGGACATATCCTGATGGAGGATATCCCGGGAGTGGGCAAGACCACGCTGGCCACCGCATTTGCGCGGGCACTGTCCCTGGATTATAAGCGTGTGCAGTTTACACCGGACGTACTTCCCAGTGATATCCTGGGATTCTCCATGTATAACAGCGCCACGAAGGAATTCGAGTACCGGGCGGGCTCCATTTTCTGTAATCTGTTCCTGGCGGATGAGATCAACCGTACCTCTCCGAAGACCCAGTCGGCCCTTCTGGAGGTTATGGAGGAGGGAACGGCCACGGTGGACGGCGTGACCCGGAAGCTGCCGGATCCTTTCGTCGTGATCGCAACGGAGAACCCTTACGGATCTTCGGGAACCCAATTGCTGCCGGAATCCCAGCTGGACCGTTTCATGGTGTGTCTCTCCATGGGGTATCCGGAGCATGATGATGCAGTTAAAATCCTGAAGGGAAATGCGCTGAATCCCATGAAGACCGTGGAAGCGGTACTGGATGTGGAAGAACTGAAATCCCTCCGGCAGGAGTCCAACGATCTCTTCGTGCATGATCAGATCTATGAATATATCGTAAACCTGGTTGAAGCAACCCGGTCCGGCGATCTTTTCTCCATGGGGGCCAGCCCCCGCGGAACCATCGCGATCCTGAAAATGGCGAAGGCCATGGCAGTGATCAACGGCCGGAATTTTGTGACGGTGGAGGATGTGCAGTCCGTAACCCGTGAGACCCTCGGACATCGTGTGAAGCTGGGACAGCGGACCCGTGCCCAGGGCGTGAATATGGACGGTGCGATCCGTACGCTTCTGGAGACTGTTCCTGCACCGAGAAGCTGACAGAGTACGGGAAAGCAGGCGTGGCGTGAACGCCGACGAAATATAAAGGAGAGACCGGCCAAGTGAAGACCAGGATCCATATCACAAGAATAATTGCATATCTGGTCCAGTACGCACTGGTGTTCTTTCTGTTCTGGTTCCTCCGGGCACATTTCTTTCTGATGCTGCTGGTGATCATGTCGGTGGTGCCTTTCCTGTCTCTGGGGGCGGTCTTCCTGCTCCGGCGGTTTGTACAGGTGTCGCTGATCGCTCCGGAACGGGAGCAGAACCGGGATGAACTGGGATATCTGAGGCTTACGGTGAAGAATCCCCTGTGGCTGTTCTCATTTGATGCGAACCTGATCCTGCGGAGCGAAAACTGCTTCTACGGGGATACCGGAACGACACGCATTTCCGTGCCGATCCAGATGCATGCGACCTATGAGAAAATGATCCCGATCCGCTACTCCATGAACGGTATGTACCGTTACCGGATGGACGGTTTTGCCATGCGGGATCTTCTGGGAGTCGTATCCCTGGCCAAGAAGGTGAAGACGGAGACGGAGGTTGTGATCTATCCCGCAGGGGAGGGTACACAGACGGGAGATATGACGGATCTCTCAAAGGGTATGACGGAGAGCGAGGAGACACAGAAGAAGGGACATGATTTCTCGGATGTGTCCGATGTCCGTGAGTATATCCCGGGAGACAAGCTGATGTCGATCCACTGGAAACTGTCCGCCAAGAGGGACATCCTGATGGTGAAGGACCGGGTCTCCATGTCGGATCAGCAGATGGTCATCCTGGCGGAGCTTTCGGGAGAGGACACCCAGGTGGATCAGGTGTTGTCGCTGACCTTCGGGGTCTGCAGCTCCTTCGTACAGGAGCAGATCTATGTCCGTCTGATGTGGTGGAGCGAAGGAAGATATTCCTTCGAGGAACGACAGATCCTGAACAGGGAATCCCTGAAACGTGCGTTCTCGGATCTTTATTATGACAAGCCTTATACGGATACGGAGAAGACGAAGGATCTGATGCGAAGCATCCATCCGGAGCTTACCGCATACGTTCATGTATGTTACAGAAATGGAGAAGCAGATGCCGAAGTTGTCGAGCAGGACTGAACAACTGAATCAGGCAGACAAGAAGGCGGCAAGGGCCGAGAAGCGCCGGATCCGTCGTTCGGCGTGGGTGGACGAGGATCTTCGGGAGATCCCGCTCTGCAAGGGTGTCACCATCGACGAGTCGGTGTATCAGATCGGAGAGAACCGGTACTGGACGCTGATCATCAAGGGATTCGTGGTATACCTGATCACTGCAGGCGGTATCGGATGTTACCTTACGGCCCTGGAGATCGAGTTCTCGGAACTGATCTTTCACCTGGTGATCCTTACAACGGCCATCCTCTGTGCGTGTCTTTACCACAGCTGGAAGTCGGAAAATCTGGGGTATCTGATCTTTTTCTCCGTTTATGCGGTGACGTTGTATCTCTTCCGGGATTACATCAACAGTGGTTTCTATGCCATTGTCAATGAGACGAATGAATGGGCTACGGTTTATTTCAATGCGGAAGGTTTGTAGCATTACAACGAGCGGATCGCCAACAGATACGCGGCGGTCACTGTGGCGGTAACGCTGATCGGCATTGCGGCAAATATCCTGCTGAACAACTACATCCTGCGTCGCGCACGGTATATGGTTGCCGCATTTCTGGCAGTCACGATCAATCTGATCGCACTTTATATGGAGAAGGAGCCGGAGCTTATCTATTCGCTGATGACCATTTCCGGTCTCTGCATGACCTATGTGCTGAAATCCGGAAGGCATTTTACCCTGAGCCGGAACGATCATATCTTCAAACGACGGAAATGGGGCATGACCTACGGTCTGGATTACCGGTCCCTCCGACAGGGCATGTTGGTGACTTTGGGGCTTGTGATCCTGCTGGCCGGCATCGTGAATGTCATCCGGCCGAAAGATGAGTATATCTATGTCCGGAGCAAGAACGAATATAAGGAAGCTACCCGGGAATATGTCCAGAATATTATCATGCTGGGCATGGGAGCGTTCTGGAACTTCTATCCCAACAACGGTGGTCTTGCCAGCGGTGAGCTGGGCGGTGTCGCATCTATCCGACTGGATTATCAACCGGATCTTGAAATCACATTTACGCCATACAGTTATGGTACACTGTATGTGAAGAATCTGATCGGACAGACCTATGAACCGGTGAATAATTTCTGGGTACAGCCGGAAAGTTACGATCAGCCCGCTGAGCAGAACCTGTATGAGACGGATTCCCTCCGGAAGGCTTATGAAGCCGGAGAGGCGAAGTCGGCCCGGGGCGTGATGAAACTGCGAAATGTGGGTGCAGCCGAACAGTCCTATCATCCGTATTACACGGATGAGGAAAAGGGAAGGCTGAAATTCAGGTCGGAGATAGAGGTGGAATATTATCCGCTTCTGGACGATGATCTGCTGGAGATCACGGATCAGACGGTGGATCCGGCGTATCTTGTTGTTCCGGATGAAAACGTCGACGCGATCCGCGGACTGGTGCTGGATGCGAACCTTTCGGAGAAGGTGGATCCGGAAGAAAATGTAGTGAGACTGGCGAATTATTATGAAGAGAACATCCCATACACGATCCGTCCGGGAGCAACCCCGCGAAACCGGGATTTTATCAATTATTTCCTGACAAAGAACCGGAAAGGATACTGTGCTCATTTTGCAAGTGCTGCGGTGCTGGCGTTCCGTTATGTCGGGATCCCCGCCAGATACTGCGAAGGCTACGCGGTGTCTTATTCCCAGGTGCTGAGCCGGGGCGAACTGGTGGAAGGAGAACAGTACGAAAAGTATTATTCCGGTTATTCCCAGTTGGGAGAGACGGCGCTGGTAAAGGTGAATGCAACGGATGCAAATGCCCATGCCTGGGTCGAGATCTATGTGGAAGGAAAGGGCTGGAAGGTTGTGGAAGTAACCCCCTCCTCGACGCTGGATGAGGATGACGGAACTGCCTCCTTCTGGGAGAACTTCAATAACATCTTCGGTGACGGGGATGAGGATTACGGGTCGGATGACGCAGGCGGCGGAACGGGATTCCGGTTCACCGTAAGCGACAGTGCCATGAAGGTCGCGGTCTTTATCGTGATCGGACTCATGGGTCTGGGCCTTATAATCTTCGTGGGATTCCGGACGGCACCGGTTGTCCGGTATCATACCTCCTACCGAAAAGGAAACTGGTCGGAGCGGCTGGTACTGTATTACAGTCGGGCGATGCGCCGGAGGCGGAGAGATAAGGAACTCAGAAAATGCGTGAACTACCGGGAGCAGATGGAATGTCTGTATGACCGGAGACGGGCTGCGGGGGTTCCGGATACGGCGGTGATGACCTACACCGAACCCCGGAAGGTTGACGGAGACAGAGTCGATTCGGAGCAGCTGGAGGAACTGCTCCATGTGCTGGAGCAGGCAGGATTTGCGAAGGACGGCATTTCCGAAGAAGAATTCAATCTGGCAAAACAGAGGGTGGACGAACTGCTGCAGCGGGTGAAGAAGGTTTCGGAAGAGGAGAACGTCGGAAAGACGGAAACGAAAGACGAAACAAAAGGATGAAACCGAAAGTATAAACCAAAAGACGGAACCGAAGGACGGAACCGAAAGGCGGAACCTGAGGAGGAACCCGAAACACCAAACGGAAGGATACCCCCTCCGCCACGCTGACGGAGGAAAATGACATAAGATGAACCTGTAGGAGGTAGCAAGATGAGAAGTGAACGGACGGAACGTGCAGAGCGGCGCAGGATCTGGTGGTCGAGCCTGAATCAGATGACCAGGACGGTCATCCTGATCGCGATCGTTGTTATTCTGATCATGGCAGGTGTATGGCTGAAGACATTTCTGTTCGGGAAGAAGGAACCGACGCTTACCACGGAGTATATCACCGGCAAGATTCAGGTGGCCAGTGAGCTGACGACGGCGGAACTGAAATATACCGGACTGGTGCGTTATGAGGATGGATCCATTCCCTGGCTGACCCAGAAGGGATTCACCATGAAATACTCGGCAACCGTTAAGGCGGGGATCGATTTCTCCAAGATCGAGGTGGAAGTGAACAGTAAGAACGTCGTCGTAACCCTTCCGGAAACGGAGATCCTGTCCGTCAATGTGGATTCCAATTCCATCGACTTCTATGACCAGAGCTATGCGATCTTCAACTGGAGTGACAAGCAGGACGTAGCCACAGCCATTCAGACGGCGGAAAATGATGTGGCTGCCAATGCAAATGTGGATGAACTGAAGGAGAAGTCCGAGGAACAGACGGAAAAACTGATCCGCGGGCTGCTGGAGGACGTGATCGGAGACAGGGAGCTGATCATCGAACGGAAGGCAAAATCGAAATGACACAAAAGTCTGACAATTCGGACAATTTGCGGATAATTTTTTGATATTTTTGCGCTTTTCTATTGACATGTCGCGCAAATTAGATTATAATGGGTACATAAACGAAGGAAAGAATTCTCCCGCAAGGGATGCGGGATCTACCCCGACTGGGTGGGGTAAATAAAGAGGAAAGGAAGGTAGATGCGGCGGCCGAAACGGTTTCGGATGCAATCTCCGGTGGCCGGAGACGGAGCAAGAGGTAAGAGGTCTTCATGTGGATAGTCTCTTATTCGAAACAAATGGACCAGCCAATCCGAAACTTTTTTCAGCGAGTCAGAAAAGAACGATTATGCATATTTGCAGACATAGCAGCAACGTGGTAAAGCGGCAACCTGCAGATACCGCAGAAAGCGTCCTGGAAACCCGGTAGATGCAAACGTCATGAATGAGAAGGCTGTATAGATATATCATGTAGAAACAGCAAGCGGCGGTGGTCAGTATCACAGTGGTACGGGAACGCGCGGTAGGCGTGACAGGCGAACGCGAGAGCATAGATGTGGCTCCTGCCCGTGGACGATGGGTCCGGTGGGAGTTGCAGAACAACTTCATAAGATAGATTGGAGGAGGATAACTGCCCGAGACGGTTGTCCTCCTTCTTGGTTGTCCGGGGATCGGGATGTATCACCGTGGCTGCGACAGGCCGGGTGCTCCGCGAATGTATCCGGTTATGTGTGAGAGGGTGTCCGTTGTGGCAGTTCAGATGCCGGTTGCATGGATCACCGGATTATGGTATGCTCTCGGCTGGATGAAAAATGTGCTGCACGGGGCCTTGGGGGCAGAGGTATTTCCTGCTCCGGAATCCGGCACATTTGTCCGAAGATACTGAATGCGGTGACGGAAGAAGGGTGGAAGTATGCCGGGAATGAAACGAAGAAATTACATATTCGGAGGACTGGCCATCCTGTGGATGGTGGTGATCTTCTGTTTCTCGGCTGCTAACGGAGATGAGTCCTCGAAGACCAGCGGATGGGTGGGACGGATGATCGGCCACATCTTCGTATCCGGCTTCGATGATATGAGTGAAACCGAGCAGGAAGAGTGGGCTTCGAAGATCGAATATCCCATAAGAAAAACAGCGCATGCATCGGAATATGCGTTGCTCGCGCTGCTTTGCTTCGGGGCACTGCCCCTGACCGGCTTTAAAAGATATGCGATTGCCTGGGTGTTCGCGGTGTTCTACGCCGGCACGGATGAATTCCATCAGCTCTTTGTTCCGGGCAGGGCCGGAGCGATAACGGATGTATGCATCGATGCGGCCGGAGCCCTGGCGGGACTTCTGATCCTGGCCGGGTGCAGGGCATTGTGGCTGAGGAGAAGGGCGAAAAATGAGGATGCTCGGATGAGAGATACGGAATAAAGAATACGTGTTGCTGATAGAGACAGAAAAAGAGATCATTCACCCACAATTTCCGAATTCACCTTGATGATCGCCCTCGGCAGTGCATCTCTGGAATTGTTCCAGGGCTTATCCGCGTTCCGGTGATCGAACTTGTCGATAAACCAGGAGGTATCGCCGTTCACCCGCTCCAGATTGTCGAAGAAGACTTTGTTCAGTACTGCCAGCAGCTCGTCCAGATCCGACTTGCCGAGGCGCTTCACGCCTTCCTCATAAAGCCTTCCGTAGTGGGAGAGGCAGAAACCCTTGCAGGCAGCCACCTTTTCCTTAAAGGAAGCCTCCCGCTTCCAGAGATAGAAGAAGGTATCCACATAACGGTCAAAGACCGGTTCGATCCGTCCGCAGACGAAGCAGGTGCTTTCCACGGTATGGATCAGTTTCACAACAGGGGATTCCCCTGTTTTTTTTGAGAGAAATCCGCCGCGTTCGTCGGGCCCCTGATCTGCGGCTGCTTTCAGATCCTTCAGGAGCTTGTTCATATGGGTATTCATCATCAGCGCAAGTCCGAGCCGGTTCTTCTGGGCATACAGCTGCCGGATGTGCACGGAACAGAATCCCAGCTTGTCGGTCACCTCCCGGTTGTCGTCCTCCATATAGCTGGGGCCCAGGGTGAACTCTATGGCGGAGTCCTCGATCTTCTTCTTCATTTCGCAGAAGGGACACTCCGCGTCACCTTCGAAGGCTTCATTTACGGGAATCGTGAAAAGCTGTTCGGCCATGGATTACCTCCTGATTCATATAAATTGATAATTATACGGAAATGCGCTTTTTTATATGGCATTTTTCATATACTTATTATAAAATGATATAGTGTTCTACATGTATTTTACACGAGCCACCCTTCGGATGCAAGGACCATAAAACGTGAAACGGGCGGCTGTGATGTGAAAGGAAAGAGGGAGTAGGAGAGTATGAAGAATCTGTATAAGCGTCTTCTCGTGCTGGCGCTTCTGGTCCTCGGGATGCTGACGCTGGTATCCTGTGGTTCGGATGTGCCCCCGAACCGCGTTTTCTCCGTGGACGATCTGGAAGGCAAGACCATCGGTGTCCAGCTGGGAACAACGGGGGATATCTATGCGGCAGACTATGAGGGAGATGATGCGGGAACCATTGTTGAGCGGTACACCAAGGGGGCCGATGCGGTTTCCTCCCTGAAGCAGGGGAAGATTGACTGCGTGATCATAGACGAGCAGCCGGCCAAGGCATTTATCAATCAGAATTCGGAACTGAAGATCCTGGATGAGGAATTCACTCTGGAGGATTATGCGGCAGTCATCGCCAAGGAGAATCTGGATCTGCTCTCCAAGGTAAATGATGTGATCCGGGAACTCCAGACGGACGGAACCCTGAAGAAGATCATTGATAATTACATTCCGGACGAAGAAACCGGAGAGACGGTACCCTTCACCTATGAGCAGAAGGTCACCGATGGTGATAAACTTGTCATGGCAACGAATGCCCAGTTCCCGCCGTATGAGTTTTATCATGACGGGAAGATCGTCGGTATCGATGTGGAGATCGCGAAGGCCATTGCCGACAAGCTGGGGAAGGTACTGGTGATCGAGGATATTGAGTTTGACGCCATCATCAGTGCAGTCAGCTCCGGAAAGGCGGACATCGGACTTGCGGGCTTCACCGTAACGGATGAACGGAAGAAGCAGATCAACTTCTCGGAAACCTACGCCATTTCCAAGCAGGTGATCATCGTTCGCGATGACGAAGCCATTAAGGAAGCGAACAGTCTCGGCGGAAAGCTGTACAATAATTTCATCAAGGAAGGCCGCTGGAAGTATCTGGCACAGGGTCTTCTGAACACCATCATCATCACGGTGGTTGCCATCCTGATCGGCGTAATCCTGGGCTTTTTACTGGCGCTTGTCCGGGTGGCCCATGATAAAAACGGGAATTTTAAGATCCTGAACTTTTTTGCGAAGCTGTACGTAACGATCATCCGCGGAACACCGATCATGATCCAGCTTCTGATCATTTACTTTGTCATCTTTGAATCCGTGAATATCAGTAAGCTGCTGGTTGCCATCGTGGCATTCGGCCTGAACTCCGCGGCATATCTCTGCGAGGTGATCCGGTCCGGTATCATGTCCATCGATGAAGGACAGTTTGAAGCAGGAAAGAGTCTCGGACTCAGTTACTCCATCATGATGAAGAATATCATCCTTCCGCAGGCCCTGAAGAATGTACTTCCGGCCATCGGAAATGAGTTCATTTCCCTTCTGAAGGAAACTTCCATCGCAGGTTACATCGGTCTGCAGGATCTGACCCGCGGCGGGGATATCATTCGAAGCATAACCTATGAGCCGTTCCTTCCGCTGATTACGGTTGCGATCGTCTACCTGATCCTTGTGGTGCTTCTCAGCGCCCTGGTATCCTGGCTGGAGAGGAGGCTGAAGAAGAATGAGCGATAAGAAAAAACGGGAGATCAGTGACGAGGTACTTCTCTCCGTCAGGGGTCTTGAGAAATCATTTGACGGAAATGAAGTGCTGAAAGGGATCGACCTGGATATCCGTAAGGGAGAGGTGATCTCCATCATCGGACCCTCCGGCTGCGGAAAGTCTACATTTATCCGGTCCCTGAACCTGCTGGAGACACCTGACAGAGGGAGCATCATCTTTGAGGGGGAAGAGCTGACCGGTAAGAAAACGGCAGAGCAGAACCGGATCCGGGAACGGATCGGTATGGTGTTCCAGCAGTTCAACCTGTTCAAGAATATGACGGTGCTGGAAAATATCATGCTGGCTCCTTTGAAGCTGGGGCTGATGGACCGGGAAACCGCGGCAAAAGAGGCGGCCCATCTGCTGGACCGGGTAGGACTGGCCGATAAGGCGGATAATTATCCTGCACAGCTCTCCGGCGGACAGCAGCAGCGTGTGGCCATCGCAAGGTCCCTGGCCATGAAACCGGACGTGATGCTTTTCGATGAACCTACATCCGCACTGGACCCGGAAATGGTCGGGGAAGTGTTGAAGATCATGCAGGATCTTGCGGCAGCGGGCATGACCATGGTGATCGTAACCCATGAGATGGGCTTTGCCATGGGGGTATCCAGCCGCGTGCTTTTCGTTGACGGAGGACAGATCCAGGAGGATGCACCGCCGGATGAACTGTTCTCAAATCCGAGGAATCCGAGGCTGAAGGAATTCCTGGGCAAGATCCTCCGGTAGAGGTACATTTCCGGTAAACACCACGGAGTGCGGGTAGCGCGAAGTGTGGAATAAATAAAAAAAGGGGAGAGGAAGAAAATGAACAAACAACGTGTCTTGAAGAATGTCGTAATCACCGCGATTCTCCTGGCTGTGGTCGCCATCATCGTCTATACGCTCAGTACCGAGCTGGTGGTGGGAGATGATTACCAGAGTAAGTATTATGCAACCTGGGTATCGCTGCTTCCGCCGGTGATTGCCATCATTCTGGCGCTGATCACAAAGGAGGTTTACTCATCACTGTTTATCGGTATCGTCTCCGGAGCTCTGCTGTATGCGAACTTTGATCTGGAGTTTGCCTTTGAGACCATGCTCTTCGGAACCGATACCGAAGGGGGTGCTGCAGGCATGATCCCGAAGATCGCGGATTCCTGGAATTCCGGTATCCTGGTCTTCCTGGTACTTCTTGGTATTCTGGTTGCCCTGATGAACAAGGCCGGCGGTTCCGCTGCCTTCGGACGCTGGGCATCGAAGCACATCAAGACCCGGATCGGTGCACAGCTTGCTACGGTTGTGCTCGGTATCATGATCTTCGTGGATGACTATTTCAACTGCCTTACCGTGGGCAGCGTTATGCGTCCGGTAACGGATGGTCACAAGGTATCCCGTGCGAAGCTGGCGTACCTGATTGACGCAACGGCAGCGCCGATCTGTATCATCGCCCCCATCAGCTCCTGGGCTGCAGCGGTTACTTCCTCCGTACCGGAGGAGGCAGGGATCAACGGTTTCCAGACCTTCTTAAAGACCATTCCGTATAACTTCTATGCAATCCTGACCATCATCATGATGATCTATATCACCGTACGTCGCGTGGACTACGGCCCCATGAAGAAGCATGAGATCAACGCCATCAACGGAGATCTTTTCACCACGGGTCCGGTAGTCGGTGAAGAGGAAGAGGAAGCAAATCCCAGGGGACGGGTTCTGGACCTGATCCTTCCGGTGGTTGTCCTGATCGCAGGCTGCGTCATGGGCATGGTTTATACCGGCGGCTTCTTTGAAGGCGAAAGCTTTATCGATGCATTTGCAAATGCAGACGCATCCGTAGGTCTGGTATACGGTGCATTTATCGCACTGCTCTTTACCTTCTTCTACTACATGTACAGAGATGTGATCACCTTCAAGGATTTCATGGCATGTATCCCGAAGGGATTTATCGCCATGGTAGCTCCGATCCTGATCCTGGCCCTGGCATGGACCCTGTCCGGCATGACCGGTCTTCTGGGCGGAAAGGTATTTGTAGCTGATCTTGTGGGCGGTTCTGCGGCAGCCATGCAGGCATTCCTTCCGGCAGTTATCTTCCTGGTAGCTCTCGGACTTGCATTTTCAACCGGAACCTCCTGGGGAACCTTCAGTATCCTGATCCCCATTGTGCTGGGCGTATTCTCCAGCGGTGAAATGATGGTTATGTCCATCGCTGCCTGCCTGGCAGGCGCTGTCTGCGGTGACCACTGCTCACCCATTTCGGATACCACCATCATGGCATCTGCGGGTGCCCAGTCGGATCATGTGAACCATGTGTCCACCCAGCTGCCATACGCACTGACGGTTGCTGCGGTTTCTGCGGTTACGTATCTGATCTCCGGCTGGTTTGAGAAGGCCTGGGGCGTGGGCTGGGCTGCACTTCCCATCGGTATCCTGCTGATGATCGGTACACTGATCGTGATCGAGTTCGTATCCGGCAGGGAGCCGAAGGACGGAGAGGAAGAGCAGGAAACCGGAATCGGGGAAGAATAATATACGATCCGGGATACTTACCGGTCTCACGGCTTATATGCCCGGGGTAAGACGGCAGGCGGCCCCGGGGTTACGAAGGTGGAAGCATAAAACAGGGGAGGTGCATATGTCCGAAAAGAAAGCACTGGTTGTGATCGATATGCAGAATGATTACCTCTGGCCGGAGAGGATGAAGAAGTTCTCCTATGACACGGAGACGCTGGTGGGAAATGTGAACACCGTGATCCGGGCCTTTCAGAAGAAGGGGTATGACGTGATCTATATCGCGCAGATGTTTGCCAACCTTCCCACCAATCGCTGGCTGATCGGCTTCTCCATCGAAGGAACGGAAGGAACCAAACTTTACAGCGGACTGGATGTTGTCTCGGACCTTTATTTTGAGAAACGGCTTCCGAACACCTACACGTCGAAGGCCTTCCGGGAACACATGGAGAAGGAAGGCTATACCGAAGTCTATCTCTGCGGGCTGGATGAGTGCGGATGCGTCGGAGCCACTGCAAAGGGGGCGATGAAAACCGGTGTCCGGGTGAAGATGATCAAGGAGTGTATCGGCAGAAGATTCCCGGACCGGAAGGTGCGGAAGATGCGAAGACGCCTTCGGTCCATGGGAGTGGAATATCTTACGCTGAATCGGTATAAAGAGCAAACAGGGGGTGCGGAATGAAAGAAAAAAGAAGAAGCGGCTGGGCGGTGATTACGGGGGCAACCAGCGGTATCGGATTTGAGTTTACACGGCAGCTGGCACAGCAGGGCTATAATCTCCTGCTGGTAGCAAGACGCGGAGACCGGCTGTATCAGATGAAGGGGGAACTGAAGGAAGCGGGCGTAAATGCAGAGGTTCTGATGGCAGATCTGGTTACGGATTACGGACGCAATATGCTGATCCGGTGGATGGAGAATCACAGAGTGGATGTATTCATCAACAACGCGGGCTTCGGCCTGGCGGGTCCCTTCCTCAGCACAGAGACGGAACGCGAGGTGCAGATGATCGATTTAAATGTAACGGCCATGCACCTTCTGATGAAGGCAGCCCTCCGGTCCATGGCAGGTCGCGGCGTCGGATATGTTCTGAATGTGGCATCCTCCGCGGGACTCCTTCCCGGCGGACCTTATATGGCAACGTATTATGCAACCAAGGCTTATGTGGCAAGCCTGACCCAGGCAGTGGCTGAGGAACTTCGTCTGGCAGGAAGTCGTATCTATGTCGGATGCCTTTGTCCGGGACCGGTGGATACGGAGTTCAACTCGGTAGCCGAGGTGCAGTTCGCTTTGAAGGGGATCACTCCCAAGAGGTGCGTTGCGGCAGCTCTTCAGGGCATGAAGAAACGGAAGGTCGTGATCGTTCCCACCCTCACCATGAAGGGGGCCGTGATCGGAGGAAGACTTTTGCCGAGAAAGAAAGCCGTTCAGCTGACGGCAAAGCAGCAGATAAAGAAAACAGAAAATGATCCCGATACCGGAAAGAAATAAATGAAAGCTTACTCAGATGACAAGTTCATACGGACCCGGTGGCTTCTCGGGGAAGCTGCCATGCAGCGGCTTTCGAAGGCCCGTGTGGCAGTATTCGGTGTCGGCGGCGTAGGCGGATATGTGGTGGAAGCCCTGGCCCGGTCCGGGATCGGTGCCCTGGATCTTTGCGATAAGGATGCGGTGGATGTGACCAACCTGAACCGACAGATCATAGCGCTGCAAAGCACCATCGGCCGTCCGAAGGTGGAAGTGGCAGCGGAGCGGATCCGGGATATCAATCCGGATTGCCGGGTGACGGTGCATCAGGTCTTCTACCTGCCGGAGACCGCAGATCAGTTTGATTTTTCACAGTATGATTATGTGGTGGATGCGGTGGATACGGTGACCGCAAAGCTTTCCCTGATCCAGAGGGCGAAGGAAGCCGGTGTGCCGGTCATTTCCTCCATGGGGGCCGGAAATAAGCTTGACCCCACGGCCTTCCGCGTTGCGGATATCTATGATACCACCGTCTGTCCGCTGGCCAAGGTGATGCGCCGTGAATGCAGAAAACGAGGGATAAAGAACCTGAAGGTGGTCTACTCCACGGAAGAGGCGATGGTACCCGATTACGGAGAAACTGCAACTGATCAGGAATCGGGGCAGGAGGAAGCAGAGGGCACAAGACGGAAACAGAGCCCGGGAAGTGCGGCCTTCGTTCCTTCCGTTGCAGGTCTCATCATCGCAGGCGAAGTGATCAAAGGCCTTTCGACAGGAATGTGTGAATAAACACCCGTCATCCTGAGGCGTGGTTCGCACGACGAAGGATCCCGACAGTGTGGATGGCAGTGCGGCAGTTTCCGGCGAGAATAGAGGGGCATGCAATAAATGGTTCGTAAGCATATCGTATTTCAGGGCTGGGTGCAGGGCGTCGGCTTCCGGTACCGTGCCTGTCAGGCAGCGGAAATGTACCGCTGCACCGGCTGGGTCAGGAATGATTGGGATGGAAAGGTTACCATGGAGATCCAGGGAGAAGAAAAGGATATCGACCAGGTGATCATCGCCATTCAGCGAGGGACCTACGTGCAGATCTCCGGTATGGATGCGAAGACCATCCCTCTGAAGGAAGAAGAGCGTGGCTTCAAAGCCGTGCGTTGATCCCGGAAGATCGAGGTGGAAGAATCCTCAACTCCCGAAACAGAATGCACCGAGAAATAGTGCTTTACATTTCGAAGGGTGTGACGTATAATCGTTGACAAGTCAAATCGTTGAAGAGGACATGATCTGCCGGATATCCCGTTACAGAGAGAGGTGCCATGGCTGGAAGCACCTTAGAGAACCTGCAGAATTACCCCCTCGGAGAGACCGGCGAACCGGTACGGGTGGTCCCGTGACAGACCGTAAATTAAGTGGAAGCACCGGGCAGGACCCGTATAGAGTGGTGCTTCAATCAGGGTGGAACCGCGAGTAATCGTCCCTGACCAGCCGTAAGGCAGGTCAGGGACTTTGTGCGTTTCCCCGAGGCAAGCACATGCGAAGCATGGGTGTAAGTATCCGACGGATCCCCCGTGCTTGCACGAAGGGGATCCGCCGGATGCTTACATCATGTGCCTCCGGCACATGTATTTGCCGAGGGGCGCAACATCGACGCGCAAAGCGCGGAGAGGTGCGACACGGCCCCGGCGAATCAATGACCGCATCAATCACGCGACAGTGACGCGTAAGGTGCGGAGAGGCAACAGAAAACAGTAAACGATAATAATTTCAAGGAGGATATAACCATGGACAAGGATGAAAAGAAGGAATATTTCCTCAGCGTGTACCGTCATTCACTGGCACACGTTATGGCAAAGGCCGTGATGGAGATCTTCGGTAAGGAGCAGGTGCAGATCACCATCGGACCGCAGATCGCAGATGGCGCGTATTATGATTTTGAACTTCCGCGTACCGTAACGCAGGATGATTTCAAGACCATCGAGGACAAGATGCGCGAGATCATCAAGCGCCGCGAGGACTGGACACGGAAGGAAGTTTCCAAGGAAGAAGCACTGGAAATGTTCAAGGATCAGCGTTTCAAAGTGGAGCTGATCAACGATCTTCCGGAGGACGAGACCATCACTGTATATTATACGGGAGATGATTATGTGGATCTCTGCCGCGGACCTCATGTCTCCAATTCCCAGGAACTGATGAATGCCGCATTCCAGATCCGCTCCGCATCCGGCGCTTACTGGCGCGGAGATGAGAAGCGCGATATGCTGCAGCGTATCTATATGTATGCATTTCCCAGCAAGGACGAGCTGAAGGCACATTTGAACCTGATCAAGGAAGCGCTGGAGCGTGACCATAAGAAGATCGGCAAAGAGCAGGAACTCTTCATGTTCGACGAGACCGCACCCGGTATGCCCTACTGGCTCCCTCGCGGATTCAAGCTGTACAACTCCCTGCTTACCTTCTGGCGCGAGCTGCATGAAGAGTACGGTTATCAGGAAATCCTGGCACCCGTCATCAACCACAGAACACTGTGGGAGACCTCAGGTCACTGGGGACATTACAAGGAGAATATGTTCCTTGTAACCAACGCATACACGGATGAAGAATCCGGCGAAGAGAAGATCGAGACGGATATCAAGTATGCCATCAAGCCCATGAACTGCCCGAATGCGATCAACGTATATAAGAACACCATGCACAGCTATAAGGAGCTGCCCCTTCGCTACAGCGAGACCCAGGTTATCCATCGCCGTGAGAAATCAGGCGAGCTGAACGGACTGTTCCGTGTACAGATGTTCCATCAGGACGACGATCATACCTTCCTTATGGAAGATCAGATCGAGCAGGAAATCTCCGATATCATGGATATCGCGGAGAAGATCTACGGCACATTCGGCCTGACCTATGTGGCTGAGCTTTCCACACGTCCGGATGACTTCATGGGAGCACCGGAACTCTGGGATGAAGCAGAAGCATCCCTGAAGCGTATTCTTGATAAGAAGTACGGAGAAGGCAACTATGAGATCAACGAAGGCGACGGTGCATTCTACGGACCGAAGATCGACCTGAAGATGAAAGACTGCATCGGCCGTGAGTGGCAGATGGGTACCATTCAGCTGGACTTCCAGCTTCCGCTCAACTTCGACCTTCGCTATATCGCACCCGACGGAACCCAGAAACGACCCGTAATGATCCACAGAGCCATTTTCGGATCCTTCGAGCGATTTATCGGAATCATCATCGAGAACTTCAAGGGAGCATTCCCCTTCTGGGCATCCCCGTATCAGGTGGGCATCGTACCCATCCGTCCGGAGCATAACGACTACGCAAAGAAAGTCGAGAAAGCCCTTCGCGCAGCAGGCATCCGCGTGGAAGCCGACTACAGCGATGAGAACATGAAGACCAAGATCAAGGGCTTCAAGAAATATAAGGAACCCTATGTCCTTATCCTCGGTGACAAAGAAGCCGAAGAAGAGACCGTCTCTGTCAATGTCCGCGGTAACAAGCAGATGAACGGAATCGCCCTTGCAGACTTCGTCGACCTTTGCGTCAAGATGAACAAGGAGCGTACACTCGAAGTTATCGACTCACTCGAGTAAATTTCAAATCAATTTTATGTTAACCGGCACAGACATCGCGTCTGTGCCGGTTTTTTCAAATCTCAAGGGATGGTGTGGCTGCCACGATTTGCTTTTGAGGATGTTGTGAGGTGTCGATATACAGATGACCTGTGTCTCAAGGTGATAAGAATCCGGCCGTGATGTTGTCCATCGATATAATGGATGTTCAGTATCTCAAGACGATAGGAATCCGGCCGTAATGCTATCCACTGATAATATAGATATTTAGAGACACAAGGTGATTGGTATCCGGCCGTGATGCTATCCACTGATATTATGGATATTTTGGGACTCAAGGCGCTAAGTGTCCGGCCACGATGCTGTTTTCGGGGTCATCACGGGTCCCGGCACTTGGCAATCCGCAAGCACGAAGTGCGCAGCGGGAAGCCTACGTGCCGCTGGGGGTACCCGTGGCTAAGGCGCGAGCCGGGCCCCGAAAACAGCATACGTGGCGGAGGACACAGCGCCGGGGCTTGCACCGTAAAACTGCAAGCCACTTCGATTCGAGCAAAATGGGAGGGCGCGAGCCGGGCCACGAAAACAGCATACGTGGCGGAGGACACAGCGCCGGGGTTGCAAAGGACACAGCACCGCCACCCGGGTAGAAAAAACTTGATATTTCCAGCCGGATAACATAAAATAGAACCAAGTATGTGTTCCTATAAGAAGGAGAAGAATCATGCTGGACGAAAAAAAGATCCGTCTTATGACGAGGGTCAGCATTTACGAGAAAAATGAAGAATACGGCGACCTTGTCCTGGCCCGTTACTACAGGGAGGACTATGTACGCTTTGGCTGCATCCGTGCACTCCTTATTGCAACGCTGACATACTGGCTGACAGTAGCGGCGTATGCATTCTATCAGTTCGAAGAACTCCTGAAGGAGATCAACAATCTTGACTATTTCAGCATCATCGGCAAGCTGATGCTCGGATACGTTGGTTTCCTTGGAGTGATCTATGTTCTTGCATTTCTGATCTACAATGTCAGATACCAGTACGCAAAAAAAGGATTAATTGCATATAACCGGAATCTTAAACGCCTGATCGAGATCGTTGAGAAAGAAGAGTACGTCAACGAAGTGAAGGAAGCACAGGTTCAGGTAAGCAGGAGCATCGGAGGTGATGATCCGGAACTGGACAAGATCTTAGGCGAGAGGGGTAAACAGGAATGATAAGCACGTTGTTTGGCATAAAGAATAAGATACGGGACATAATCCGTAAGTATCAGGAGATCATCTTCCCGATCCTTCGGCTTGGCTGGTGTTTCCTCGTATTCACAAATGTACACACCATGTTCCACTATGTGGATCTTTTTGACAACAAACTGGTGATCTTCCTGCTTTCGGTTCTGTGCGCGGTTCTGCCGGATGCATTTCTTGTATTCGCGGCAGGAGCTATGATCGGTTATAACTGTTTTGTCGTGAATCTGGAAGTCGGACTGGCATTTTCGGTTGTCTTCATGTTCATGTATTGCGTGTATATCCGGTTCTTCCCGAAGCACGCATACGCGATCTTCCTTGTGCCGATCTGCTATGCCATCGGTATGCCGTATGTGGCACCGCTGCTGATCCTCGTGATCACCGGAATCCGCGGGGCTATCCCGGCCGGCTTCGGCGTGGCACTGTATTACTTTGCAAATACCGTTCAGGATATCCAGGTACAGCTGACAACGGCTGAAGATGACTCGAAGGTTGAAATCCTGAAATACTTCGTGGAGAACTTCCTGAAGAACAAGGAAATGCTGATGCTGATGCTTGTATTCGCCTTAACGGTGGTTGCGGCATCCATCATTTATCAGCTGTCCTTCCCGTTTTCACATTATGCGGCGATCCTGTCGGGCGTGATCTTCTGCGTGGTATTTACCATCATTGTCGCAGCGATCTTCAAGGAAACCGCCGATACGACAGCGGCCTTTACCGGCTCCTTCATCGGATTCCTGTTCTGTATCGTCATGGAAACGTGTAAGGGTGTACTGGACTTCCCGCGAACGGAACGAGTCCAGTTTGAAGATGATGAATACTATTACTATGTAAAAGCGGTTCCGAAGCTGGATGCTCCGAAGAAAAAGAAGAAGCGTCCCGCAGAAGGCGGACCGAAGAAACCGTCACCGGAGATGATACGGAAAGAAGGACAGAAGCCCGCACCATCCGGAAGGGCGGAACTTCCGCCGGGAGCGATGCCTGGAAATCAGCAGGGAACCATGCAGGGAAATCAGTCGGCAGGAAGAGGATATGCGGAGTTCCCGCAGGGGAATCAGCCGGTTGCCACAGGCGGTGATTTCCCGAGAGGAAGTTACGTGGCACCAAACGGGCCTGCGGCACCTGCGCAGCCGGAACCCCAGCCGGTGGAACGGATCAACCGGGCGGATCTCGTGAATGCACGACGGGTGGAAGAGACAAGAAAAGCCAGAGCGGAGAATCTGGAAAGACGCAGATATGAAGAACCGGTTATGGTAGAGCCTGAACCGGAGCCGGAAGATGACGGAATGCCGGTAAGAAGGAAGGACAGGAAGAAGGTGCAGCTGCCGGAGGATGAATTCGAAGATCTCGGCTGATGCATATAGGAGTACAGTAGGGCGATGGGTAGTATCGGAACATTTTTCCGCACATATTTCGACTGGTTTTATGTACCGCATTTAACCTGGACGGATGTGCTGGATATCATCATAATTGCATATCTGCTGTATCATATCCTGCTATGGTTCAAGACCAGCCGTGCCTGGACACTGCTGAAGGGAATACTGGTACTTCTGCTGTTTCTGGGTATTGCGGCACTGCTGCGTCTGAATACCATTCTTTGGCTTGCAAAGAATATCGCAAGCGTTCTGATCATAGCACTCATCATTTTGTTCCAGCCGGAACTTCGAAGAGCGCTGGATGAACTGGGACGAAAGAAACTCTTTAACCGTTTCTTCAACTTTGATGACAGGGATGAGACGGAAAGCAGGTTCTCGGATAAGACGGTTTACGAACTTGTCCGGACGGCGGCCGAACTGTCCAAGGCGAAGACGGGAGCACTGATCGTGATCGAGCATGACACGCCGCTGGGTGAGTACGAGCGTACCGGCATCAGTCTGGATGCGGTGGTAAGTACACAGCTGCTGGTCAACATTTTCGAGAGGAATACACCTCTGCATGACGGTGCGGTGATCGTTCGGGATAACCGTGTGGTGGCGGCTACCTGTTACCTGCCGCTGACGGAACGAAGAGATGTGAATAAGGAACTGGGAACCCGGCACCGTGCAGGTCTCGGACTCAGTGAAAATACGGATAGTATGACCATCATTGTATCCGAAGAGACCGGAGCCGTTTCGGTCGCATACAGGGGACAACTGGTCCGGAATCTGAATGATGATTCCCTTCGAAAGCAGTTGGAGCTTCTGCAGGATAAGCAGATCGAGCAGAGGCGCAGGAGATGGAAGAAGGGAGGGCAGAACGATGAAACAGAAAATCGGAAAAACTCTGTTTAATCATATCGGACTGAAGATCCTCTCTCTGGTCCTGGCCGTCCTTCTCTGGGGAATCGTCATGAATCTGGCTGATTATTCCATGACGAAGACGATCCGAAATATCGATGTGACACAGACGAACGGATCCGCCATAGAAAATATGGGTAAGGTCTATAATGTTCAGGACGGTGAGACGGTGGATATCGTGGTCAAGGGACCCAGGTCTGTCGTGGATCCGCTGACGGCAGAAGACTTCACGGCGGTTGCCGATCTTTCGGAGCTGTCACTGACCAACTCCGTCACCATAGTAGTGCGTGCGAAGGACTCCCAGACCGCCAGCCGGATCGAGATCAACTGTGTTGATAACATCATGAATCTCACCATAGAGGATAAGATATCGAAGGAACTTCCCATCAAGGCCATTGCAAATGGTGATGTAGCGGAAGGCTATGCCATCGGAGGAATCTCCGTAACACCGAACATCATCCGGATCTCCGGACCGGAATCCATCGTAAACCGCGTGACGGAAGTCCGGGCGTCCGTGGATGCCAGAGGCGTCAGCGCGAATCTGAAGAAGACGGTTACGCCGCTTTGTATCAATGCTTACGGTGAATCCATGGCGGACCGGCCCATCGAGATGAGTGTATCCGAGGTAACGGTGGATATGACCGTTTATCCTACGAAGACGGTACCGCTGGTGCTGGGCAGTGATGGCTCTCCGGCGGACGGATATTCGGTGGTGGAGATCAATTACAATCCGCAGGAAGTAACCATCGCGGCTTCCGAAGAAGTACTTGATAAGACAAATGCGATCTATATCAATGACATTTCCGTGGAGGGCCTCAGCGAGAACAAGGAAATGAACCTGGCGATCTCGGATTATCTGTGGAAGGGCGTGATCCTGGCAGATCAGAATACGGAAGTGGCAGTCAATGTGGTTCTTGAGAAGCAGGCGGAACGGGAGATTGAAGTGTCTGCCGAAGATATTGCCATCATGGGCATGAACGTGGCTTATGATTATACACTGACCACGTCCCCCGGCTTCAAACTGAAGTTGAAGGGACTTCAGGCGGATATCGGAGATGTGGAGAAGAGTTCGTTGCAGCTGTCGGTGGATGCAACCGATCTGGAGGTGGGTGAGCATATCATGCGGCTTACCTATGCGGTGCCGAAGAAAACCGTGCTGACAGTACTCGGAAAGGTGACGCTGACGGTTTCGGAACGGCAGGAGACCACCGAGGAACAGCAGCAACAACAGCAGCAACAGCAGGACGGAAATACGCCGGCGGTACCGGGAGAGAACAATCCCGGATGATCATGAACCGGATACATCCGTGGCTGCAGAAAACTGTTTCGGATAAAAGACAATACCTGCCATGCTACGGGAATGCTGTGGCATGGCAGGTCGTTCTTAAAATGTAAAGCTTCGGCGGAAAGGAAGGTCTGCCGGTGCTTTGCGGTAATAAAAGGGGTATAACATTTCAAAAAGGAGGGGTATCTATGCAGGAAGCGATCGAAAGACTGCAGCAGGCAGTAAATGAGTCAGAGTATATCGTGTTCTTCGGCGGAGCCGGGGTTTCGACGGAAAGCGGGATCCCTGATTTCCGGAGCCAGGACGGACTTTACTCCCAGAAGTACAAGTATCCGCCGGAAACCATAGTCAGCCACAGCTTCTTCATGCGGAAGACGGAAGAATTCTATGATTTCTACCGGGATAAGATGATCATCACCACAGCAAAGCCCAATGCGGCCCATTTGAAGCTGGCGGAGATGGAAGAGAAGGGCAAGCTGAAGGCGGTCATTACACAGAACATCGACGGTCTCCATCAGGCGGCCGGCAGCAGGGAGGTTCTGGAACTCCACGGTTCGACTCTCCGGAATTACTGCATGAACTGCGGAAAACGCTATGATGATATCAAATACATCTCGGAAAGCACCGGCGTACCGAAATGCGACTGCGGCGGAACCATCCGTCCGGATGTGGTGCTTTATGAAGAAGGGCTGGATGACAGCGTGATCCGCCGGGCCGTGGATCATATCGCCCGGGCAGATCTGCTGATCATCGGAGGAACCTCACTGGTGGTTTATCCGGCAGCGGGCTTCATCGATTATTTCCACGGAAAGCATCTTGCGGTGATCAATCTGGCATCGACCTCCAGGGATTCATTCGCGGATATCCTGATCCAGGGGAAGATCGGAGAGGTACTGTCGCAGATCACGGTGTAGATCGCTGAAAAATATATTGACGAAACGGCGCATTTCAACGATAATTAGAAGGATTGACGGAGCGTGAGCAGTTCCGTCCCGGCAGAGTATCTTACATGTGAAAGGAGAAAGACATGTTTAATTTTGAAGAGGTCCTCCTCACGGACCCGGAGGTAGCACAGGCAATGACGGATGAGTACAACCGTCAGAATCAGAATCTGGAGTTGATCGCTTCCGAGAATATCGCTTCCAAGGCGGTTATGGCAGCTATGGGCTCTCATTTGACCAACAAGTATGCAGAGGGCTATCCGGGAAAGCGTTACTACGGCGGATGCGTGTACGTGGATGTGGTTGAGGAACTTGCAAGAGAGCGTGCAAAGAAGCTCTTCGGGGCTGAGTATGCAAATGTACAGCCGCATTCCGGTGCACAGGCAAATATGGCCGTATTCTTTGCGGTTATGCAGCCGGGCGATACCTTCATGGGTATGAATCTGGACCACGGCGGACATCTGACACACGGAAGTCCGGTAAACATGTCCGGTAAATATTTCAACTGCGTGCCCTACGGCGTCAATGCCGAGGGTCGGATCGACTATGATGAGGTTCTCCGGATCGCAAAGGAGTGCAAGCCGAAGCTGATCGTTGCAGGCGCTTCCGCTTATGCAAGAGAGATCGATTTCAAGAAGTTCCGCGAGATCGCAGATGAGGTCGGTGCGGTACTGATGGTGGATATGGCACATATCGCAGGTCTGGTTGCCACCGGCAATCACATGAGCCCGATCCCGTATGCGGACATCACAACCACTACGACCCACAAGACCCTGCGGGGACCCCGCGGTGGTATGATCCTCTGCAGTGAGGAAGTGAACAAGAAGTACAACTTCAACAAGTCCGTATTCCCGGGAATCCAGGGCGGCCCGCTGATGCATGTCATCGCAGCAAAGGCTGTCTGCTTCAAGGAGGCACTTTCCACAGAGTATAAGGCATATATGGACCGTGTGGTTGAGAATGCATCGACTCTTGCAGGTGCACTGATGGAGAGAGGCTTCGATATCGTGTCCGGTGGTACGGACAATCACCTGATGCTGGTTGATCTGCAGAAGATGGGGCTTACCGGCAAGGAAGTGGAGAAGCTTCTGGATGAGGTTCACATTACCGTGAACAAGAATACGGTTCCGAACGATCCCCAGTCTCCGTTCGTAACCAGCGGTATCCGTGTGGGAACACCGGCAGTCACCACCCGTGGCGCGGTGAAGGAGGACATGTTTGTGATCGCAGATGCCTTCAAGGCAGCCATCGTTGACCGTGACAATGCAGCGGCTATGGCACTGGTTGAGAGCATCACGAAGAAGTACCCGATCTATAAGTAAACCGGAATAATGAAGTGACGTTTGACATCGAGTAGAAGGGAATCCCTCTTCTGCTCGATTGTCGATTTATCCCAGTGTGAGAAGACCCCCCGCATATCAGGTGGTGGGTGATATAACATCTGTCTCGCGAGCGAGACTTGAAGAAAAAGGCTACGAAACGGTATATGGAGAATAATAACGAGAACAATAACAATAACGGAAAGGGGCCGAAACGGCCCGGGGTCTCGGCCACGATCGTGATCCTGATCATCTCCGTGATCCTTACACTGATCTTCTGGCAGCAGTTCAATAAGTTCAAGTCGTCAGGAGAGCAGGAGGTTTCCTATGACAAATTCGTCACGATGATCAAGGACAAGCAGGTCGAATCCGTGGAGATTTACAGCGCGAAGATCTACTTTAAGCCGAAGGAGACATCGGACGGGAAGAAGGATGTAACGTATTACGTTGTACGGACCGATGACCTGAAACTGGTAGACCGGCTGGCGGATTCGGGGGTCAAGTTCAGCCAGATCGATGAAGGCGGAAGTGCGATCCTCCGGACGGTTCTGTCCTACGCCATTATGATCGGTGCATTTTATATCCTGATGATGCTGATCATGCGCGGTGCCTCCAAGGGAGGCGGGATCATGGGCGTGGGTAAGTCCAACGCCAAGGTCTATGACATGCAGAAGGATACGGGTGTAACCTTCAACGATGTTGCAGGTGAGGAGGAAGCGAAGGAGTCCCTGGCGGAAGTCGTGGATTTCCTGCATGAACCGGAGAAATATCTGGCCATCGGTGCGAAGCTTCCCAAGGGCGCGCTGCTCGTCGGGCCTCCGGGAACCGGTAAGACACTGCTTGCCAAGGCAGTTGCGGGAGAGGCGAAGGTCCCCTTCTTCTCTATCTCAGGTTCGGAGTTCGTGGAAATGTACGTGGGCGTCGGTGCATCCCGTGTCAGGGATCTCTTCCGTCAGGCGAATCAGAAGGCCCCCTGTATCATTTTCATTGATGAGATCGATGCCATCGGCCGGAGCCGTGACACCCGTCACATGGGCGGTGATTCCGAGCGTGAGCAGACCCTGAACCAGCTGCTCTCCGAGATGGACGGATTTGATACCTCCAAGGGTATCGTAATTCTTGCGGCCACCAACCGGCCGGAGGTGCTGGATAAGGCGCTTCTTCGTCCGGGACGGTTTGACCGGCGTGTCGTAGTGGAACGTCCGGATCTGAAGGGACGTGAAGACATCCTGAAGGTGCATGCAAAGAATGTAAAGCAGGATGAAACCGTGGATCTGCACGAGCTGGCGCTTACCACCAGTGGTGCGGTGGGTGCGGATTTGGCAAATATCATCAATGAGGCAGCTCTTCTGGCTGTCCGGAAGGGAAGACAGTTTGTCTCCCAGAAGGACCTGATCGAGTCTGTCGAGGTGGTATTCGCCGGTAAGGAGAAGAAGAACAAGATCCTCTCGGATGAAGAGAAACGGCTGGTTGCTTACCATGAGACCGGTCATGCTCTGATGACGGTGCTCCAGAAGAACACCGTTCCGGTACAGAAGATCACCATCGTTCCGCGTACAAACGGTGCGCTGGGCTACGTATGGCAGGTGCCGGATGAAGAGAAATCCCTGGAGACCCAGGCAGAGCTTGAGGCGGATATCGTGATCGCTTGTGCGGGACGTGCTGCCGAAGCACTGAAGTTCCCGTCGGTTACCACCGGTGCGGCTTCGGATATCCAGCAGGCGACCGAGAAGGCAAGAAAGATGGTCACCATGTACGGTATGTCCGAGAAGTTCGGCATGGTACAGCTGGAGGGAATTACGGGAGAATATCTGGATCGCCGGGCTGTACAGCAGTGCTCGGATGAGACGGAGACCAAGGTGGATAATGAGGTACGCGGTATCATCAAGCGTGCCTATGCAAGAGCCTTTAAGGCACTGAAGAAAAATGAAGCGATCCTGGATGCCATCGCTGCATTTCTGTATGAGCATGAGACCATCACCGGTAAGGAATTCGTGGAGATTTACGAGAAGGTTTCCGGCCGGAAGGTGGATCTCGGGAAACGGCTCCTCAGCGATTCTCTCCTGAAGTCCGATAAGGATAAGGAGAAACAGAAGACGCCGGATGCGGAAGTAAAGGCGAAGGCAAAGGAAAAGGAGAAGAAGCGCCAGGAGGGCTACTACGGTGCATTCCATAGTCCGTATGCGGCAGCCCCCACCACCGCGGATCTGGAAGAAGCGGAAGAAGAGGATGTACCGCAGGAACAGGAAGAGGATGTGACCGAAGCGGAGATGCCCGAAAAGGAGATCCTTCCCGAGCCGGAGGATGATACGCCGAAGCCCTGGGAGACCTTTGCCAGAGAGCAGGAGGTAAGGGCACAGGCACCGGACCTGCAGGAAGAAATCTCCGGGGACGAGCCGGAAGAAGAGCCGGAAGATGCGGACATGGGTATGTCCAAAGAACTGGATGATTTCGAAGGTGCGGAAGATGTCATGGAGGAGGAACCGGAAGAAGAGTCGGAAGATGAACCGGAAGAGGAATCCGCGGATGACGATGATAAGGAATAACGTGTAAGGAATTCACATAAGAAAAGAAGCAGGCCGGACCATACACCATGAAAATGATGTACGGTCCGGCCTTTTTCATTTCCGGAAAAGTCGTTTCCGGTAAAGTTATTTTCGGAAAAGGGAAGATCTATCGGAAAGTGATATTATGTTAACTCGTCCAGGGTTTTTCCGTAAGAGGGAAGGAAGTCCCGCAGGAAATCCCGGACCTCGGGAAGCTCCTCTGCCATGTACTTTAAGGACCTCTCGGTGCTTTCCTTTGCGGATCGGAACTCCTGGTTACCGGACCGCTCCTCCTCGATACATTTGATCAGGGCGGAGAGCTTGTCGGCGGCCTTCACCAGCCGGTGAAGCAGGGCATCCTCCCCGGATTTGTCGGGATGGAAGATATCCTGGTAGGCCGGACGCAGATCCTCCGGCAACTGGGACAGAAGCCGCTCGTTGGCGATGGACTCCACATCCTTATAGGCATTCCGGATATTTGCATTGAAGTATTTGACCGGTGTGGGCATGTCGCCGGTGATGATCTCCGATGCGTCATGATAGAGACCGATCAGGGCGGCCTTCTCTGCATCCACTGCGCGGTTGTAGCGTACATTTCCGATCACGGCAAGTGCGTGGGCGATCATGGCCACCTCCAGGGAATGTTCGGAGATATTCTCCGGACGGGAGGAACGCATCAGCGCCCAGCGCTCAATGTATTTCATACGGGATAATGTGGCAAAAAAATGTGATTCCATGATGTAAATAACTCCTTTGTTCTGATAGGTTTATTGTATGGTTCCGGAGTGGGATAGTCAAGAAAGAGTTGTAGGAAAATCCCTCCGGAAGCGGTGCGAAACGGTAGAAAACACGTAGGGGAGTATGGTATAATACAGACAGTATTTCATGGAGGAGGGCAGCTTATGCAGGAAACAAGACCATTTGTACCATGGGATCTGATGAACCGTTTTATGATCGATGCCTTCAAGGGATATGGGGTGCCCGGGGAGGATGCGAAGATCTGTGCGGACGTGCTTCTGGAGTCCGACCGGCGGGGGATCGAGAGCCATGGATGTAACCGGTTTAAACCGATCTATATCGACAGGATCAAGAAGGGAACACTACTTCCCGAAACCAGGATGGAGATCCTGAAGGAGACGCCGACCACCCTGGTCATGGACGCTCATGACGGCATGGGCATGGTGGCCAGCTTCCATATGATGCAGCGCCTCGTGGATAAGGCAAAAGAGTACGGAATGGCCGGCGGTGCGATCCGGAATTCCACTCATTACGGGATCGCGGGTTACTGGACCACCATGGCCAGTAAGGAAGGCCTTGTGGGGATCACGGGCACAAATGCCCGGCCGTCCATCGCCCCCACCTTCGGGGTGGAGAATATGCTGGGTACGAATCCGCTGACCTTTTCGCTTCCGACGGATGAGGAATTCCCCTTCTGTCTGGACTGTGCAACCTCCATCATCCAGAGAGGACGGGTGGAGTATTATGCAAGAGAAGGAAAACCTACACCCGAAGGAACGGTCATCTCCGAGAACGGTGAGGCACTGACAGACAGCGCCCGGATCCTGAAGGATCTGGTAGCCGGAACGGCAGCCTTCACACCTCTCGGCGGCATCGGGGAAGAACTGGCGGGCTACAAGGGCTATGGCTATGCAACGGTGGTGGAGATCCTCTCCGCAGCGCTTTCCGGCGGGCAGTTTATGAAGGCCCTTTCCGGTGTGGATGAGAACGGCAAGCCGAAGATGTACGGCCTCGGACATTTCTTCTTCGTGGTGGATCCGGAAGCCTTTGTGGGTCGGGAAGAATTTAAGAAGACCGCGGGTGAGATCTGCCGGGCACTCCGGGCTTCGAAGAAGGCGCCGGGGGAGATCCGTATTTATACGGCCGGCGAGAAGGAATATGATGTATGGCAGTTCCGGAAGGATAAGGGAGTGCCGGTGGGTGAAGGGGTGCAGAAGGACCTGACCGCCATCCGGGATGAACTGGGGCTGGACTATCATTTTCCGTTTGAGGATTGAATATGCGAATGGCAGCTTGCGTGTCATTCCGAACGAAGTGAAGAATCCAAAAAAGACAGGGAGAGACAATGAACGAGAATATCAAAAAACGCTACGAGCTTTTGGCAACCAAGGTTCTGAAGGGGCTGGAGTCCCGGAACATGACCGGTTATTATGCGGCTACAAAGGAGGAGGCGCTTGCAAAGGCGCTGGAGATCATCCCGAAGGGAGCCAGTATCACCATGGGAGGCGCAATGAGCGCCCATGAAATCGGGCTTGTGAAAGCCCTGATGGAGGGAGATTACAACTTTATCGACCGCGATAAGGCAACGACTCCGGAAGAGAAACGTGCAGCCATGCTGGCTGCTTATGATGCGGATTTTTTCCTGTCCAGCGCAAATGCCATGACGGAGGACGGCATCATCGTCAACATCGACGGCAATTCCAACCGGGTGTCCGCCATCGCCCAGGGTCCGAAGCAGGTGCTCTTTATCGTGGGCATCAACAAGATCTGCGATGATCTGGACAGTGCCATGAAGCGCGCAAGAAATGTGGCGGCGCCCATCAATGCACAGCGGTTCGGCCTTTCCACGCCATGTGCAAAGACCGGAGCCTGCATGGACTGCAAGTCGCCGGATACCATCTGCTGCCAGTTCCTGATCACACGTTTCTCACGTCATAAGGACCGGATCCATGTGATCGTGGTAAATGATAATCTCGGTTTTTGATCCTGCCGGTCATGTATGCCGTTGAAACCGGCAGAACATCTCCGGATGACCGTATCACAGGATCGCCTGTTTTCCAAGGGGATGACAGGTTCCGGGCGGATGCTCTCGAAATGATTGGAGGAGCTTGAATATGGCGAAAAGCGTGATTCTGGTTCCCGCAGATTTCCGGGTGGAATCCGTACAGAAATATGCGGAGCTGAACAAAACCTACGAGGACTCCGGCCTTGCGGTCTCCGAATTCTACGGATCCCTGAATCCGTCGCCCTTCGGGGTTACGAAGAATCCGAAGAATCTGAAAAAGGTTGATCCTGAAGGCCTGGAGGCCTATCATGCGGAGCTGAAAAGATACGGATTTGAATTCAATTATATACTGAAACCCCAGGGAGATCCTCCGGCTGCAGGCCATCCGACCCGAGGAGATCGGGATCTTCGAAGAGGCCGGGATCACCGCATTTAAGATCGCAGGCCGGGAACTGAAGGATCCGGATTTCCTGAAAACGGCGGAAGGGTATATGCGCCGTTCCTTTGAGGGGAATCTGATGGATCTTCTGGCGGTTTATTCCGATAATTTCTTCCGGGAGATCTATTCGATCGATAACAGGGCACTGGACGGAAGACTGCTGGAAATGAAGGCTGCCGGAGCAAGGTGCAGGGATCACTGCAACTGCGAAGGCTGTGATATCTGCGGGAAGTACCTTTCCGCCGTTACGGTGAATGAGGAGCAGCTCGGCAGATACCGGGAGATCTTCCGGAAGTCGTATGATCGTTATACGGAACAGGTGAAAGCATTAGGTGTGGGGAACGAAGAGTATGGAGCAAATGGATAAGCTCTTTTTGGCGGCGGACCGGAATATCAATTGTAATACCGCTTATCCTGTTTTTAAAAAAGAGTTTCTGACGTATGAATCGGACTGTGATGTTTTGGAAGGGGTTACGGAGCTTAGTTACTATATCCATATCCCCTTCTGCAGTCATTTATGCCGGTTTTGCGAGTACACACGCTTTCCTGCGGGAAATAAACCCCAGGAGGACCGGTACATGGAACTGCTGGAGGCCCAGATCCGGGATTTTCAGAAGAAGCACGTGATCCGTAAGGTGTACGGGCTGGATATCGGCGGAGGCACACCTTCCGCACTGGATGATGAAAATTTCGAAAGGGTTCTGAAACTGGCCGGCATTTTACTGGAGGGAGATGCTGCGGACGGCATCGTACCGCCCATAAAGGCTGACGGTTTTGAGAAGAGCATCGAGATCAGCTTTATAACGATCAATCCAGAGAAGATCCGGCTGATCGGGCAATACGGATTTAAGAGAGTCTCTGCCGGGATCCAGTCCACTCCCTGATCCTTGCCGGATTTGAGGTGCGTATTGCGGATGTGGAACCGGGCGGGTTTAATATATCCCCGGATGCTTTGCGGGAAATGGAGAAAGAAGGGACGTTTCCGACCCTCGTTGCGGCAACCCATTTCCTGGGATTCCCGTTTCAGCTGCAGGAGATCGCGGAAATGGTCCACTGCCACGGAGGCTATCTTCTTCAGGACGGCTGCGAAACCCTGGGGATGGAGGTTGGCGGGACGCCGGCATTTAAGTATGGAGATATCTTCACCTGGTCCTTTTATCATCCGCATCATATGTCTTCCTATGGCGGAGGCGGCGTTATTACCCTGGATCAGGAGGACTATCTGCTGGTTGACAGTATTGCTCACTGGGGGCGTTCCTGCAAATGCCACGTGGATCCGGGGCTTTGTCAGGTGCCGGAGGGTCCTGCACACCAGTTCACCTATGAGCGGCTGGGCGTCAATGTGGAAATGTCGGAGCTGAAAGCCTGCTTCGGCAGATGGCAGCTTAGGGACTGGGATTCCATGGAAGCAAAAAGGCAAAGGAACTACCGCATCCTGTATGAAGCGTTAAAGGACGTGAAGCATCTGAAGGTGTGGGAGGAGCCGAAGATCCATTCTTCCGCTTTCGTATTTCCGGTCCGGTTGCTGGACGGGAAAACCATCTATGATGCTTACAGGATCCTTTTGGCGGAGGGGATTGAGATCCGGACGCTGATGGGTGGTGTTTCCAATGAGCAAAAGGCCTTCTCCGAAGTGCTGGGGAGCGAACTGCAGAAGAATGCCCACGAAGTGGCCCTGACTACATTCTTCGTCGGGATCCACCAGACCCTGCCGGAGGAGGATGTAAGAGCGGTTGCCGAAAAACTGAAGGCACTTTTATAATGTGTGAATCTGCCGGAGGAATATACTGCCGGTTTAGTGACAAGTTCATCCGGATATGGTATTATATAACATAGCCTGACAGCTAGGTTCATTTACTTCTTTTGATCTCATGGCGAAGGTTGCGGGTTCGAATCCCGTCAGCTGCCTGCAGCTGTAGCTCAAAGGTTAGAGCGTCGCCCCAAATAATGGACCGATATCGTCGGGTTTTTGATAGCTAGTCGGATTTACTTCTTTCTTGGTTGAAAAATAATCCGGCAATACCATCAGTTTACAACATTCAGCATCTTCGGATGCTGAATTGTTGTCTGGACAGAAATGATAATGAGAGGCAGGTGAAGAGGTATGGAGACGATTTTTAAGGAATATCTGTTTGAAAAGCATATTCTGGTTCGTGAAGAGGGTACGGAGGAGGAGAATCCCTTCGAAAGCCTTTTTTCGCTGGCGAATCTTTTCAATATCCGGATCACGGAGGGAGAAAACCTGGTGCATTCGGATATGATCTCTTTTGCTGCGAAGCAGCTGGGGGAGGATGTACCGGAGCCCTTCTACAGGGGTTTTCCGAAAAGTGTTCGTGCGCTTTCCAGAGACCAGCTGATCTTCGATCAGATGATCCATTACGCTGTCACCTACGGCCTTGGTAACTTCTCCGAGGCAGGACATTCCCTGTTCGAGGAGCAGATGGAGCGGAGTGCATTTAACGAGAAGGCAGAAATAAAGGACTTCCGTATCGTGACGGAAAAAGAAGCAGTGGAGCTCCTTGGGGTGATGACGGACCAGCTGCTGGCAGGCACCCGTCCCATCAGTGAGTTTCAGTTTGATATGATCAGGGATTACATCATGACCTATGATCATAAGGTGCAGAATGTGGCTTCCAAGGATACGGCGACCCTGCTTCTTCTGGATACCAGAAATTTACGGTTTGCGGAGTTTCTGTCCCTTTCGGATGTGATTCGGCTTGTGGATGCTCTGAATTACGAATACTATGAGAGTGAGAATCCGTATCAGCTGAACCTGAAGAATCAGGACAGGAAGTTTGTCACGGCGCTGATACATAAGCTCTTTTCGCTGGGCCGCTGCAATCTGCGGGCCTGCTACGAGAAGAAGAAGGCGTGGAACGGACTGCTGCATCATTTGCATTTTAAGGCAACGAACGAAGAGGAGCAGGCCTTCCTGGGTGCCATGCGCGGAAAGGGAAATGAATCTGTATACTCCGATTTTGAGCGCGCCATGGCGGAGGAAAATATCACCGGGGCTGTCGATATCATGAAGAAGGAGAAGGGCTCCGGGGCAGTGCTTCGGAATCTGAATTATATCATCAGCCGCTGCAAGACCGTGGAGGATTTCGAGTATGTGATGAAGAATGTGGATTCGAACAATACCATCGTTCTGCTTCAGCTGATCATCGCCTACACGAATTATGACCGGAATCAGGCGGTCCGCACCTTTAAATTTACAAAGTATAACAAGCTCCGCGTCCATCAGGAGACGGAGGAGGAGATGCGCCGGCGGAAGTCCCACATTACGGTGGGCCAAGCGGAGATGCTGGCAAATGAACTGCGTGGTAAGCTGCAGCATCGCCTGGCAGGACGGTTGGGCAAGGTCTATATCGATGAGGAAATGCAGCGCTATGCTCTGCCCTTGCAGGAGACTGCATCCCAGGGTGGCTTCGGCGTGCTGACCCGCGGCACAAGACTCCCTATCGGGGAGATGAAGAAACTGCGCGCCTTTACCTACTGGGAGAAGGTGAACGACATCGATCTTTCCTGCTTTTCCATTGATACGAAGGGCATGCAGCACGAATTCTCCTGGAGGAGCATGGCTGAGAATCAGTCCGATGCCGTGACATTTTCAGGGGATGAAACCAGTGGATATAACGGCGGCTCGGAGTATTTCGACATCGACCTTGAGAAGTTTCGGAAGAAGTATCCGGATCACCGGTATCTGATCTTCTGTAACAATGTGTTCACGGGGATCAACTTCAGCAAATGCTTCTGCAAGGCAGGCTACATGCTGCGGGATACCGATGACTCCGGCTTTATCTACGAGCCGAAGACCGTGCAGTCCTCCTTCCTTGTGAACTGTGAGAGTACCTTCGCTTACCTGTACGGCATTGATCTTACGACCAATGAATTCATCTGGCTGAATATGGCGAGAAACAGCAGTTCACGTGTGGCCGGTGACACCAGCATGCGCTTTCTCACGGATTATTTCCATGTCACCGATGCCATGAGCGTCTACGACTTCTTCCGGATGATGGCAACGGAGCGGGTTTTCGACCCGACCAAGGCCGATGTGGTTGTTACAAATAAGACGGTCGAGGTTCCGGAGGGCGTGGAGGTTATCCGCGAATACGACTTTGAGAAGATGATCGCTCTGATGAATGCATAGAATGATGGCCGGGTCACGGATAAACTCATTCTTGCAATCGTCCATGGAATGTGGTATAGTTCAATGGTGCTTAAAGCCAACTGCTTCCGTGGCTCAGTCGGTAGAGCGATTGATTCGTAATCAATAGATCACGGGTTCGAGTCCCGTCGGAAGCTCGAAACACAAGGTGCGATCCGTTCATCGGATTGCACTTTTTTCGTTTCTTCACACGCATTTCGTTTTGTAAATGGTACCCACATTTGGTATAATAGACCTTGTCATTCCGAACGCGAAGCGTGAGGAGGCTATCCGGTATAAAGGAGATCATCATGTCTGATACAAAGAAGTATCTTTCAAATGCATATAATCATTTTAAGACCATCACCCGCCACAAGATTGAAGTAGGAAAGAACTGCTTCCGCTGCGGCCTGTATCGTCAGGGGATCATGCACGACCTTTCGAAGTACGGTCCCTCCGAATTCCTGATGGGTGTGAAGTATTATCAGGGGAACCGAAGTCCCAATGATGCGGAGCGGGAGGATAAGGGTGTGACCACCTCCTGGCTCCATCATAAAGGCCGGAACAAGCACCACCTGGAGTACTGGGTGGATTATTCCGCGGATCGCAGCATTTCCGGTATGGTGGGAATGAAGATGCCGGATAATTATATTGCGGAAATGTTCTGCGACCGTGTGGCGGCCAGCAAGATCTATCAGGGCGATGACTACACGGATGCGTCCGCTTTGAATTACTTTTACAGAGGACGCAGCAAGACCATGCTTCACCCTTATACCGCGAAGAAGCTGGAGATGCTTCTTAAGAAGCTGGCGGAAGAGGGCGAGGACGCTGCCTTCCGTTATGTGAAACGATATATGAAAGCTTACCGGAAATATAAGAAACGTAAGTGACGGTATTTTGTCATCCTGAACCCCGAAGGGGTGAAGGATCTTAAAGAATAGAGGAACCATATGGCATTTACACATTTACATGTGCATACGGAATACAGTCTGCTGGACGGATCCGCCAAGATCAAGCCGCTGGTAAAACGGGCGAAGGAGCTTGGCTTTGATTCGCTTGCCATCACGGATCATGGCGTCATGTACGGCGCCATCGATTTTTATAAGGCCTGCCGTGCGGAAGGGATCCGCCCCATCCTCGGGTGTGAGGTCTACGTGTCCCCCGGCTCCCGGTTCGACCGGGAACTCGGAAGTGAAGATGAACGGTATTACCATCTGATCCTTCTTGCGGAAACGGATGAAGGCTACCGGAACCTCTGCAAGATCGTATCCAAGGGCTTTACCGAGGGCTTCTACTACAAGCCCCGCGTGGACCGTCAGGTGCTGGCGGAGTTTCATGAGGGCCTGATCTGTCTTTCAGCCTGCCTGCAGGGAGAGGTGGCGGTGAATATCCGCCGCGGCCTGTATGAGGAGGCGGTGAAGACCGCGCTCTGGTACAGGGACACCTTCGGTCCGGACAATTATTTCCTGGAAATGCAGGACCACGGCCTTTCCGAGGATTCCATGGTGAATCAGGGCGTGATGCGGATCTCACGGGAGACGGGGATCCCCATGGTCTGTACAAATGATTCGCATTATATCTATGCGGAGGACTGGGAAGCACACGATGTCCTTCTCTGCATCCAGACCAACCGGAAGGTGCAGGAGGAGAACCGCATGCGCTACGAGGGGGGGAATTACTACCTGAAGAGCGAGGAGGAAATGGCGGCTCTGTTCCCCTATGCACCGGAGGCGCTGGCGAATACCCGGAAGATCGCAGACAGATGCAACGTGAACATCGTATTCGGGGAGCATAAGATCCCCCGGTTCGACGTGCCCGAAGGATATACGGCGGAGAGTTATCTCCGGGAACTCTGTGAGACGGGACTTGCGGAACGCTATGACCCGGTGACGCCGGAGCTTAAGGAACGTCTGGAGCATGAACTGTCCGTGATCACAAATATGGGCTTTGTGGACTATTTCCTGATCGTGTGGGACTTCATCAAGTATGCCCGGAGCGTCGGGATCATGGTTGGTCCGGGACGTGGCTCCGCGGCAGGAAGTATCGTATCCTATGCCCTGAAGATCACCAACATCGATCCGATCCGGTACGATCTGCTCTTTGAGCGGTTCCTGAATCCGGAGCGTGTTACCATGCCGGATATTGACGTGGATTTCGCCGATGAACGTCGTCAGGAAGTGATCGACTATGTCACCCGGAAATACGGGGAGGAAATGGTGGTCCAGATCGTCACCTTCGGTACCCTGGCAGCCAGAAACTGCATCCGGGATGTGGGACGGGCGCTGGACATTTCCTATAAAACCTGTGATCTGGTGGCAAAGTCCATCCCCATGGAACTGGGCATGACCATCGGACTGGCTCTGGAGAAGAGTGCGGATTTCCGTAAATATTATGAAGAAAATGAAGATGTGAAATACCTCGTGGATATCGCCCGTCAGCTGGAGGGGCTTCCGCGGCATGCTTCCATGCATGCGGCCGGTGTCGTGATCGGCCGGGAACCTATTGTGGATTTTGTGCCCCTGTCCAAGAACAGCGATGCGGTCACCACCCAGTACAACATGACCACCATAGAGGAACTGGGACTCCTGAAGATGGATTTTCTGGGGATCCGTACCCTCACCGTGATCCAGGACGCCGTAGCCTCCGTGAAGGAGCGCCTGGGGGTTGAAATCGATGTGGATCACCTGGATATGGACGATCCGAAGGTATATGAAATGATCTCCGAAGGCAAGACCGCCGGCGTCTTCCAGCTGGAGTCCAGCGGTATGCAGAGCTTCATGCGGGAGCTTCGGCCGAGAAATATGGAAGATGTCATCGCCGGAATCTCTCTCTACCGGCCGGGTCCCATGGACTTTATCCCCCAGTATGTGAAGGCCCAGTCCCATCCGGAGGAGGTGACCTACGATACTCCGCTGCTGGAAGATATCCTGAAGCCCACCTACGGCTGTATCGTTTATCAGGAACAGGTTATGCAGATCGTTATGAAGCTGGCAGGGTATTCCCTTGGCCGGTCCGATCTGGTGCGCCGCGCCATGTCCAAGAAGAAGGCGGACGTGATGGCGAAGGAGCGGGAGTATTTCGTTTACGGAAATGAGGAGCTGGGCGTTCCGGGCTGCATCAAAAACGGTGTGCCGGAAGCCGTTGCGAATAAGATCTTCGATGAGATGGCCGCGTTCGCCAGCTATGCATTTAACAAATCCCATGCGGCTGCATATGCAGTCGTTGCCTATGAGACGGCGTACCTGAAATGCTACTATCCGCTGGACTTTATGGCTGCGCTTCTTACTTCGGTGCGGAGCAACAGCCCGAAGCTTGCGAATTATATCGAGGCGGTGAAGCGGATGGGGATCCGCCTGCTGCCGCCGGATGTGAATAAGGGCCGGGGAGAATTCTCCGTGGACAGCGGAGGGATCCGCTACGGCATGTCTGCGGTAAAATCCGTGGGCGATACGGTGGTGGAAGAAATCCTTCGGGAAAGGGAAGCAAACGGTCCCTTTGCGGATCTGGCCGATTTTATCCGGAGGCTGTCCAACAAGGAAGCCAATAAGAGAACCATAGAGAGCTTTATCTACGCCGGAGCCTTCGACAGCTTCGGACAGAACCGGAGACAGATGATCCTGATGTTCCCGGAGATCGTGGATCAGGCCAACCTGGAGAAGAAGCAGAGCATGACGGGACAGATGTCGCTGATGGATTTCCTCGGGGAAGAAGAGGTGCAGAAGACGAAGATCACCTATCCCAATATGCCGGAATTCCCGAAGGAGGAGATCCTGCAGAAGGAGAAGGAAGTGCTGGGCATCTATGTCAGCGGACATCCCCTCGACTCCTACAAGGATCTGGTGGACCGGTATGCTACGGCCTCCACGCTGGACTTTGTCCCGGAGGAAGATACGGGGACCACGGTCGCGAAGGATAATATGAACTATACCATGTGCGGTATAGTGGAACAGATCAATGTGAAGATGACCCGGAACAACGAAGCCATGGCCTTTGTGACCCTGGAGGATCTGTACGGACAGATCGAAGTGGTGGTCTTCCCGAAGGTTTACGATACGGCCCGTCTCTCCCTGGAGATCAACAAGGGGATCCTGGTTCGCGGACGCGCCTCCATTTCCGAGGAAGAGGGGAAACTGCTGGCTTCCGAGATCCAGTCCTTTGACCAGCTGATGCGTCAGATGGAGGATGAGTCGAAGGAACTCTGGCTGCTGGTGCAGAACTATCAGAGCCTGCAGGGCGTCAAGAACGAACTGGAGCAGCTGCTGTCGGAGAAGCCGGGACGGACACCGGTTTATGTTCAACTGAAGGAAGAGAGAAAGCGTGTGGCGATCCGTCGGACCGTCCATGTGGATGACAGTCTCCTGAAACGTCTGCAGCTGGAATACGGTGAGAATTCCGTGCTTGTGCGGGATGCGAAGAAGCAGTAGATTTCATACGGTGGGCATCATGTCATTCTGTCTGAGGAGCAGAGTGACGAAGGATCTTAGCGGATACAGGAGAGTGAAATGATCACATCGCTGACCAACGATACAGTAAAATATGTGGACAAGCTGAAGAAAAAGGCTTCCTTCCGTCGGGAGGAGGGCAGCTTTGTTGTGGAGGGAATCCGCATGATCCGTGAGGTTCCGGCGGAACTTCGCCGCATGCTCTTCGTAACGGAAGAATCAAAAAAAAGGTTTCCGGAACTAAGTGACTGGTGTGACCGTGTGGAGACCGTGTCCGACGGTGTTCTGCAGAAACTGTCCGATACACAGACACCCCAGGGCATGCTGGCCGTGGTCCGGATCCCGGATATGAAGGAGACGGAAGAAGTACCGGGAGGGATCCCTCTTATTCTGGTGCTGGACGGTCTGCAGGATCCCGGAAATGTGGGGACCCTTATCCGTACCGCGGAGGCCTTCGGTGCCACGGAGGTGCTTCTCGGCGCAAATGCGGCGGATCCCTTCAGTCCGAAGGTGGTACGCAGTACCATGGGATCGATCTTCCGGGTGCCGGTCCGTATCACGGAGGATCTGGTATCGGAGCTGGAACGTTTGAAAGAAAGGGGCGTAAGCGTGATCGGAACGCACCTGAACGGACAGGACTTTTATGCAGCGGATCTGACCGGACCGGTGGCGATCCTGATCGGAAATGAAGGGAACGGACTTTCCGATGCGGTGGCGGCGACAGCTGACATCCTGGTGCGGATTCCCATGGAGGGACAGGTGGAATCCCTCAATGCAGCCATCAGCGGTTCCGTGGTCGGCTACGAGATTTTGCGGCAGAGGAGAAGAAAAGGTCACTGATTTTTACGTAATTAGAGAATTGTCTATGTAATATCCCGCCTTTTGGGATAGAATGGTATTAGAAATATGACAGAAAGAGGGCCGGACTATGTATGAACGCTGTGCTCTGTCGGAGTGCGAACTGGTCACCATGCGCTGTGTGTGGAACCTTGGGGATCGTGCAACGGCATTTAATGTGATCAACATGCTTGCCGAGGATTACGGCTTGCAGTATAAAGAAACAACTGTTTACACATTTCTGAAGAAACTGAAGGAGAAGGGCTTCGTGGATACCCGACGTCAGGGCGTGACCTACTATGTCCCAAAGGTCTCCGAAGAGACCTTCCAGAAGGAGATGGCGAAGAAATTGCTGAACTTCTGGTACAACGGTGATATCGCAGGTGCTGTGCGGGCTGTGGTGGAGGGAGAAACGATTTCCCGAAAGGATGCCAAAAGTATCCGGGACGCGTTGAGGCAGTCGAATGAATGATGTATAATTCTGCGGGAGTGATATCTGTACGAACGGGTGTCATTCTCGCAGTTTATTTGCGCGATACGGCCGTCAAGCGCGTGCCGTGCTTGCACGAGTACGCATTTGACGGCCAACGCGACATCGAGTAGGAGAGGAATCTCTCATCCACTCGATTGCGCGATACGGCCGTCAGGCGCGTGCCGTACCTGCACGAGTACACATTTGACGGCTTCGTTAACCCGGGATGTCGGAAGCACAGGGGAAAGGTAACATAGGAGAATCGTATGTCAGAATCTGGCAAGTTGAAAAAAACATTTATTATTCTGGTGCTCGCAGGCTTTTTAGGCGGGATATTGATCGAGCTGCTTATCGGTTTATGCATGTCGTCCGGGGAATCAATCTTTGATGACAAGCTGAAGCTCCTGATCAATTTAGTCGGATCGGGTATCTACGGCGCAGTCGCCATGGGAGGTTCCATCGTTTACCATATAGAGAAATGGGGTCTCTTCCGGGTGACGGTTACGCATTACATACTCACGCTGGTCGCATTTCTCATAACGAATTCACTTCTCGGGTGGTTCAGCTCGGATATCCTGCTTATTGTAATCGTGGCCTTTACGGTAGCATACCTGATTATCTGGATCGTTGAGGTCATCATCTGGACCCGAAGGATCAGAAAGATGAACCGGAATCTGGAACTCCTGAACAGGGAAGGGAAGGAGGACGGGAATCAGTGAAGAACAGAGCAAAGATCGAAGTAATCCTCGATGACAGATATGCGGAACCCAGGATCGTGATCTATGCGAATGAGAGAACGGACCGGATTGACAGCATTATTGAAGCGATTGAAAAGGCATCGGAGAACGAATACCCGAGAATTGCCGTGATGAAGGAGAATGATGTGGTTCTTCTCCCCCAACGGGAGATCGTCCGGGTACATACGGAAGGTCGGAGAGTAGTACTGGAAACCGATAAGGAAAGCTATCATGTGAGCAGGACGCTTTCAGCGATGGAGGAGCTGCTGAATAAGGACCGCTTCATCCGGATCTCCCAGTCGGAGATCATCAATCTGTATAAGGTGAAACGGTTCGAGTTCAGGATGGTGGGAACGGTAGGGATCGAGTTTGAAAACGGAGTGAAGACCTGGGCTGCCAGGAGTCGTGTAAAGGCAATCAAACAGGTGTTGAACAGGAATATTGGGTAATAACCAAATACACACGAAAAATGACCGAATACCGGATATTGACACATAATCCTGTCTTTTTTGATAGAATTATGGCATGGTTTCGGCAGGCAAGTGCCGGAACAAAAAGGGTATTTGAAGTTTATTTTACTTGAGGAGGTACGTGTGTATGGGTAAACGAAAGGTGATCGGAAGAAGGTTGTCAGGACTGGGACTTGGTCTCGGTATGGTCCTCGGAATGGTTCCCGGGACAGGATCTGCTGCGTATGCGGCGGCGGTTGCGCCGGAAGCATATGTTGTTGTTGGCGGAAATTCTATGGAGGTGTCGCTGGAGACGGCACTGGAGGTAGTGGAAAATGGAGGAACCATCGAACTTCTGAGGAATGTAACGATCCCTCAGGATAAGACGTATAAGGTAAATGAAGAGGCGGATTCATTTACACTGAATCTGAAGGGGAATACCCTTGCGGTAGAAGGAACACTTACATCCGAAAATGAAAATGCATGGATGATCGTGGACAGCGGTTTTCCGGGAATATTTACCAGCAGCGGAACGATTGATGTCTCTGTGCAGGGCTTTTCCGGTGATGAGTATACCTTCACCGATGGAATCGTGAATGGATATTTCACGCTGGACGGCGGAACGATGGCAATCAGCGGCGGCGAATTCGCCGGCGGACTTATGGTGGAAAACGGCGGATCGGCGAATGTTGATTTTACGGTTTCCGGCGCTGCCAGGATTCGCGACATGGAGCTTTATGCAACGGAAGGAGATTATGAGATAGCGATCACTCTGGCGGGTGGTTACTATAACAGCAATCCTTCGGTTGTGGACGATACTACGGCGGAGTTCGTGAAGATTAACGGTACACTGCAGCAATACAGTAGCACCATGACCGACTGGGCTGCGGACAGTGATACCTACGGATGGCGTATCCGACCGCTCTCAATTGAGGATGCGGAGATAACAATCGCGAAGCAGACCTATACAGGAATGGCTCTGGAGCCGGTTCCGACTGTAGTTCTGAACGGAGTGACACTGAAGAAGGGTGATGACTTTACCGTTACTTATAAGAATAATATCAATGCAGGCGAGGGAACTGCGGTGATCGAGGGGGCCGGATCTGTAAGCGGAAAGGTAGAGACTCCTTTTGTCATTGATCCGAAGAATGTGAACAACTGCGATGCCTGGACGGTACCCAACTATTCGAAGTATACCGGTGAGCCCGTAACTCCCGCGGTAAAGCTGTGGGATTTCGATACCTATACGCAACCGGTGGAGGGAACGGATTATGTCGTTACCGGCTACAGCGATAACAAAGATGTGGGAACAGCGACCGCTACTATTGAAGGAAAGGGCAATTTTACGGGAACAAAGGATGTCGGGTTCCATATTATAGATATGAGCCGGTATGCGTATGCTAAGCCGAAACTGGACTTTGTCACGGTAGGCAATGTCGCTGTAGATTCGGAAGGAAAGGTGATGTCCGGCAAGACTTTGCTGACTGTCGGCTTTGAGATCGATTCGAGGATCAAGGAAATGGAGTTTTATGCAACGGTAACCAATTCCTCGGGAATGACAGCTATTCTGGCGGGACCGCTGACTACCGCCCGGCCGGAGGATGAATCCTACGGCGGATATATGTGGACACCATCTACGTCAGAGAATCATTTCACTTATGACTTTGCGGTACCAACCCTCGGTGAGGAAGACACGCAGGAATGGACGACGGGCAGCGACGGCTGGTCCTATGTGAACGGCGCAAAGGAAGGCGATGAGATTCAGATCTATGCGACGGGATGTTTCACCATAGCGTTTGAAGGAGAGGAAAAACTTCTGTGGGTAGAATCGGAGGAAAGCAATGCAGTTTCCTTTGAGATGACGAAGGACAGCAGTGGGAAGACCTTTGAGGCTGCAGCAGCAAAGACTTCCATTAAGGACGCCCAAATTGCGGCAATTGCCGGACAGACCCATACCGGAAAGAAGATCGAGCCGGAGGTAACGGTGACCTGCGGGGATACGGTTCTGAAAAAAGGGACAGACTTTACGGTTTCCTATACAAACAATGTAAATGTCGGAATCGCGACAGTAACGGTAACAGGGGCAGGAGACTATGACGGGGAACTTACCGGCAGCTTCGTGATCTCCGGATGGGAACAAAAGGATAAGAAGTGGTATTATCTCGGCCTTGATGGTAAGTATATGACGGGCTGGAAGCAGATTGGCGGTAAGTGGTATTTCTTTGATGCGAAGGGCGTGATGGCTACAGGCTGGAAGCAGCTCAGCAAGAAATGGTATTATTTCGGCAAAGACGGCATCATGAGAACTGGCTGGAAGCAGATTGGCGGTAAGTGGTATTTCTTTGATGCGAAGGGCGTGATGGCTACAGGCTGGAAGCAGCTCAGCAAGAAATGGTATTATTTCGGCAAAGACGGTATTATGAAGACGGGCTGGCAGCAGATCAGTGGAAACTGGTATTACTTTAAGAGTGGTGTGATGTTAACAAACTGGCAGCAACTCAGCGGAAAATGGTATCATTTCGGTACAGACGGCATCATGAAGACGGGCTGGCAACAGATCGGTAAGAAATGGTATTTCTTCAAAGGTGGTGTAATGACTACCGGATGGTTATATCTTGGGAAGAAATGGTACTATTTCGACGGAAGCGGAGTCATGGTTACCGGTGAGAAGAAGATCGGAGGCAAGACCTATAGTTTTAACGCATCAGGAGTGTGTCTGAATCCGTAAGTCTGCCTTCAGTGGCAATATTAAATCCCGCCCCTGTTCAGTGATAAGAATTCATTGACACAGGTAAGGTTGGATGCTATAATGCAACCGTTAAGTAGAGGCGCGGCAGTCATGAGTCGCATCCCGGAGGCGCTGACAGCCGGAGAGGAGATGCAAAAGGGAACGCCGCCGAAGTGGATCTGCACAGTCAGAACGGATCTGCTGGGCCTGTAGTGAATAGCTGCAGGACTGTCACCGGAGAACGGGATTTTAAAAGAATCCGGTGGAGTGCTACTTCGGATTAAACCCTGTTATATTATTTTGGAGTTTATTTCGGGATAGTGCTCACTGTCCCGAAATATTTTTTTAGGAGGAGCTTATTATGGCTATTTTCAAGGGATCAGGAGTTGCACTTGTTACACCGTTCAAGGAGAATCTGGAGGTGGATTACGAACAGCTGAGAAAGCTTTGCGACTGGCACTGCGAGCATGGCACAGACGCCATCATCGTATGCGGTACGTCCGGTGAAGCTTCCACACTGACAGAGGAAGAACATTCCGAGTGCATCGCAGTAGTTGCAGAGCAGGTAAACGGCCGGATTCCGGTTATCGCAGGTACCGGTTCCAACGCAACCTACACCGCAGTAAAGCTGTCCAAGGAGGCAGAGCAGAGCGGCGTTGACGGACTTCTTATCGTAACACCGTACTACAATAAGGCAACCCAGCAGGGACTTATCAAGCATTATACAGAGATCGCAGAGGCAGTTTCCACTCCGATCATCATGTACAATGTACCGAGCCGCACCGGATGCAACATCCAGCCGGCAACTGCTGTGGAACTTGCTAAGAACGTAGACAATATCGTAGCCATCAAGGAAGCGTCCGGCAATATCTCCCAGATCGCTGACCTTGCTTCCATGGCAGACGGATGCATCGACATTTATTCCGGAAATGATGATCAGATCCTTCCGCTTCTTTCTCTCGGCGGAATCGGCGTTATCTCCGTAACCGCAAATATCATTCCGGAGGATACCTCCCGTCTGGTACACAGCTTCCTGGAGGGCAATATCGAGGAGGCCCGCAAGTTGCAGCTGAAGGCTTTGGAGCTCTGCCATGCACTGTTCTGTGAGGTAAATCCGATCCCGGTAAAGAAGGCTGTTGAACTGATGGGTCTGGCTAGCGGATATGTACGTATGCCGCTGACTGAGATGGAGCCGAAGAATGTGGAGCGACTGAAGAAGGCAATGACCGAATACGGATGTCTGGCATAAGTCTGTCATCCTGAGCCGTAGGCGAGGGATCCTGAAAGAGAGGAACAAAATATGACAAGAATCATCATGCACGGCGCAAACGGCCGTATGGGTAAGGTGATCACCGGACTGGTAGCTGCGGATCCGGATGCGGAGATCGTAGCAGGCGTGGATATCGCGCCCGGCGATGCCACCTACCCGATCTATACAAGCCTTTCGGATGTGAAGGAAGAGGCGGATGTGATCATCGATTTTTCCAACGCAAAGATTGTAGATCAGCTGCTGGAGACAGCAGCGGAAAGGAACCTTCCGGTGGTTCTCTGCACCACAGGCCTTTCCGAGGATCAGCTGGCAAATGTAAGAAAGAAGTCTCAGCAGATTCCGATCTTAAAATCCGGAAATATGAGCCTCGGCATCAACACCCTGACGAGTCTTCTGAAGGATGCAACCAGGGTGTTCGGTGATGCGGGCTTCGACATCGAGATCGTGGAGCGTCATCATAATCAGAAGCTGGATGCACCCAGCGGAACCGCGATCATGCTGGCAGATGCCATCAATGAAGCGGCAGGCGGAAAGTACGAATATATCTACGACCGCAGCCAGAGACGCGCGAAGAGAGACAAGAAGGAGCTGGGCATTTCCGCCGTTCGCGGCGGGACCATTCCGGGAACCCATGAGATCATCTTTGCGGGGCCGGATGAGGTGATCGAGCTTCGTCATATTGCATATTCCCGGAGCATCTTTGGAAACGGAGCCATCAGCGCTGCCAAGTATCTGGCAGGCCGTGAGCCGGGACTATACGATATGAATGACGTGATCGCGGCCATGCAGGCCTGAGTTGTCATCCTGAGCCGCAGGGCGAAGGATCCTGTAAGCGGAAACACGGAGATACTTCGGTTACGCCGCGGAATGACAAATTGCGTGTCATCCTGAGCCCGCAGGGCGAAGGATCCTGTAAGCGGAAGTACGGGGATTCTTCGTGCTTCGCACTCGGAATGACAGGAGCAGCACTCGGAATGCCGGGAGCAGCGCCAGGACAACACGAATCAGGAAGGGATTACTATGTATCAGGACCTTGTCGTACTTTGCAGTGCGTCGAAGTACACGCAGAAATTCTATCTGAATCCGGATTTTGAAGGACTTCCGGAGCTGGTGAAGCAGGAACTGAAGATCACCTGCGTGTTCTTTACGGAAGATGTGGGGGGCGTGATCCTTCTGATCTTTGATGAGAAGGGGAACCTGACCATCACCACGGAAGCGGATGAAGGAGATATCCTGTATGACGAGATCGGAGCACATCTTCTGGTAAAGCGGATGCGGTCCGAGAAACGGGAACTCTTTGAGCAGATGGAACAGTACTATGCGGCATTCTTCCTGAATGAATGATCCGGTGATGGAATTCTGAACTATAAGACGGACAGGAGAAGATTATGTTATTTGCGATCGATGTAGGAAATACGAATATCACGGTGGGCCTTTTCGAAGGCAAGGAGCTGGTGAAGCAGTTCCGTATGATCACCCAGACCTCCCGTACTTCGGATGAGTACGGTGTGTTCCTGGGCGAGTGGCTGTCCCTGAACGGCTTTCAGATGAAAGATATCACGGATTGCGTGATCTCCTCGGTTGTGCCGGACATCATGCACTCTCTGGTCAGCGGTATCATCAAATATTTTGATGTACAGCCGCTCATCATCGCGCCGGGGATCCGGACGGGGATCAAGATCTCCATTCCGAATCCGAAGGAACTGGGTGCCGACAGACTTGTAGATGCCGTGGCTGCCTATGAAATGTACGGCGGACCGGTGATCGTTGTTGATTTCGGAACTGCGACCACCCATGACCTGGTGCTGGAGGACGGGACATTTTATGCAGGGGTTACCTCGCCCGGTATCCGTCTGGCTGCAAATGCCCTCTGGACCGGCACCGCAAAGCTGCCGGAGGTTGAGATCCGGAAGGTGCACACCATTCTGGGACGGGACACTGTGTCCAGTATGCAGGCCGGTATCTACTACGGATACATCGGACAGACCGAGTATATCATTCGTAAGCTGAAGGAAGAATCGAAGCTGCCGGATCTGAAGGTGGTTGCCACCGGAGGACTCGGTAAGCTGATTTCCGATGCGACGAAGGAGATCGATATCTACAATCCGGAGCTGACACTCCACGGACTGCGGATTATCTACGACAAGCAATAACCCTGTCATCCTGGGCAAAGCGAAGGATCTTCGGATCAGAACGGGAAAACATGAAGAAAGAGAATTTCATCGGAAAATTATATCTTGGACCAATGGCAGGCATAACAGACCTGCCATTTCGTATTCTCTGCAGGGAGTGCGGAGCGGACATCGTCACCACGGAAATGATCAGCGCGAAGGGGCTTTACTACGGAAGTAAGAACACCCCGCCGCTTCTTGCTACGGAGGAAGGAGACCGGCCGGTGGGAGTACAGCTCTTCGGACGGGAACCGGAGCTGATGGCCGGGGAGGCGGAGAAACTGCTGGAGACATACGCCTTCGACTTCGTGGATATCAATATGGGCTGTCCCATGCCGAAGATCGTGAACAACGGAGAGGGAAGTGCGCTGCTGAAGGAGCCGGAGCTGGCGGCGGAGGTGATCCGTGTCATGGCACAGCGCCTGCAGGTGCCGGTCACCGTAAAGATCCGTGCAGGCTTTGCCAGAGGCGAGCGGACGGCACCGGAGATCGCGAAACGTCTGGAGCAGGCGGGGGCAGCGGCCATCGCCGTACACGCAAGAACCAGAGAGGATTATTACCAGGGAGACGCTGACTGGTCCGTGATCCGTGAGGTGAAGCAGGCGGTGTCTGTTCCGGTGATCGGAAACGGGGATATCCGGTGTGGTTCGGATGCTGCCCGTATGCTGGAGGAGACCGGTTGTGACAGTGTGATGATCGCCCGGGCAGCCCAGGGGAATCCCTGGATCTTCCGGGAGGTGAAGGCGTATCTTAAGGATGGAACCATACTTCCCCACGCGACGGCAGAGGAACGGCGGGATTATCTTACCAGACAGACTCTTCGGATGCTGGAGGAGAAGGGCGAATATATCGGCATTCGTGAGATGCGAAAGCATGTGGCCTGGTACACCCAGGGGCTGCCGGGATCCGCATCCATCCGGAGAGAGGTGAATCAGGTGACGGATCGGGAGGGGCTCCTTGCCCTGATCGAACGCATCCGGTAGCCCGAAAACATATCGTAAAATTGCATAATCATTTTTGGATAAAAGGCATAAAATCCTGTTTCCGGCTCGTATATTAAGCGTAGTCTGTTGTCAGGCCTATGCCTTTTATGTTATGCTTTTTTCAGTTGCATTTATATGCATACACATGTCGGCGAAGCAAAAGGGGTAAGCCGGCAGCAGATGAGTAACCGGAGGGATTTGGTACAAAAAGAAATGGAAGGGGGCTTTCATGAAGAAACGTAGGTGGCTGGCGCTGCGGGAATTATCACTGGGACAGCTATATGTGTCCGGACTGCGGTGCCTGCTCTCAGGAGGGAGATTCTGACTGTTGGGCATGAACCCACTGTGAGTGGTGCGAGGATTGCCTCCTGTAATCACTCCGGAGGTAAAAGACTGTCCGGAAAGAGATCTCCGATCTGTGATCAGCCGGGATATACGGGAGATAAGATCTGTAAGGATTGCGGTAAGCTGGTGGAGGAAGGAAAGACGACCGATCCCGGCGTATCATGCGAGTACAAAGCTGGTAAACCAGAAGGCAGCCACTGAGACCGAGAAGGGTTACTCCGGTGATACCTGGTGTAACATTTGTAATTCCATTGTGGAATACGGACATGATCTTCCCATGATCCAGAAGCCGAAGCTGGAGGAATTTCGGATTACGCTTCCTCTGCCGAAGGATGGGGATACCGGGGAATCCAAACCCCACACGATGTATACGGGCTCAACGGTTCCCAGCGGAGGTGCGGGTGTGCCGGCCAGTGCATGGTACAAGTGGGATGCAGGTCTGGCCAAGTGGACTCAATTCACGGAAACATTCAGGACAGGAGAGCTCTACAAGGCTGCACTGAGTATTTATCCTTCAACCTCCGTAAAAGTAACGGACCAGACCAAGATCTATGTGAACGGGGAGCTTCAGGCAAAGACGCCAAAGCTTATCCTCGGGAAAAATATGTGGCATGTGGAGTATCAGTTCAGGGTGACGGACGAGGGCGGTCTTCCGAAGGTGCTGAAGTCATTTGACGCTGTGATCCCGCGTCCTCTGGTGGGAGATTCCATCATGGATATCAAAGTGACGGACAACACGGAAGGACTGGAGATCTACAATGTCGGCTGGTATCTGAACCCGGACGGCACCTGCACCTGGCCGTACAAGGGCTCCTGGAAGAAGTCTTCCAAGGGCTGGTGGTTCGGTGATACCTCAGGCTGGTACGCAAAGAATGAGACCCTTCGGATAGACGGGAAAAGCTATACCTTTGATGCTAAGGGATATTTAAAAGAATAAGCGATAAGGCACGTGCCCCGCAGGAGTTAACTGCGGGGCATAAGTCTTTCTTGACCGGATATCACGGATGGCATATAATGTTGGCTGAGAAACTGCCAATCGGAGAAAGGAGGAGCGTATGATCGACGAATATGATGATTATGATGACTACGGTTATGAGAAGAAATCAGCCAGGGAAAAACTGAAGATCTTTGCCTTCGGCAGCGTGATCACGGCACTGGTGGTGGCAGTCGGAACAACCCTCATTTCCAATTATATGAACAGGAACACATCCTACGGAAGGATCGTGGCGGTGGGTGAACTGTATGACGCTCCCACCTACGAAGCGGGTTTCTCGGCTATCAGTTATGAGACACTCCATCCGGAGCAGGCAACGGAAGCGGAACCGGAGGTGTCCCCGACGGAAGATCCGGAGATGATAAACGCAAATTCCGGGGAAGTGATCCGCGACAAGGCGTTGGACAATATCAAGAAGATCGACAGGAACTATGTGAATGATCTGCTGGAACAGCGTCAGAAATATAAGCTTCATACCGTGACTCCGGACAACGAACTGACCACGGAGGATCCGAATGTGGTGACACCCGTAAATCTGGCTGAGGGTAATGTGGATTATTATGCGGGAACCATCGCGACTCCCATATATCTGAATCCGGAAGAGGTCGGCGCGGAGTACCTCGGGAACTGGAAGATCACGGCTTACTGTGCATGTGTGCAGTGCTGTGAGAAGTCAGACGGTATCACTGCCAGCGGTGCCATGGTTCAGGCCAATCACACCATCGCAGCGCCGAAGGAATTCAAGTTCGGTACCAAGCTGCTGGTAGGCGGACAGCTTTATACAGTGGAGGATCGCGGTGGCGGTATCCACGGAAACCGGATCGATATCTACTTTAACTCCCATCAGGAAGCCTGTGACTTCGGTGTCCGGTATATGGATGTATACCTGGTTCCGTAAACGCTGATCCGGTCTTCCGGCAGCCGGCACGGTAACCTGAAAATACATAAACAAAAGCATTTACAGAGGAGAATACTTACATGAGTTTTTTATACAGAAGCACCAGAAATAAAAATGAGGCAGTAACCGCATCCCAGGCTATCCTGATGGGTCTTGCGGAGCAGGGCGGACTTTTCGTACCGGACGAGATCCCGGTGATGGATCTTCCTTTGGAAGAACTGACAAAGAAGGATTACCGGGGGATCGCATATGAAGTGCTGAGCCGTATGCTGACAGACTATACGGAAGAGGAACTTTGGTACTGCATCAACGGTGCTTACGACAGCAAGTTCGATGACGAAAGGATCGCACCGCTGGTATCTCATCACGGGACGCATTTCCTGGAGCTTTTCCACGGAAAGACCATCGCATTTAAGGATATGGCTCTGTCTATCCTGCCGTATCTTATGACCACGGCTGCAAAGAAGAACAATTCCGATCAGGAGATCGTGATCCTCACCGCAACCTCCGGAGATACCGGAAAGGCTGCGCTGGCAGGTTTTGCGGATGTTCCGGGAACCAGGATTGCCGTATTCTATCCGAAGTCCGGCGTGAGCCCGATCCAGGAGAAGCAGATGGTGACCGAGCGTGGAAAGAATACCTTCGTGGCAGGCATCACCGGCAATTTCGATGATGCACAGACCGGCGTAAAGAAAATGTTCAGCGATCCGGAACTGGGTGCATATCTGGCAGAGAACGGCTTCCGGTTCTCCTCTGCCAATTCTATCAATATCGGCCGTCTCGTGCCGCAGATGGTTTATTACTACTATGCATACGCACAGCTGGTTCAGAGCGGAGAAATCAAAGTCGGCGACAAGATCAATATCGTCGTTCCGACAGGTAATTTCGGAAATATCCTGGCAGCATACTATGCATCCCTGATGGGACTTCCGGTAAATAAATTTATCTGTGCATCCAATGACAATAAGGTTCTGTATGACTTCTTCACCACCGGTGTCTATGACCGGAACCGGGAGTTCATTCTGACTTCTTCTCCGTCCATGGATATCCTGATCTCCAGCAATCTGGAGCGTCTGATCTATCGGATCGCCGGAAATGATGCAGAGAAGAATGCAGTCCTGATGAAGGAACTTTCCGAGACCGGAAAGTACACCATCACGGATGATATGAAGAAGGCTCTGGAGCAGTTCTACGGAAATTATGCGGATATGGATACCGTGGATGCCACCATCCGGAAGATCTATGAGGAAGACGGATATATCATCGATACACATACGGCAGTGGCAGCGGCGGTCTATGACATGTACAAGACAGAGACCGGAGACACAACTCCGACCGTGATCGCATCCACGGCAAGTCCCTACAAGTTTACGAGAAGCGTGATGACTGCGATAGATCCGGCCTACGACAGCAAGGAAGATTTCGAGCTGGTGGATAAGCTGGAGGAACTGTCCGGCGTTAAGGTTCCGCAGGCCATCGAGGACATCCGCAGCGCACCGGTACTGCATAAGACCGTGTGCGAGAAGGAAGAGATGGAATCGGTAGTAAAAGGATTCCTGGGGATCTAATCCCGTAATTCATTGATCTCACTCGTGCAAGCACGGTTCGATCATGAGGATATATATTCGTGCCCCGCAAACGGCGGCCGCGATCCTGCCGCACTACGTGCGTCAGTCGCACCTGCGGTGCTTATGATCACGGCGCACGTTGCGTCCTTGCTTCGCAAGGCTGTCCCGTAATTCATTGATCTCACCTGTGCAAGCACGGTTCGATCATGAATTACGGGACGGTCACGAATAATAACTTTATCGGCTGTTCATTGGTACCTTCCAGCTTTATCAAAACCGGGGCCGTTGCGAAAGAATCGTGAATTCTTTGGCGGGTGGCTCTGTGTCACCCGCTTTTTTTATGAAAGAAGGAATTATATGTATAAAATTCAGGTGAAAGGATGCTTCGACAGTGCGCATTTTCTGAAGGGATATGACGGAAAATGCTCAAATCTCCACGGCCATCGTTGGACCGTAGAGGCAGAACTTGGCAAAGAGGATCTGCAGGAAGCGGGCCAGTGCCGTGGAATGGTGCTGGACTTTTCGGATGTGAAGGATGTGCTCCGTGCGGAGACGAAACGTCTGGATCACTGCCTTCTGATCGAAGAAGGAAGTCTGCGGGAGACGACGCTTGCGGCGCTGAAGGAAGAAAACTTCCGGATTCTGGAATTTCCGTTCCGGCCGACGGCCGAGAATCTGGCAAAGTATTTCTTTGATTACATGAAGGAGGCCGGTTGTCCGGTCTGTGCCGTCCGGGTGTATGAAACACCGAACAACTGTGCAACGTATGAGGAGTAAGAGAAGTACGTGGAGTAAGAGAAGCAATATCCTGAACCCCGAAGGGGCGAAGGATATTGAAAAGGAGAAGATAACTTGAGTCAGTTTCATGTGACGGAACGGTTCGTCAGTATCAACGGAGAAGCCCGAAGGGCCGGAGAACTAAGCTGCTTTATCCGGTTAGCCGGCTGCAACCTCCGATGCAACTACTGCGACACCCGCTGGTCCTGTGAGCCGGGGGTGGAGTCCGAACTGCTTTCCGCGGAAGAACTGCATACATGGGTACGGGATTGTGGGATTAAAAATGCGACACTTACCGGAGGAGAACCGCTTCTGGCTCCCGGAATCGAAGAACTGCTCCGGGAACTGGGAGAGGACGGGACACTCCGGATCGAAGTGGAGACCAACGGAGCAGTGCCGCTGAAGCCGTTGATCGATATCCCCGGAAATATCAGCTACACCATGGATCTGAAATGCCCCGGCAGCGGCATGGCAGAGCATATGTGCTGGGAGAATTATGAACTGCTCCGGCCGCAGGATACCGTGAAATGTGTTGTCAGTGACCGGAAGGATCTGGACTGGGTGAGAGAAAAACTCGGGGAAAGGAATCTGATCGGTGACGCAATCCGGAAGAATCATGTTGCGGTTTACATAAGTCCTGTATTCGGAAGGATCCGTCCGCTTGAGATCGTGGACTATATGAAGGAACACAGGATGAATGATGTGCGTCTGCAGCTGCAACTGCATAAATTCATTTGGGATCCCGGGAAGAAGGGTGTATGATGATATGCGATCCCCGGTGCGAAGCCCCCGGCTCCGGCATGGATCCGGCGCTGCCGGGCGGGCAGGGAATGCATTTACCATACAAAACAGGAGGATCCCGGCACGAGGATGAAGTGACGGGATAATTCAGAATGAGGGAATTAAAAAGGAGAAACAGGCGATGAGTATGGATCTGGAAAAGATCAGGGAGCATGTAAGAGGAATCCTGGAAGCAATCGGTGAAGATCCGGACCGTCCGGGCCTGGCGGAGACGCCGGACCGTGTGGCACGGATGTATCAGGAGGTCTTTGAGGGAATTCAGTATAGCAATGATGATATCGCGGCGATGTTCAACAAGACCTTCCCCATCACGGAGGGAACGAAGAAGGACATCGTTCTTGTGCGTGACATCAGTGCCTTCAGTTACTGCGAGCACCATATGGCGCTGATGTACGATATGAAGATTTCCGTTGCGTATGTTCCGACGGACCGAGTCATCGGGATCAGCAAGATCGCCCGGGTGGCGGACATGGTCTGCAAGCGCCTGCAGCTGCAGGAGCGGATCGGTGCCGATATTGCCGAGATCATCGGGAAGATCGCGGGAACCGAGGATGTGGCGGTTCTTATTTCCGGAAACCACAGCTGCATGACGGCAAGGGGAATCAAGAACATGACCTCTGAGACGGTAACGCTGACCGTACGGGGTGCCTTTGAGACGGATCACAGCCTGAAGGAGCAGATTCTCGCGCTGCGTTAAGAACGTCATCCCGAGCACAAGGTGCGGAGGATCTCATATCGAAGTATTATATGAATATGGGAGAAAAGAAGATGAAGAACAAAGAAAAAGCCCTGGTGGTTTTCAGCGGCGGACAGGATTCGACAACCTGTCTTCTCTATGCGCTGAATCACTACAAGGAAGCGGAGGCCATATCCTTTGATTATGGCCAGAGACATAAGAAGGAACTGGAATGCGCGGCAGCCATCGCAAAAAGGCTTGAGGTGAAGCATACGATCCTGGATCTTTCGGAGCTGAACCGATTGGCACCGAATTCACTGACCCGCGAGGATATTCCGGTGGATACGGATGCACCGGAGGAAGGAACCCCGAATTCCTTTGTGGAAGGACGAAATCTGCTGTTCCTTACCTATGCGGCCATTTATGCGAAGACCCATGGGATCACGGATATTCTGACCGGCGTTTCCCAGAGTGATTTCTCCGGTTATCCGGATTGCAGGGACATTTTCATCAAGTCCCTGAACACCACGCTGAATCTGGCCATGGAATACGAATTCGACATCATCACACCGCTGATGTGGATCGATAAGGAAGAGACCTGGGCCCTGGCGGATGAACTGGGCGGGTTTGAACTGGTGCGGGATATGACCCTCACATGTTATAACGGCATTATAGGCGAAGGCTGTGGCAACTGTCCGGCCTGCAAACTGAGAAAGAGAGGATATGACAACTATGTCGCAAAAAAACATGATCTTCATCGTGAATCCTAAGGCAGGAAAGAATCAGCTGAAGACGAAAATGGTGGAGGTCGTGGACGAGTTCTCCCGTGCCGGATACCATGTGGAGGTTTATACCACCAAGTCCGCAGAGGATGCGGAGCAGCATATCTATGATGTGGGAGATCTGCATGATCTGATCGTCATTTCCGGCGGAGACGGATCCCTGGATAATGCGGTTACAGGCATCATGCGTCTGAAGCAGAAGACCGATAAGGTACCGCCCCTCGGTTATATTCCCTGCGGATCCACCAACGATTATGCCAAGAGTCTCTGCATCAGCCTGAAGCCGGAGATCGCAGCGAGACAGGTGGTAAACGGGCTTCCCTGTCCGGTGGACATCGGACGTCTGGGAGAACACCATTTTATCTATGTGGCGGCATTCGGACTTTTTACGAAGGCATCCTATGATACGCCCCGTAAGCTGAAGGCGGTTCTCGGCCACGGCGCATATATGCTGTCGGCGGCAAAGGAACTGACCAGCGTAAAGACCTATCGTCTGAAGGCATCCTTTGACGGACGGATCATCACCGGAGAGTTCATCTACGGACAGGTGACCAACTCCCGTTCCGTTGGCGGATTCCGTGCAGTAGGACTTCGGGATATGTCCTTCCATGACGGGGAATTCGAGTGCGTATTTATCAGAAAACCGAAGAACCCGGTGGAACTGGAGCGGATCCTGCAGGCGGTTGTAACGAATAAGCCGATGGAGGATTATATCGTTTATGAACGGGCGAAGACCGTGAAGGTGGAAGGCATTGAGGAGATTCCCTGGACCGTGGACGGCGAGTTTGCCGGAGATATCAAAAAAGCAAGGGTGGATAACCTGCACAATGAAGTGACCCTGATGCTGGGAGACCTTACCACCTACGGAGATCCGGAGACGGAGGCCCTGGTTCCGGTCGGAGTCAAGAAGGCACATCTTTTATCAAGGTAAAATAGCAATAATAGAAAACATACCTGCGACATTTTGATCACCATTTGATATACTTGGAGTATGACAACCGGACACCGACTGAGAGTACTGACGATATACCATGGAGTTTTAGGAGGTATTTTGTATGAGCATTGATCTTGGTAAGATGCCGAAGCTGGGGTTTGGACTTATGCGTCTGCCGACGAAGAACGGCGTGATCGAGCATGAGCGGGTTTGTGATATGGTTGACCGTTATATGAAAGCGGGGATGAACTACTTCGATACTGCTTACGTATATCATGGCGGGAAGTCGGAGGTTGCTGCAAGAGAGGCACTTGTAAAGCGTTATCCGAGAGACAGCTTTATGATCGCGACAAAACTTCCTGCGTGGGAGATCCATAAGGCAGAGGATGTGGAGCGGATCTTCAACGAGCAGCTGGAGCGCGCAGGGGTTGATTATTTTGATTTCTATCTGCTGCATTCCATCGAGGATGGAGGTAACTATGACACCTATGTAAAGTATGACTGCTTTGACTGGTGCATGCAGCGGAAGGCGGAAGGAAAGATCAAACATTTCGGTTTCTCTTTCCACGGAAGTCCGGAGCTTCTCCGGGAGATCGTGGATCAGCATCCGGAGGTGGAGTTCGTTCAGATCCAGCTGAATTATCTGGATCTGACGAATCCGGTGGTTCGTTCCGGAGAACTGTACGAGATCCTGGCGGAGAGGGGGATCCCCATTATCATCATGGAGCCGGTACGTGGCGGTATGCTTGCAAATATGCCGCCGGAGACGGAGGCAAAGTTCAAGGCAAGACAGCCGGAGAAATCGGTTGCGTCCTGGGCCCTTCGTTTCGTGGGTTCCCTTCCGGGAGTCATGACGATCCTGTCCGGTATGTCCACCGAGGACCAGATGAATGATAATATCGGCACATTTACGGATTTTGAGCCTCTGGCGGAGGACGAGAAGACCATCATCGAGGAGGTGGCCGCGGAACTGCTCAGTGTACCGCAGATCGGTTGTACCGCCTGCAAGTACTGTGTGGACGGCTGCCCGATGAAGATCATCATTCCGGATGTGTTCCGTACGATCAATACCCTCAGAAGATATCCGGATGACTGGCGTTCCAAGAACTTTTATTCCGGGTTGGTCAGCCGGAGCGGTAAGGCTTCCGATTGTATCAACTGCGGCCAGTGCGAACGTGTATGTCCGCAGCATCTGCCGATTCCGGAGCTGATGCAGGAAGCAGCGGAAATACTGGACAAATAGGCGTTGCACCGGAGTCGGGATCCGGACAGATGCCATGAGGGAAGCTTTTCGGTGATCGGAAAATGCATTCCCGGACTATGAATTACGGAGAAGAAGAGACATTGGATCAAAGAAGAATAGATTTGGCCCGTGAGGAGGACCGTGCTGAAATCCTGGCCCTGTACCGTGCCCAGATCGGACGGGAGTTCTGTCCGTGGACCGAGCATTATCCGTCGGATGAGGAGATCACCTTCGATCTCTCCCGTGACGCATTGTTCGTCATGCGGGAGGAAGGACGGATCATAGCTGCGGTTTCGCTGGAGGAGGATCCCCAGGTGGATGCGCTTCCCTGTTGGACGCCCGAGCTGCAGCCCGGCGGAGAGATCGCCCGTGTGGCCGTACACCCGGATTTCCAGAATCAGGGGATCGCCCGGCAGATGGTGCAGTTCGGACTGGACCGCCTGAAGGAGCGGGGATACAGGAGCTTCCACGGCATCGTGAACCGTCTGAACGAAAAGGCCCTTCGGTCCTACGCGGTTTTCGGTTTCCGGAAACTGGGCGAGTGTGAAATGTATGAGCAGTCATTTTACTGCTATGAATTAAAACTGTAAAACCTCATGAAAGGGAAAAACGTTCCGTAGGGGTCTATGTGCTTCGGGCCGCCGGATCATCTGTCCCCGGAACAAAGTAAAACAGGAAGGTGCAAATGTGTAATACAACATTTGTACCTTCCTGCTTTTATATGCTGCGGGTTTCCTTACCCGCCTGTTTACACCCGGGGATCCGGGATGAAGGATAACGTGAGAAGAAGCAGTCGGAGGGTTATCCTTCATCAGGGTTCGGTTGCGGCTTCGGTGGTTTTATCCTTACTGTCTTTATTCTTTCCGCCATTTCCGCCGGGGCCGAAATTCATACCGCCCATACCGTCCTTACCACCGCCCTGGCTGCCCATGTCCTTTACATTCAGGCCACTGCCGTCCAGCTGATCTTCGGATTTCTGATCCGTGGTGGAGGCGGAGAGGGTGCCGTCCAGCTGCTTCCGGATGCTTTCGCTCCGAAGACTGCAGAAGGACTTCAGGGTTTCGTATGCCTTTGTAAACTCATCTGCGGTATAAAATGCGGATGCATCCTTCTCCACATAGGGTTTGATCATATTATAGACCCGGTCGATCTCTGCCGCACAGGCTCCGTTCTCGAAATAGTTCTTCAGAAGTTCATCATAAACTTCGTGATATTTCTGCAGGTATTCCTCGTTGTTGGCAATCCAAGCCCACATGGGACGGGAGTCGGTGGTGGAACCGGAGAGCGGAGTGTCGATGCCCGTGTTGATCAGGGAAGTTGCATCATCGCCACCCGGCATGCTGCCGGCTTCCGGATCGGGCGTGGCTGCCGTATCACCGTTTTCTTTGTTTTCATTATTTCCGGCTGTGGGCATCCTGTCGCCGCCTCCGCCGCCGAAACCGCCGAAGGCAAGGTTATAATCCCAGGGGATCATGGACAGCTTACCGTCATTTTCATAGAGATAGTAATTATGGAGCATCGTTCCGGTGTAACTGTCATAGTTAATGACAAAATTATGGGCTGCGAAGTAGCGGATCACGGAATCCGTGTCCAGGCAGCTTTCAGGGTCGGTTCCTTCCGACAGCTGCTTCAGGGCGCTGATCACGCGCTTCTCGTCCTCTTCGGTTGCATCGGTTTCCGCATTCTCGAAAATGTCGGAATAACTGTCGATCTTATCGTCTGTGTATACAAGGGATGCTCCGCTGTTGGAATTTCCGAAGCCGCCGAAACCACCCTGTCCGCCGAAACCGCCTTTTCCGCCGCGGCCTTTGGAATCCTTCTGATCTTTCTGTTCGGTGGTGTCTGTATCATCGGAGGATGACTGGTCTGTTTCCGGCATTTGTCCGTTCTGGGGGAAGTTCGCTCCGTCGGGAGGGGTCATACCTTCGGGCATCTCACCGTTTCCGGGGAAGTTCGCCCCGTCAGGAGGAGTCATGCCTTCGGGCATCTGCCCATTCTGCGGGAAGTTCGCCCTGTCGGGAGGAGTCATTCCTTCGGGCATCTCACCGTTTCCGGGGAAGTTCGCCCCGTCAGGAGGAGTCATGCCTTCGGGCATCTGCCCGTTACCCATTTTACCCATGTTGTTCAGGGCTTCCGATTCCGGCTTGTAGAGATCGCCTTCCCCGTCGGTATTTCTGGCCAGGAAGCTTTCATCTACCTCCTCCACGGCCAGATAAAGTCCGAAGGATTCGCCGTTGACCGAAAGGTGTACGTAACTGGCGAGAGACGCATCTGCACCTGCCGCCCGGAAGATCTGATAGGAGAGGTAGTCCTTCATGTAGGTGGCATCGGCGTAAAGGTTGTTCAGGTTCAGCTTCTGCATGCCGTAGTAGGTCTGATCATCTACGTACTTGCCGAAGTTCAGCTTGAAGGAATACCGGTCCGAATCCGGGTCTGAAGCAACGGAGGAGAGACTGGTATTCCCTTTGGTTGCGAAGGATACCTCGTTCAGGGTCTCGCCGTCGATGGTGACATTTGTTTTATACTTTGTTTTGGCGGTTGGATTGGCTTTCAGATCCGCCCAGTCCTCCTCGGAGATCTCGATGTTGATCTCATGCACATAGGAGGTGTCGAATATCTTATCTGCATAAGAGCTGTCGGTGATCGCGGCTTTCGCCTCTTTTTTGTCCTCTTTCTTCTCACTCGTTGCAGAGACCGGCTCCGTTGTGACACTGCCGGTACCGGATGCAGACTCCGTGGTATCCGTATCTTCGGTCTTTCCGCAGCCGGCAGCTGCAAGTGTCAGTGCGCCGGCCAGAAGTAGTGTGAGGGTTCTTTTCCTGTTCATGGGAAACTCCTTTCAGGATGTCTGTCTTCATGCAAAAAAGAATAATCAAAGAACCTTAAAATAACTTGAAATTTATGTTCAGAACTACGGCCCGGATCGGAATAATGTCAGCTAAAGCTGATCCGAATCCTGCACCAGGTCCCGGGAGAGAGACCTGATATGGTTATGATCCCGCCGGTACCGGATGATATAACAGAGGATCCCGGCGAACCAGAGGGCTGCGCCGAAGATCATAAGTCCCGTCTGAAACACGGAGGAAGTGCCTGCAATCTCGAAGACACCCCGCATCATACTGCTGACCGTGAGTGCTGCCACGCTCGAATTGTACAGATTTAACGTGAGCCGGTCGGGCTTCGGAAGGGCATGGTCCAGAAAGAGCCAGAGAGCCGGGAAAACCCCCAAAAGCAGCGGCCACAGGAAGAGGAAGGTCATAAAGGGCGAACGCACATTGTGGGAGAAGCGGTCATAGATCAGAAATACCACAAGGCAGAAGATGCTGATGCAAAGATAAATGATCAGACCGCGCCGCAGGTTCAGGGAAGGTTGCATTTCCTTAGTATCCGATGTATACAATATCACTCACGCTCCTTTCCGATTCCTTCTTTCCGTTGGTTGTGGGATTATTGATGACTTCACCGTTGAAGAACATGGTGGTGGATCCGCCTCCGTCCAGATTGTAGGCATCCGTACAGCCCAGATCCTGCAGGATGCTTGCCAGCTGCAGGAGACTGAGGCCGGCACTTTCCGATGTTCTGCCGTCGGATACCACCATGACGTAATGCAGCGGGGAGATACAGCCGATGGCCGTCCGCGGATTGCTGGTCATGGAATGACCGACCTCCGAGGATTCGGTGACGGTGATCTCACCGTCCTTCACAAGCCCCGGACCGAAGGAGTACACCTGCAGGGCTCCACGTTCAAGAAGCTCTTCTGCGGTGACGTCTCCTTCGCGGATGATCTCCAGGGATCCGTCCTCATAGATGACCAGATCCTCCGAGGATTCGTCTGACATGGTGCTGCGGTACAGTATGCCGTTCCGGATCACGTACCCGGAGTCCCGGAAGCCGTAGTAATCGCCGTTGATCGCCAGGATCGCACCGACACGCTCTGCGATATCGGAGGTCTTCTCCTTAACATTCCGTCCGAAGCTGTCATTCGCCAGCCCGGATCTCAGGGATGCTACGGAGCTTAGCTGAATATCGGCGACATAGACCATGGTGCTATACACATAGCGCTGTGTCAACTGGATGGTGATATTTTCGTCCTGATAAATGTATCCGTTTTCGGTTGCGGTGATGGTGGGTTCCGTAACGGCGGTATTCCCGGTGCCTGTTCCTTCGGAATCCGTCTCCCCGGCGGCTGTTCCGGATCCTGCGGCGGTTCCTGAGACTGCAGGGGATTCGGTGGACCGGATCTTGCCGGACATTTCCTTTACCTGGATATCCGTATCCGCGTATTCGGAGGAGGTCCGGTATACTTCCGCCATGGCGCTTTGCTCGACCTTTACGGTATCGTGGGGGATCACGAAGACTTCCAGCATGGTAAATACGGTATAGGCTGTCAGCAGGATGCCGTAAACCCAGGCCCAGGTGTGACGGATCTTTTTCTTTTTATATGGCTGCTCCGGCTGTCTGGTGGATTGATCCATGGCTTGTTTCCTTTCTTTTGAAGACCCAGTGCTTTTGCACGTAATAACTGAAAACGGAGAGAATGACATCTACAATGATCTTTGCAGCCACTGCTGCCGGGAGGATTGTGGTGAGCAGAGTGACGAGTCCGGCGGACATGCTCATTTGTATCAACATAAGAATTATGTACCGGATGCTGCTTCGCGCGACTTTTTCTCTGCTCTTAAAGCACCAGAACTGATTCAGTGTAAAATTCAGGACACTGGATGCAATCCGGGCAACCACGGTTGCTACGGTAATGGCAGCTGCAGACTCCGGAGGGAGAAACTGAAGCAGGATCCAGAAGAGCAGAAGGTCCAGGACCGAGCAGGAAAGAGAGCTGGTCACGAAGCGCAACGGCCGGCTGTAGACCCGGATGGAATCCCTGACCGGACGGAAATGTGATCCCCTATTGTTGTCTTCGTAGACTGTGCTGATCGAAAGCTGGAACAACGGGGCGGCTTTCACCGCATCTTCCAGAAAATGCATTTCATATTCATATCGGTCACCCTCGGTGGAAAGTGCCAGATCATAGAGTGATCTCGGGATTCCCCGAAGACCGGTCTGTGTATCCGAAACCTTCATCCCCGTGGAGAGCCGGAAGAAAGCTGCAGTGATGCGGTTGCCATAGCGGCTCTTCCATGGAACCTCCTCACCCGAAAACCGGCGGACACCCAGGATCAGATGGTCCGGATGGTGTTCGATGGCCAGGGCGATACGCTGAATATCGGAAGGAAGATGCTGTCCGTCCGCATCGGCGGTAACCACACCCGGATCGGAGGGATACATGGCTTTTGCGGCCCGGATCCCTGTCTTTATGGCTGCGCCCTTTCCCAGATTCCGGTCATGGTGCAGAATGGTGGCGCCGTACATTTCCGCCTGGAAGAAGTAAGCGTGCGTGGACTCATCGCTTCCGTCATCCACGATCAGAATGTGGGACATACCGAGTCCGGCAAGTTCCTTTACCAGATCTACCATATGTTTATTCGGCTGATACGCCGGGATCAGAATTGTGGTTTCTGCCATGGGAAGCACCTCCTTTTATCGTGATTGTAGGAGGAGAAACTGAAAAGATTCTGAAAAAAAAAATGAATTTTCAAAATTAATCAAACGTTAATCTTTGCCAAAAGATTCATTCATTTTGATCTGATAGGATTCAAACTGTAGGGAGGACATCCCGGGAACGATAAAGATCAGAGATATGAACTGGAGGATAAAAAGATGAGTGAATTCGAAAAGGCTGAAATGTTAAAAGAGCGTGCAAATGTGAGCTTCGAAGAGGCAAGAGATGCGCTTCGGGCCTGCAACGGAAAGCTGGCGGATGCATATGATCTGATCGAGAAGCGCAAGAAAGCAGCGGCTGCAGCCCGTGCGGCAGCAGAGGCTTCCTATAACAACAATTACTACAACAATACCTACGGACCCTGTGCAGGCTGCCGTTACAACGGATATTCAAATGCAGGGCAGGGAAATGCAGCACCGACCGTTGGTGAGAGCTTCTGGAGCCTGATCAAAACTCTGTTCCGTAAGAGTGTGGAGACAGATCTGGTTGTATCATCCCATGGGATCGAGAAGTTCCGGCTGCCGGTTCTGGCATTCGTGATCCTTCTGATGTTCTTTAACGGTGCCGTACTGGTTGCCATGGTCGTATCCCTGTTCCTCGGAGTAACCTACAGCTTCGCAGGTCATGGGGATCTGTCAAAGGTAAACCGTGTTATGAACGATATGGGCAACCGTGCATCCCGCTGGTATGAGAACAATTGCCATGTAAGCTATGAGACCCAGGAACTCTGCCGCAAGTACGATGCAATGGATGAGCAGAACCGGTAAGAAGTGAGTTGAGAATTGTAAGGTTCTTATTTATGATAGGGTTCATTCCTCTGGATCCGGTAAGCACGGTAGATCTGCTCTAAAAGGATCACCCGCATCAGCTGGTGAGGGAAGGTCATGGCAGAGAAGCTGAGCCGCCGGTTTGCCCGGGAGAGAACCGCATCGGAAAGACCGAGAGAACCGCCGATCACGAACTGGATATGGCTTGTGCCGCCGACGGCCAGCCGTTCCAGTTCCCCGGCGAAGGCTTCGCTGGAATATCCTTTACCGTCTATGGCCAGCGCGATCACAACCGAATCCTCGGACATTTTGGAAAGAAGGCGTTCGCCTTCTTTTTCTTTGATCTGACGGACTTCCGTATCACTGGCATTGTCCGGAGTCTTTTCGTCCGCCACCTCGATCTCGCAGAGCCTGCAGTAGCGGCTGAGGCGCTTTTTATATTCCTCCAGGGCATCCCGGAAGAATTTTTCCTTTATTTTTCCGACGCATAAAATGTCGATCTGCATGAGCATTTCCTTTCCGTATGGGTTGCAATCGGTGAGCATTTCCTGCAGTATGCCGCACTGACGGGCAAAGCAGGAAAGCGTATGAATCCGGTATCAGATACAGCCGTGAGGTCTATTGGCTGCCTATTTCAGTATCAGATGCAGTCCGTACAGCACTGCCAGGAAGAGGAGGTTGATGATGGTGAATTTGATCAGGTATCCTTCCCCTTTCTTTCGGTCCTTTGCATAGAACTTGTAGGTGATCAGACTGGCCATGCTGGCGATAAGGGTACCGAGTCCGCCCAGATTTACGCCTACTACCAATGCGCTTCCCTGCTTTGTAAAGGCGGAGAGCAGCATGGCAGCGGGTACATTGCTTATGATCTGGGAGGAGAGGACAGCGGTCAGGGTCACGTTCTGATCAACGATCTTCGTCAGCGTGTCACGGATGGCGTCGATCTGTCCCAGATTTCCGATCAGGATAAAGAAGAATACGAAGGTGAGCAGCAGTGCGTAGTCCACCTTCCGGAAGGCGCGGAAATCCATGACCAGTATGACAGCGGCCACCACCCCCAGCATGATCAGGTAATGAAGCGTCCCGGCTACGGTCAGAAGGCAAATGATGAAAAGCACCAGATAAACCGCCAGCTTCGGCAGGTTCGGACGGGATGCTTCCGGTGATGCCGCAAGATCCGCCGTGTGATCCGTCCGGTTCAGCCAGAAGACGCTGAGGATCAGAAGGACCAGGGATGCCAGGCTGTAGGGGAGCATCAGCTTCAGGAACTCCGGCAGTGAGAAGCCGTATTCCGTAAAAAGATACAGATTCTGCGGATTCCCGATGGGAGTCAGCATGCTTCCCAGGTTGGCTGCGACGGTCATCAGGATCAGCGTATAGATGGTCCGCCGCCGGTCTCCGAAGGCGCCCAGCAGCAGAAGTGCGAAGGGAACTAGGGTTACCAGTGCTACATCATTGGTCAGCAGCATACTGAGAAAGAAGGACAGAAGCACCAGGAAGAGGGAGATATACCGCTCCGAGTGGATCCTCCCCAGAAGCTTGTGTGTCAGATAGTCGAAGGTGCCGATCCGCACCAGTGCGCTGACCACCAGCATCAGGGAGAACAGGATCGCCAGCACACGGTAGTTTACATAATCTAAATACTTCTTGTCCGGATGAACAAAGAAGCAGGATATGGCGGCAAGAATGCCGGACACAACCAGGATGGTATCTGTTTTTATAAAGCCTACGATTTTTGTCTTCATATTTTCCGCACCGCTTCATTTTTATATACTTCAAAAACTCCACGACGTACTATACATCATTTCCGTATGTGTTGCAATGTAATAATCTTCGGAATCTTTCATAGAATCCCGATCTGATTTATGATACAATAGATGTGGTGTTGCCGGACGAGGTGAGGAAGGCCCCATGAGTCCCGGGCGCACATCATTTTAAAACAGGAGGTACGAAATGGATAAGTATCAATGTGTATGCGGATACATTTATGACCCGGCCGTCGGGGATCCGGACAGCGGGATCGCACCGGGGACTCCGTTTGAGGAGATTCCGGATAGCTGGACATGCCCGGTTTGCGGCGTGAGCAAGGATATGTTTGAGAAAATGTAATCGACAGAAAAAGGAAAGGAAACAAGTGACCCCATGAGTGACAAATATGTAAGCCCGCTTTCCGAGCGGTATGCAAGTAAGGAAATGCAGTATATCTTTTCTCCGGATAAGAAGTTCCGTACCTGGAGAAAGCTCTGGATCGCTCTGGCAGAGACGGAGCAGGAGCTGGAACTGAAGGCGGAGGACGGAAGCCCCCGGATCACGGATGAGATGCTGGAGGAGCTTCGCGCAAATGCGGAGGATATCAACTACGATGTGGCGAAGGCACGTGAGAAGGAAGTGCGTCACGATGTTATGTCCCATGTCTATGCATACGGACAGCAGTGTCCGAAGGCAGCCGGGATCATCCATCTGGGTGCTACAAGCTGCTATGTCGGAGATAATACGGACGTGATCCTGATGACCGAGGCACTGCAGCTGGTGCGGAAGAAGCTTCTGAATGTAATGAACGAGCTGGCAAAGTTCGCTCTGAAATATAAGGATCTTCCCACACTTGCATTTACCCATTTCCAGCCGGCACAGCCCACCACCGTGGGTAAGCGCGCGACCCTGTGGCTCCATGATCTCTATCTGGATCTCTGCGATGTGGAATATATGATCAGCCAGCAGAAACTGCTGGGCTCCAAGGGAACCACCGGAACCCAGGCCAGCTTTCTGGAACTTTTCAACGGAGACCATGCAAAGGTACGCCGTCTGGATCAGCGGATCGCGGAGAAGATGGGGTATGCGGGCGTTTATCCGGTATCCGGCCAGACTTACAGCCGGAAGGTGGATTCACGGGTGCTGAATGTCCTGTCCGGAATCGCACAGAGCGCCCATAAGTTTACAAATGATATCCGTCTTCTTCAGCATCTGAAGGAGATCGAGGAGCCCTTCGAGAAGAATCAGATCGGTTCCTCTGCCATGGCATATAAGCGGAACCCCATGCGTTCCGAGCGGATCGCTTCCCTTGCGGATTATGTGATCAGCGATGCCATGAACCCGGCACTGGTGGCTTCCACCCAGTGGTTCGAGCGTACCCTGGATGATTCCGCCAACAAGCGTCTCTCCGTACCGGAAGGCTTCCTTGCCATCGACGGTATTCTGGACCTTTATCTGAATGTGGTGGACGGCCTTGTGGTTTATGACAAGGTGATCACAAAGCGTTTCATGGAGGAGATCCCCTTCATGGCAACCGAGAATATCATGATGGACGCTGTGAAGGCCGGCGGAGACCGTCAGGAACTTCACGAGAAGATCCGCGCCTATTCCATGGAAGCAGGGAAGCAGGTGAAGCAGGAAGGTAAGCCCAACAATCTGCTGGAGCTCATTGCAGCGGATCCGGCCTTCCACAGAACACTGGATGAACTGAAATCACTGATGGACCCGAAGCTCTACGTGGGCCGGGCACCGCAGCAGACGGAAGAGTTCATCAGCGAGATCATAAAGCCGATCCTGGATGAAAATGCCGATATTCTCGGCCTTACCGCAGAGATCAACGTATGATCTTCGGGTGAATTTAAAGGGGTTTTACCGACTGGGGGCAAAGTTTTTTGCCCCCAGCGTCATGATTTCACCTGACTGTCACTTTAAAGTCACTTTGGCATGTTATGATTCCTCACGGTCCTGCCCGATACCGCGGAACAGGTGTTGTTCCATCCCGCGGTGCAGGGCCGCAAACCCCCTTTAAATCCTTTAAAATCCTTTATCAATCCTTTACCAACCCACGACAGAAAGGGAAGAACGATGGAAATCCTGCGTGTGGAACATTTATCGAAGATTTACGGAAGCGGAGTGACAGAGGTCCGGGCTGTGGATGACGTCAGCTTCTCAGTCGAGAAGGGCGAATTCCTCTGTATCATCGGAGCCTCCGGAAGCGGGAAATCAACCCTGCTTCACCTCCTCGGCGGTGTAGACCGCCCGACCTCCGGCAAGGTATTTATTGACGGAGAAGACATCTACGCGCAGGATGATGACACACTGGCTATCTTTCGACGAAGACAGGTGGGCCTCATCTATCAGTTCTACAACCTGATCCCGGTACTGACCGCAGAGGAGAATATCACGCTTCCCTGTGATCTGGACGGGAGAGAAGTGGATCCCGGGAAGCTGAAGGAACTGATCAGCAGTCTCGGGCTGGAAGGCAGAGAACATCACCTTCCGAGTCAGATGTCCGGCGGCCAGCAGCAACGCGTGGCCATCGGACGTGCACTGATCAATCAGCCGGCCATCATCCTGGCGGATGAGCTGACCGGAAATCTGGATAAAAAAGCCAGTGACGAGATCATCGCCCTGCTCCAGCGCGCCAATCAGACGACGGGGCAGACGATCATCATGATCACCCATGACCTGGAGATCGCGGCTCAGGCAGACCGCGTGATCACCATTCAGGACGGAACGATCAAGAAGGATGTAAAACGCGGCTGACGGAACATGTCATCCGGAGCGGAAGATCTTATGACAGGCAGGTAGATCATTTTGAACGTTACAAAGACATTTACGAAACGAAATCTCGCGCGCAACCGCAAGCGAACCATCGTGACCAGTATCGGCGTCATGCTTTCCGCAGCGCTGATCTGTACCGTTATCGGTATGGTGGCCACCTTCCGGCATTCCCTGATCGAAGATTATAAGGTAACACAGGGAAATTATCACGTACAGTATTATGACGTGCCGTCGGACATCAGCGGACTTGTTACCGACAATGCGCATGTGGAACTGGCCGGCATCCTGGCGAATGTCGGCTTTCAGTATGTTGCGGACGAGGCTCGTACCCGTGATTATATAAATGTATCCGGAGGAAATGAAACACTTTTCTCCCAGATGAATGTACAGGTCGTGGAGGGACGGCTCCCGGAGGATGAAACGGAACTGGTGATCCCGGAGTCCTTTGCAAAGCTTGCAGTTGCTCCGAAGGTGGGCGACAGTGTGACCTGGCCCCTCGGAGACCGGGTTCAGGTTTATACCGGAGAACGGGTATCTCCGAAATCCGCGGTCTATGACGAGGAAGAACTGGTGATAAAAGAGGAGCGCACCTTCCGGGTGGTGGGTGTGATCCGTGATCCTTCAAATATGGACGGCTATGCTTCGCCGGCCTATCTCTGCATCTTCCGGAAGGACAGCTTTCCGGAGGGGTATCTGGATATCTTTGCACGGTATGATCAGCCGAAGGATTTCTATGCCATCAATCTGAATATCGAGCAGCAGCTGATGGAAGCCGGATATACTTCGTATCCCAATATCAATATGCTGGTGCACTATGAGGGCGGACTCACCGCAGGGACCTTTAATATGGTTTTCGGCGTCGGATTGGTGATCTGTCTTATCATTGTGGGAACGAGCATCTTCGTTATATCCAACAGTTTCCGTATCTCCGTGGAGGATAAGAAGACCCAGTTCGGTATGCTGGCCAGTGTCGGTGCCACGAAGCGCCAGATACGGAATATCGTTCTTCGGGAGGGACTTTATATCTTCCTGATCGGAACCACCGCAGGCGTTGCATTGGGTGCACTGGTGATCTGGATCCTGGATCAGGTGGTGAACCTTCTTCTGGAGGACACCATGAAGATCCGGATGGTATACACGCTGCCCTGGTGGGTGGTCGCATTTACCATACTGATGTCCGCGATCACGATCTTCTTCGCATCCGTGATCCCCGCCCGGGCGGCCATGAAATATGCCCCCATCGATATCATCCGGGGAAAGACCAGGGTCAAGGTATATGAGAAGAAACTGCAGCCTTCCGGACTGGTTAAGAAATTCTTCGGGGTCGGCGGTGTGATCGCGCATAAGAACCTTCAGCGCAGCCGCAAGAAATACCGGACCACCGTGATTTCTCTTGTGATCGGTATGGCCTCATTTATCGGCATCTACAGCTTCGTAAATTACGGAAAGAAGCTGGTGGGGGAGGTTTATACGGAGATGGATTATAATGTGTCCATCAGCCTGGATTCTTCCGGCGGCTTAACCAGCAGTAAGATCGATGAACTGCATGCCGAACCGGATGCCGATTCCCTGATCCAGGGGTTGCGGATCGTGGGGATGCGGAAGGATGTGAACCGGATCAGAAAACTGCCCGGTGTGAAGCGGTATTTCTCCGCGGTTGAGAACCAGGGCCTTTTAAAAGCAAAGGAATATGCAGCAAATCCGGAGCAATGGGCTGCGGATATGGATGCCGATGAGTGGTATCCCGTAGCCATGAACGTTATGCAGATGCCGGAACCCGAGTTCCGGGAATACCTGGATTCCCTGGGTGTCTCGACGGAGGATATCCATAGGGTCGGGATCCTGGCGGATCATTTCGTATATATGGAGGGTGACGGCGTCCGGAAGCATGTCCGTCAGACCAATATTGAAGAGGATGATACCGTCACATTTTCCTATGCGGCGGGAACGCGTGAGCTTACCCCCGAGGAAATGGAAAGCGGAGAGGATGACTGGACCTATAAGGAAACGGAGGTAAAGGTCCTGAAGACGGTTTATGAGTCGCAGGATATGCCCTTCGGTATCGGCGCCGGTTTTGAAAAAAACGGAGGAACCATACTTTTCGTCTGTGATGGATTCTATGTGACAACTCCGTTGGATGCGATCCTGGGTCCGATGCTGGTCGACGCAGAGGATGCGGATGAACTGGTGCAGCAGATCCGAAAATTGGAGGAAAATGGTGAAATCGGCGAAACATTCGTGTATAATGAGGAATCAGAGGCCGGTCGTACCCGTCGTCTGATCCTGCTGGTGGAGATCTTCCTGTACGGTTTCATCATCGTGATCGTGCTGATCGGTGTGACGAATGTGCTGAACACCGTGTCAACAAATATGAATCTTCGTCAGAGGGAATTCGCCATGCTGCAGTCCGTGGGAATGACAAGGAAGGAATTCTTCCGGATGATCCGTGTGGAGGGGGTTCTGTATGTACTGAAATCCCTGGCCTACGGGATCCCCATCGGACTGGGACTGTCCCTGCTGGTATTTCTCATGATCCGGCGACAGTATGATTACGGGTATGTATTCCCGTGGCAGGCGATCATCATTTCCATTGTTACGGTTGTCCTGATCATCGGACTCTCCATGTGGTCGGCGATGCGAAGACAGAGAAAGCTGAACATTATCGAGACCATAAGAAGACAGACCTACTAGCCGCGATCAACTGACGGAAACGCAGTTTCCGGAATGACGCGGGGCGAAAAGGAAAGGAAAAGAATATGAAACTCAAATTACTCCTGGTTGAAGACAGCCCGATGATCATTCGCGGTCTGCAGTATACGCTTGAGCAGGCCGGCTATGAGGTTGTGGTATGCATGTCGAAGCGTATGGCGGATGACCGCCTTTCGAAGATGCAGTTTGATATTGCGATCCTGGATGTGAATCTTCCGGACGGCAGCGGTTTCGATCTCTGCCGGCAGCTGAAGGATGAAACGGACATCCCTGTGATCTTCCTGACAGCCCGGGACGAGGAGAGCGACGTGGTCATGGGACTGGAACTGGGTGCGGATGATTACATCCTGAAGCCCTTCCGGAACCGGGAACTGATCTCCCGGATCGAAACGGTACTCCGCCGGAGCGGAAAGACCAAGAAGATCCTGCGTGTGGGAGATGTGGAGATCGACGTGGAGAGCGATACCGTTTCCGTGAAGGGACAGGCACTGGACTTCACACAGCTGGAGTACCGTATCCTTCTCATGCTGATGCAGAATGCAGGTCAGACCCTGACCCGGGAGCAGATCATGGACCGGATCTGGGATTTTGCCGGCAACTTCGTTGAGGATAATACACTGACGGTTTACATAAAGAGGATCCGTCAGAAACTCGGCTCTGCGGATATCATCCGGACCATCAAGGGAACCGGCTATCGGGCGGAGGATCCTGCGGATCCGGAGAAGCTTTCGAAGGTGGGAGATATCGACGACTGACGAAGGACCTGCAGGGGAATGCAGGGATGAACCTATCACGAGAACGAGTGGACAGTATATGAAAAGTATCCCGGTGTACAATCGAAGAAGTACGAGAATCCTGCTGGCACTGGCATTTGCGCTTCTGCTGGCAGTGATCTTGTTGTACGGAAATATATGGCTTGTCGCCCGGCAGAAGGAGGTGGAGCGGCAGCAGATCACGGCTGTGGCGGGCTTGCTCCGTGAACAGCTTCCGGGACTTTCCGATGCGGAGATCATGAGCCTGATGAAGGATCCCACGAACCGGGAGGGACGGATGGAGCAGGGCGCTGCCCTGATGAAGAAGTACGGCTACGATGATTCCTATTTCGCGGCCCAGGAAGACCGGCTGATGTGGCAGCTGGTGCTGTTCAACTCCATAGTGATCTTCCTGACCGGTATCATCTGTATCCTTCTTTACGCATGGCACCGCCGGCGCGTACGCCGGGAGGTGCGGCAGCTGCAGCAGTATTTCGATCAGCTGAACCGGGGAAGCTATGACCTGGATCCGGGGCAGACCACCGAAGAGGATCTTTCCATGCTGCAGAGTGATATCTTTAAGGTGACACAGCTGCTTAGGACCGCGGCAGAGCATGAGAAGGAGAAAAATGAGGAGCTGTCCCGCTGGCTGGCCGACATTTCCCATCAGCTGAAGACTCCCATTGCCTCCATCCGGATCAATCTGGATAACATGCTGGATGATCCCGATATGCCTGTGGAACTGCGGAAGGAATTCATGAAGGAATGCAGCATGCAGCTGGAATGGATCTCTTCACTGGTACAGACACTGCTGAAGCTGGCCCGGATCGATGCGGGTACGGTGGAGCTGAAGAAGGAGGAGATGGATCTTCTGGCGGTTGCCCGGGATGCCCAGAAGAAGCTGGGAATCCTGGCGGAGATCGCGGATGTCCAGATCGTCTGGGAGGACGAACCGAGGGGCGAGGTGATCGACCCGGAGAGCATCCCTGCGGTACCCATGACCGGCGACCCGGCATGGCAGCTGGAGGCGGTCAGCAACATTTTAAAGAACTGTATCGAGCATTCCGGTGCGGGTTCAAAGGTCTATCTTTCCATGCGCAACACCACGGTCTTCAAGGAACTCACGATCCGTGATACCGGTGACGGGATCCCGGAGGAGGATCTGCCGCACATCTTCAAGCGGTTCTACCGTGCGAAGAATGCAAGAAAGGAATCCGTGGGGATCGGACTGTCCCTGGCATCCAGTATCGTGGAGGCCGGCGGCGGGAAGATCATGGTCAGCTCGAATCGGGGAGAGGGAACCACCTTTACCATCCGTTACCTGATCTGACCGGTTGCGGAAATGTGTATACGAAACGAAAAGTAAGAAATGATTCTTTACTTATCAGAACAAGTAGGCTATAATGTCAAGGCAAGAGCCACCCTTCTTGCGGTGGCTCTCATACTTTGTCCGGCGGGTTATCCGTAGCCGGGGTGCAGGCATGTAAGTGTCCGGCCCGAAAGCGAAGGAGCATTTGCCGGTGAATCGATTGGAAGAAAGAGGAGAAACTATGGTTACTGCGATCGTAGGTGCAAATTGGGGCGATGAAGGAAAGGGCAAGATCACGGACATGCTTGCCGAGACCTCTGACATCATCATCCGGTTCCAGGGCGGAGCAAATGCGGGACATACCATCATCAACAACTATGGCAAGTTCGCGCTGCATACCCTGCCGTCGGGTGTGTTCTATGACCATACCACCAGCATCATCGGAAACGGTGTGGCACTGGATATTCCGAAGCTTTTCAATGAGATCAGGGATATTGAGTCCAAGGGTGTTCCGACACCGAAGATCCTGGTGTCCGACCGGGCACAGATGGTTATGCCGTATCACGTGTTGTTCGACACCTATGAGGAGGCACGTCTGGCCGGCAAATCCTTCGGATCCACCAAGTCCGGTATCGCACCTTTCTACTCTGACAAATATGCAAAGATCGGCTTCCAGGTAAGCGAGCTCTTCGATGACGAGGAGCCCCTGAAGGAGAAGATCGGCCGTGTGATCGCCCAGAAGAATGTTCTGCTGGAGCATCTCTATCATCAGCCGCTGCTTACGGTGGACGGAGTATATGCAACCCTTATGGAATATAAGGAAATGGTGGCTCCGTACGTATGTGACGTATCCGCTTTCCTGTATGAGGCCATCAGGGAAGGAAAGAACATCCTGCTGGAGGGTCAGTTGGGTTCCATGAAGGATCCGGACCACGGTATCTATCCCATGGTTACTTCTTCCTCCACCCTGGCAGGCTACGGCGCCATCGGTGCGGGTATCCCGCCGTATGAGATAAAGAAGATCGTTACCGTTGTAAAGGCATATTCCAGTGCCGTGGGTGCGGGAGAGTTCGTAAGCGAGATCTTCGGAGATGAGGCAGATGAGCTTCGCCGCCGCGGAGGTGACGGAGGAGAGTTCGGAGCAACCACCGGACGTCCCCGCCGTATGGGCTGGTTCGACTGTGTGGCAACCCGTTACGGCTGCCGGATCCAGGGAACCACGGATGTGGCATTTACGGTTCTGGATGTTCTCGGATATCTGGATGAGATCCCGGTTTGTGTCGGTTATGAGATCGACGGTGTGGTTACGAAGGACTTCCCGGTGACTACGAAGCTGAAGAAGGCAAAACCGGTATATGAAAAGCTTCCGGGCTGGAAGACGGAGATCCGTGGCATTACAAAGTACGAGGATCTTCCGGAGAACTGCCGGAATTATATCGAATTTATCGAGAAGGAGATCGGCTTCCCCATCACCATGGTTTCCAACGGACCGGGACGGCACGAGATCATTTATCGGAATAAATAACCGGAATACGGATTCGGTGCAAAGAAGCACCTGTACATCCACAGTGTGGAGAGATACAGGTGCTTCTTACGCATTTCAGGGTATTTGGATTCCGGACGGGAGAGCGGATCCTTAGTTCTCCTCCCCGTCGCTGTCGTCATTTGCGGTGTTCCCTGCTTCCGCAGCGATCTCCGCCTCCAGATCCTTCACGGTGACGCGGGCCATCAGGTGGCTGTATATAGCGTCGCAGGCCTCCTTCTTGTAGGAGAAGGGGATCAGGTATTTCTTCTTACCGGCACGGATCAGGATGATACTGTACAGCAGCTCATTTTCGGGAACCACCAGGGAGACATCATCGATCTGGTCGTAGGTATATACCGTTTCGCCCCGGCGATGCTTGATGGTAAGCTCCGTGTCGCCGAACTCGTAGTCGATATCGTACTTATCCTCCTCAAAGGTGTGGATGAAGAGGTAGATCCCGTAGAAGGCGATCAGTGCTCCGAAGACCGCGCCGATAATGTGCTTTGCGGCCATCCCCGAGAAGAAAAGGTACAGAAGAAATGCGCCGAAGACGAAGAGGAAGACTCCCAGATACCGGAGTGTGTTCCTGCTCTTTCCATTTCGTTTTACATGATAACGGATCATAATTTATCCCTTTCAGACTGCAGAACCGGCTGCAGGTTATCCTTGAAACCATCTGTATCAGTATAAGGGAATACAGAATGAAAAACAAGTGGGAATCTTCGGGCGATTGTGTTATAATATCAAAGACTATGGACTAAAACCGGGAAAGGAAGGGACAGAGTTGATTAAACTGATCGCAACCGATATTGACGGAACCCTCGTGCCGGACGGAACCGATAAGATCGATACATCGATCTATGAGGTGATCCGGGGACTGAAGAAGCATGGTATCGCTTTCGCGGGAGCCAGCGGACGGCAGTTCCTCAGTATGAAGAAGCTTTTCGATCCTGTCTGGCAGGACATTTATTATATCACGGATAACGGAAGTATACTCAGGGATTCCAGGACGATATATAAAAAGCACGTGATCCCCCGGGGACTGCTCTTCGAACTGATCCGGGATGCGAAGCGGCTTCCGGGCTGTGACATCATGCTGTGCGGCGAGGAATGGGCCTACTGTGAGGAATACAGCGAGATGTTCTACTGGATGCGGGATTCCTATAAATACAATATTCAGGTCCTGGGAGATTTTGAGACACATCTGACCGATGATATCGTGAAGATGTCCATCTACCAGAAGGATCATGCGGAGGAGACGGTCAATGCCTGGTTCACACCCAAGTGGCGGAACCAGTTCAAGATCGCATCCGCAGGAACCATGTGGATGGATATCGTGGAGCCGGATGCGGATAAGGGAAGCAGCCTCAGGGATCTGCAGATCCAGCTGGGCATTTCCAAGGAAGAGACCATGGCCTTCGGAGACAATCTGAATGATATCGGCATGCTGGAGGCAGCTGCGGAGAGTTATGCCATCGGAAGTGCCAGGGATGAGGTGAAGCAGGCGGCCCGCCATGTGGCACCACCCCTGTCCCAAAGCGGAGAGACGCAGGTGCTCAGGGAACTGCTGCACAGACTGGAGTCCGAGTGACGGGATTCTTCCCCGCTTCGCCGGTCAGAATGACAGGAAATAGAAAAATAAGTTATACTATAAGGAGAAAAATCATGAGCAAGATCGAAATGAAGACACCGTTAGTTGAGATGGACGGCGACGAGATGACGCGCATCCTCTGGCAGTACATCAAGGATGAACTGCTGCTTCCCTTCGTGGACCTGAAGACCGAGTACTATGACCTGGGCCTTAAGCATCGCGATGAGACGGATGATCAGGTAACCGTCGAGTCCGCAGAGGCGACCAAGAAGTACGGCGTGGCCGTAAAGTGTGCGACCATCACGCCGAATGCTGCCCGTGTGGAGGAGTACAATCTGAAGGAAATGTGGAAGAGCCCCAACGGCACCATCCGTGCGATCCTTGACGGTACGGTATTCCGCGCACCCATCCGGGTGAAGGGGATCACACCCTGCGTACGCAACTGGGAGAAGCCCATTACCATCGCACGTCATGCTTATGGTGATGTATATAAGGCAAGTGAGATGAAGATTCCGGGACCCGGAAAGGTAGAACTGGTCTATACCGCAGCTGACGGCTCCGAGGAGCGGGTTCTGGTACATGATTTCAAGTCCGCCGGCGTGGTTCAGGGACAGCATAACCTGGTTCCTTCCATCGAGAGCTTTGCAAGAAGCTGCTTCACCTACGCACTGGATACGAAGCAGACTCTCTGGTTTGCCACCAAGGACACCATTTCCAAAAAATATGATCACACCTTCAAGGATGTGTTCCAGGAGATCTTTGATGCAGAGTATAAGGAGAAGTTCGATGCTGCTGGTATCGAGTATTTCTATACACTGATCGATGATGCGGTTGCCCGTGTCATGAAGTCTAAGGGCGGATTCATCTGGGCATGCAAGAACTACGACGGAGACGTTATGAGCGTCATGCTGTCCTCCGCATTCGGTTCACTGGCCATGATGACATCGGTTCTCGTATCTCCCCAGGGCTTCTATGAGTATGAGGCGGCACACGGAACCGTTCAGCGTCACTACTACAAGCATCTGGCAGGAGAGGAGACCTCCACCAACCCGGTAGCGACCATTTTCGCATGGACCGGAGCACTCCGGAAGCGCGGCGAGATGGACGGAACGCCGGAGCTGGCGGCATTTGCCGACAAGCTGGAGAAGGCAACTCTTTCCACCATCGAGAGCGGCGTGATGACCAAGGATCTGGCGCTGATCACGGAGCTTGAAAATGTGACCGTAAAGAATACGGAGGACTTCATCAAGGCCATCCGTGCAACGCTGGAGGGAATCCTGTAGCGAGAGAGACCTGAAAGAACGATCCTTCGTAAGACACGCGGAGTGACATCCGGATGTCCTGGCGAAGGATCCTGACAGAGGATTTAGAGATTGAGTATATGGGATGTTCTGAAAACTGAACCCACCCGTGATGAAGATGCTCTGAAGAAGGCCTACCGGCGACAGCTGGTGACCGTTCACCCGGAGGATGACCCGGAGGGCTTTCAGGCGCTCCGGGCTGCCTACGAGGAAGCGGTCCGACTGGCAAAAGAGCCGGAGAATGCGGAAGGCCCGACCGGTGAAGGGGACGGCGGAGCCGCGGAAGAAGTTTTCGATGAAAGCACACCTATGGGCAGAACCATGAAAGCGATGCACGAGATCTATGCATCGTTTTTTCGGCGTGTTCAGGTTTCGGAGTGGGAAGCGCTTCTTTCGGATCCCTATTTTACATCCATAGATACGGCAACCGAGGCGCAGTGTCTGCTCCTTGATTTTGTCATGGAGCACTACATGCTGCCCCATCAGGTGTTCCGGTTCCTGCTGGAACGGCTGAACCTGAATGATCAGCGGGAAGAACTTCTGGAACGGTATCCCTTCCGTTTCCTGGATTATATCGAGGCAAATGCGTTCTTCCCGGATGCAGTGGATTTTACGCTTTTCAGCGGTCCGGAGGATTATGATTATGACAGCCTGATCGATGTGGCTTCCGAATTCTCCCGTGCAAACAAGACGGGAGACCTGCCGCACCAGGAGGAACTGCTTCCGAAGATTCAGGATCTTCCGGTGAAGAATCCGGATCTGGATGTCCTTGCCTGCAGATATCTCTGGCAGGCCGGGAAGCGGGAAGAGGCGGAGCTTCGTCTCCGGATCCTTGAGTCAGAGTATCCGGAATCCCTGAACGTGATGGTGACTCTGGGAGATATTCTCCAGCATACGGACCGGCTGGATGAGGCGGAGGAATACTATAACAAAGCAAGGAAGATTCCCGGCCAGGAGCATTTCCTCCGGGGACGCTTTGCGGAAATGATGATCCGGAGAGGCGAGTACGAGAAGGCCAGGGATGCTTTCTTCGACCTGCTGCAGGAGATGCCCTACGACGCATATTACCGTTCGGAGGTTCTTCAGGCCTGCGAAGGGATCATTCGTGAGAAGAAAGAACGTCTGGAGGAGGATCCGGAGGATATCAAGGCCAGGGTGGAACTGGCGGCAGCCCATTATCAGAGCTATCAGTTCACGGATGCGATCCGTGTCCTGCAGGAGGTACCGGTTCCGGAGGATCCGGTAAGGAAAGCTGGCTATTATAATTATCTGGGAAGATCCCTGCTGTCGATGCACCGGTCGGAAGAGGCGCTTCAGGCGCTGAAACTCTGGAATGATGCGATCCGGGAGATCCCGGAGGAGGATACCTCCGAGGAGACCATCGCCGTCCGGAAGCGTTCCGGCTATGCCATGACACTGGTGGGTGTGGCCTATATGCAGCTGAAGCAGTATGATGAGGCCAGAACCTTTATTGAGTCGGCACTGACCCAGAAGCATGATGAATATATCGTGACCATGGAGGAGCATTGTGTGCTGGAGTATCTGTCCGGCTGCTATCAGGCGGGCATCGATGCCTGCAAGGAGCTGGAGCGGCGCTCCCCGCAGAATTTCCAGGCGTCCAATATCCGCGCCAAATGCGACTATGAGCTGGGACTTCTGCAGAAGGCGATTGAAAATGCGGAACGGGCGATCAGCATTTATCCTTATGTTGCGGAGCCCTATTATCTTATGGCAAAATGCTTCCTTCGGATCGGAAATTACAGGGAGGTCCGGGAGATCGCGGAGCGTTACCGGAACCTGAATCCCGAGAGTGATACCGTGAATCTGATCCTGGCCCGTGCCGCCATGGAGGAATCCGAAGACAAGGATAAGGTGGAGAAGCTTCTTAAGCCGGTTCTGGAGCATATGAAGGAGGACCTTTCGGATCTGGAGGAGAGGGACGAGGTGTACCGGCTCCTGGGAGAGGTCCATACGGCGAAGAACAATGCTGCCGGTGCGGTGGAGATGTATCAGGCGGCACTGAAGGAGAACGGGAAGAGTGCGGCCCTTCATCAGAGGCTGGCACAGGTGCTGAAGAAGATCGGCCGGTTCGAAGAGGCCCTTGCCGAGTACCGGCTTCAGGGGGAACTGGAGCAGGATCCCAGGTGCCTCCTCAATCAGGCATTTTGTCTTATGCAGCTGGGAAGGCATGCGGAGTGCAGGGAGGTCCTGCTTTCTGTGGCCACAGTCGGAGCAGAGGACCGGGTGGGTCTTCTGGTCACCGGACGGATGCTGCTGGACATTCATTTCCCGGCAGAAGCCATGGATGTGCTGGAGAAGGCGGTGAAGCTGTCACAGGATCTCACAGAGAAGGAAGAGGTTCTGGTGCAGCAGCTGAAGGCACTGATCCTGCTCCGGCAGTATCAGACGGCACAGGAAATGGTCCGTAAGATGTTCAGGGAGGGAATGAACTCCAGGGAACTGGTGATGGAGCAGATCGAGCTTCTTACCTGCGTCGGCCAGTTCCGGTCTGCGGAGGATACCATCCGTGCATGGAAATGGAGACCCGAGGAGAAGCCGCGGATGTACGATCTTCTCTGCAGGGTGCGTTTTCAGGCGGGGGATCTGGAAGGCCTCGCACAGCTGTTGAAAGAGGCGGAAGGCTATGACAGCCGCGGAATCTCCGCGTCGACGGCATATCAGTACGAGCTGCTGGGACATTTGCAGCTGTTGAAAAAGAAATACAAGGAAGCGGAGCAGAACCTCCTGGCGGCTTCCAACCGGAAGCCGAACCTGAAGTACCGGTATCTCGGCTATATGGCGGAGTGTGCATCGCGGCAGTTCAGCGGACGCGGAAGGGTACAGCGGTATGTGGCCAGCCTGGAGCATACCTGGAATTCGGTGGGAGAACCCTGCGAGGCGCGCATACGTCTGGCTCAGGCCCTTCGGGCGGAGAAGTCCTATGACCGTGCGCACCGGATCCTGGAAGAGGTATTTCAGATGCTTCCGGAGAGCGAGGGGCTGAACCGGGTCGTCTCCGAAGCGTATGAGGAACTGGGATGGCTCTATCTGGCGGAGAAGAAGAATGGGGAAGCGCTTCTGGCGTTCCAGAAGGCAGATGATTCCCGCGGTTACGACGTGACGCTGAAAAGCATGATCGAGCGGCTGCAGGGCGGCCGCGGATAAAAAGGATGGTGGGCACGGACAGTTCCGGCCCGGTCATCATCAAAACAAGAGGTGCTGCATGATAGTAGGAATTGATCTCGGCACGACCAACAGTCTGATCGCATATTATGACGGAACGGATCCGGTGGTGATCCCGAACCGTCTGGGAGAGTATCTTACTCCCTCCGTGATCAGTGTGGATGCCGGAGGAGAAGTATATATCGGGAAAACAGCGGTGGAACGAAGCGTGACCCATCCGCATGAATCCGTGTCGGTCTTCAAGCGGAGCATGGGAACCGAGCGGGTATTCCGGCTGGGAGAGCGGGAATTCTCCGCGACACAGCTGTCCAGTCTGGTGCTGGCTTCCCTGAAGGAGGATGCGGAGACCTTCCTGGGAACAAAAGTGGAAGAAGCGGTGATCAGCGTGCCGGCGTATTTCAATGACGCCCAGCGGCGGGCCACGAAGGAAGCGGGTGAACTGGCCGGTTTCCGGGTGGAACGGATCGTATCCGAGCCCACGGCAGCGGCCATCGCCTACGGGATCCATCTGAAGGATGCGGATTCCAAGTATCTGGTATTCGATCTGGGGGGCGGTACATTTGACGTATCGATCCTGGAACAGTTTGAAAATATCATGGAGGTCCGGGCGGTTGCGGGAGATAACTTCCTGGGGGGCGAGGACTTTACGGATGTGCTGATGCGGATGTTCCTGACGGAGAACGGCATCGAGGACCGGAATCTTTCGGAGAAGGAGCAGGCCATCCTCCGTAAGGCGGCAGAAGCCGCAAAGCTACAGTTTTCGGACAGCGACAAGGTGACCATGCGGTGTACGCTGCAGGGTAAGGAATACACTTCCGGGATCGGGATCGATGCATATGAACGCTCCTGTCGGGTGCTTCTGGCAAAACTGAAGAAACCCATCGAGCGTTCCCTGAAGGACGCAAATGTACATCTGGCAGACATCGGCGAGGTTCTTCTGGTGGGCGGTGCCACAAAGCTGCCGATCCTCCGGCGGTTTGTCAGCAAAACCTTCGGACGGATCCCGAATACGGGCATTGATCCGGACCGGGTGGTGGCCATCGGAGCCGCACTTCAGGGCGCCATGAAGGAACGCTCGGAGGCCGTGAAGGAAATGATCCTGACGGATGTATGTCCCTTCACTCTGGGCACGGAGGTCTGCGTGACGAAGCCCGGCGGCATAAAGGAGCCGGGGCATTATCTGCCCATCATAGAGCGGAATACGGTGATCCCGGTCAGCCGGACGCACCGGGTCTACACCGCGTCGGAAGGACAGACGGCGATCCGTGTGGTCGTATTGCAGGGGGAGAGCCGGATGGCCATGAACAACGTGCGTCTCGGAGAACTGGAGATCCCGGTACCCAAGGGGCCGGAGGGACAGGAGGCGGCGGATATCACCTTTACCTATGACGTAAATTCCATCCTGGAGGTGGTAGTGAAAGTGATCTCCACGAAGGCCGAGAAGCGGATCGTGATCCGGAATGAAGGAAATGAGATGACGGACGAAGAGATCGACCGCAGGCTGGCTACCCTGGCGGAACTGAAGATCCCGCCGCGGGAGCAGGAGGAAAACCGGTATCTGATGGCCCGGGGGGACCGGATGTACGAAGAAGCAACCGGCGATACACGGCTCCGGATCGAATATCTGCTCCGGGAGTTTGAGACCGTGATGGACGGCCAGGATCCGGCAAAGATCGCGGAAGCCCGTGAGAAACTGAAGGAACAGCTGGATACCATCGAACTGTCCATGCTGGACGGAGATAACTGAGCAGCGGGACGGGACAACATAGACGTATAAGAAAGACAACAAAATAAAGGAAAGGCAGGGCCCGGTACAGTCAGACTGTACCGGGTCCCGTCTTTTCGAAGGTATATCGTTTTCCCGGATACTTTTCCGGATACTTTTTTCGTAAACGGCTTTTTTACGAAAACTGCTTTTTCGGAAATTACTTCTTCCGCTTACCGCTTCTCCAGCGGTACGTAGTCCATGGTATGTGCCACCGACATATACGCCGGGCGGATGATCTTGTTGGTGCAGGTCAGCTCTTCGATCCGGTGTGCCGACCAGCCGGCCACCCGGGCGATGGCGAAGAGCGGAGTGATGAACTCATCCGGAAGTCCCATCATGTTGTATGCAAAGCCGCTGTAGAAATCGATATTCGGCGATACCGGCTTGTACATTTTGCGCTCCTGCCGCATCAGATCCGGTGCCAGACGGGCAACTGCCTGATGCAGATTGAATTCGTCCATGCGGCCCTTTTCTTCTGCCAGCTGCTTTGTGTAGTGCTCCAGGATCTTTGCTCTCGGGTCGGATATGGTATAGATGGCATGTCCGATACCGTAGATCAGTCCGGACTTGTCAAAGGCTTCCTTCCGCAGGATCTTCAGAAGGTAAGCCGAGATCTCTTCATCATCGTTCCAGTCCCTGATCTCCTTCTTCAGCTCATCGAACATCTTCTTGGCCTTGATGTTGGCACCGCCGTGCTTCGGTCCCTTCAGGGAGCAGAGGGATGCGGCAACGGAAGAGTAGGTATCCGTGCCGGAGGAGGTTACCACATGGGTGGTGAAGGTGGAGTTATTTCCACCGCCGTGCTCTGCGTGGAGCACCAGTGCGATGTCCAGAAGTCTGGCTTCCAGCGGGGTGAATTTCTTATCCTGCCGCATGATACGGAGAAGATTCTCCGCGGCGGAAAGCTCCGGCTTCGGATTGTGGATGTAGAGACCGCGGTTCTGCATGTAATGCCGGTATGCCAGATAGGAGTATGCGGCGATCAGCGGAACATTTGCGATCAGCTTGATGGACTGACGCAGAACATTCGGAACCGAGAGATCATCCGGATTCCGGTCGTAGGAATTCAGCGCCAGAATGGAACGGGCCATGGCGTTCATGATGTCCTTGTTCGGAGATTTCAGCACCATGTCCTCCAGGAAATCCTCGGGAAGTCTTCTGGCATAGGACATGAGCCTGTTCCAGTGATCCAGTTCATTTTTGTCCGGCAGGCTTCCGAATAGAAGAAGATAGACCGTCTCCTCGTATCCGAACCGTCCGTCCTCGGAAAATCCCTTTACCAGATCCTTGATGTTGATCCCCCGGTAGTAGAGCTCACCTTCGATGGGAACGATCTTACCGTCCACCTCCCGGGTTCCGTTTACGGTGGAGATCTCCGTAAGACCGGTAAGAACGCCCTTGCCGCTGGGCTCACGAAGGCCTTTTTTTACATGATACACATCATAGAGCCCCGGGTCGATCTGGTTATTCTCCAGGCAAAGATTTGCCAGCTTATGGATCTGGCGGCTTATCTCTCCCGCACTTGCATATGACATATTTCGTCCCTCCTTAAGATCGACGGCCGGCGGCCATCATATTCAGTCATCGGCTTTTCCACGGGAAGCCGGAGTCCCTCGTAAATCACCGGATCGTACTTCGTACGGCGGATGGTTTCTATGGTGGCACAGATCTTGTCTGCCATGCAGACCAGAGCTGCTTCTCTGCAGTTCGGGAACCGGCTTATGTTCAGTGGGAACATATGACGGAAAATGATCTGCTTCTCCGTCCGGTTCAGGGGAAAATCCTTACAGGCCGTGATCATGGCCGTCCTTGCATGGTGGTATCCGTGCAGCCGGTGCCATGCTTCGTCGTTGTGCCAGTCATAAAGGAAATAATCATGAAGCAGTGCACCCCGGACCACACTCCGGAGATCCAGCCGGAGCCGGAATTTCCTTGCCAGATATACGCTCATGTACGTGACTGCCAGGGAATGCTCGTAGCAGTCGATCTCGCCGTGCTGTATGTAGTTCACCTCCGACTGAAACGACTCCGTTACCAGGATATCCCGTCCCAGCTTCCGGATCACAGCCTTGATCCGCTTATCCTCACCGATCTTCATGCAGCGATTCTCCCTTTATGTTGAAAAACATATGTGACATTATACCAAACTTACCACCTGTTGTGAAGAGGCCTTGTACGGTGCATTTTAGTTGATTAAAGTGTGTAAGTTTGTTATAATACCATGGAATATGTCCAGACACTTTTTATGACCTGACATTTGATAGATAACAAGGAGGCAGACATGGTAGAGAACGGAACTCTGATGCAGTATTTTGAATGGAATCTTCCTTCTGACGGTAAACTGTGGAAGAAGGCAGCGGAAGAAGCCGGCAAGCTCCGGACCGCCGGGATCACCGGCGTATGGTTCCCGCCTGCATATAAAGGTGCAAAGGGTGCGGAAGACAGCGGTTACAGTGCATACGATCTGTATGATCTGGGTGAGTTCCGCCAGAAGGGCAGCGTCCGTACCAAGTACGGTACGAAGAAGGATTATCTTGCCGCCATCGATGCCCTGCAGCAGAAAGGGATCAACGTTTATGCGGACGTGGTCCTGGATCATAAGATCGGTGCAGATGAGGTGGAATCCGTGTCTGCCCAGGAATTCAATGAGCACAGCCGGTATCAGATGATCGGTGACAGCCGTGTGATCGGTGCGTGGACGAAGTTCACCTTCCCGGGACGGAAGGGTAAATACTCCGATTTCACATGGAACTGGAAGCATTTCGACGGTATCGACTGGGATCAGAAGCGTGCAAAGCACGCGATCTTCCGGTTCACCGGCAAAGAGTGGAACGAAGATGTGGATAAGGAAAATGATAACTACGACTACCTGATGGGCGCGGATATCGATTTCTCCAATCCGGAGGTCTTCGAGGAGGCGGTGCGCTGGGCGGTATGGTACGTGAGGGAGACAAATGTGGACGGCTTCCGTCTGGATGCCTTAAAGCACATTCCTTCCTCCTTCTACCGTGATTTCCTGACTAAGGTGCGGGAACTGACCGGCAAGGAACTCTTCTCCGTGGGAGAGTACTGGAATACAAATGTAAATACCCTGATGGAGTATCTTGCGAAGATCAACAAGGAGGCGTCCCTCTTTGATGTTCCGCTGCACAACAATTTCTACTATTGTGCAAAGGCGGAAGGATCTTACGATCTCCGCAGGATCTTTGACGGAACGCTGACACAGTGCGATCCGATGCATGCGGTGACCTTCGTGGATAATCACGATACACAGCCCGGACAGGCACTGGAGTCCTGGGTGGCTGACTGGTTCAAGCCTCTGGCTTACGCGCTGATCCTGCTTCGGAGAGACGGATATCCCTGCGTATTCTACGGCGACTATTACGGAATTCCGCATGATAAGGTGAAGGGCTGCAAGACCATCCTGGATAAGCTGATGAAGGTGAGGAAGACCAAGGCCTACGGACCGCAGCATGATTACTTCGATGATCCGGACTGCATCGGCTGGACGAGAGAGGGCGATGAGGATCATCCGGATTCCGGACTGGCGGTCGTACTTTCCGACGGCCGGGGCGGAACCAAGCGGATGTACATCGGAAAACAATTCGCCGGTGCGCATTTCTCGGATGTGACCGGAAATGCGAAGTACAATATCAAGATCGACAACGAAGGTTTTGGAGAATTTTATGTAAACCGCGCCGCGGCTGCGGTATGGGTTCGCAAGGAAATCAAGCGGTAACTTTGACCGTATACATCGGACGGGTGATCCGCCGGTGTTGATAAGTGGGAAACCACAGGGGGAGAAACATGGAGAAGACCATACGGACCGATACGGTGGATGCATTTTTCGATGCGATCCTCAGCCTTCAGGGGAAGGAAGAACTGTATCAGTTTTTTGATGATGTCTGCACCACAAATGAGGTGGTCTCCATCGCACAGCGCTTTGCGGTGGCAAGGATGCTGTACGAGGAGAAGACCTATATCGAGATCGCGAAGGAGACCGGTGCATCGACGGCGACCATCAGCCGTGTGAACCGTTCCATGATCCAGGGGAACGGGAGCTACGAGCGGATCTTCGAGCGGCTTAAGATCGAGAAGAAGAAATAGGAAGGTGATCAGATCGGATGGACTCCGGGTCGTGGATACAGCTGGGTATCCTGGTCGTGCTGCTCATCCTGTCCGGCGTTTTCTCGTCGGCGGAGACGGCACTGACAACGGTAAATCTGAATAAACTCCGGGCTCTGGTGGATGAGGGCGGACGTAAGGCGAAGAAGGCGGCACTGGTGCTCCGGCTTCGCGAGGACTCCGCGCGGCTTCTTACCACCGTGCTGATCGGCAATAACATCGTGAACCTGTCGGCTTCGGCCCTGACAACGATCTTCGTGACAAAGGTCTTCGGTGACCGCCTGATCGGCGTGGCAACCGGGATCCTGACCTTTCTGGTCCTGCTTCTCGGAGAGATCGTTCCGAAGAATCTGGCGACGCTGTACAACCTGCAGCTCAGCCTTTTCTACTCAGTTCCGATCCGTGTGCTTTCCATCGTCCTGACGCCGGTGATCTGGTTTCTGAACATCATTTCCAGAGGCATCTTCTTCCTGCTCAGGATCGATCCAGACAGGAAGGACCAGATGACGGAGTCGGAGCTCCGGGCCATCGTGGACGTCAGCCATGAGGAGGGCGTCATCGAGAAGGAAGAGCAGAAGATGATCACAAATGTGGTGGACTTCGGTGACGCGGTGGCGAAGGACGTTATGATCCCCCGTACGGATATGATCTGTGCGGAGGTGGATGCGGATTACAACGATCTGCTGAAGCTTCTGGAGGAAGAAACATTTTCACGGCTTCCCGTGTACCAGGAGAGCCGGGACCATATCGTCGGTATCCTGCACGTAAAGGATCTGATCCTTTATGCGGAGAAATACGGACGAAATGCGGTGAAGGTGGAGAAGGTCATGCGGAAGCCGGTATTCGTATATGAATATCAGCGGACGGCGCAGATCTTCAAGGATATGAAGACCTCATCCACCACCATGTGTATCGTTCTGGACGAATACGGGGTCACTGCAGGACTGATCACCATGGAGGACCTGATCGAAGAGATCGTCGGGGATATCCGCGACGAATACGATGAGGGCGAAGCGGAGTGGATCAAGAAGGTTTCCGAGGATGTGTACGACGTGGATGCTTCCGTGAAACTGGATGATCTGTCGGATGCTCTGGGGATCGATCTGGAGAGTGAGCATTACGATTCCGTGGGCGGACTGGTGATCGAACTGCTGGACCGGCTGCCGGATGAGGGGGATGCCGTGGAGAATGATAAGGTTCATCTGAAGGTAACGGCCGTGGACCGAAACCGTGTGGAACGGGTAACGGTTACGGTGAAGACGCCTCCGGAAGGACAGGAGGACGAGACGGAGTAGACGCTGCCGGCATCGGCAAAGCGCATGTTACGGTCCCGGTGTGCCGTTTCGTAAAGAAGGATCCGGTAACGGGCAGAAAATGGGAAAGTGAGAAAAACGCATGGATGAACAGCTCCTGCAACTGAAACGGGAGATCCGGGAAATGATCCGGCTGGATTTCATCATTCCGGAGGATATTCCCGAGATCGAACTGTATATGGACCAGGTGACCCGGTTTATGGATCAGCACCTGGAGAATAATAGGCGGACGGAAGAAGACAAGATCCTGACGAAGACCATGATCAACAACTACACGAAGAACCGTCTGCTTCCGCCCCCCAGGAATAAAAAGTACTCGAAGGAGCATATCATCCTTCTGATCTACATTTATTATCTGAAAAATGTACTTTCCATCGGAGACATCCAGCGGATCCTTACACCCATGACGCTCCGGTACTTCGATGCGGAGAAGATGGGTGAGATCTACAATGACATCTATGAGCTGGAGAAGCCGCAGTATTTCAATATCGAAGCAAGTACCGCGAAGGCGGCTCAGCTGGTGGAGAAGAAATTCCCCCGGGATAAGGATGAATATCTGAACAAGATGGCATTTATCTACCTGCTGGGGTATGACATGTTCAGTAAGAAGCGCCTGATCGAGAAGCTGATCGATGAACTGCCGGAGGTGGATCCGAAGGCGGCTCTGGCTGAAGTAAAGGCGGAAATGAAGGCGGAGAAGAAGGCGGAAAAGGCAGAGAAGGCCAGAAAGACTGCGGCCAGGAAGACTTCTGCCGGCCGGACGCTGAAGACCCCTGCAAAGAAGACAGCGGCAAAGAAGTCTGCGGCTCAGGGAAAGGCGGCGGTGAAGAAGACTGCAGCGCCGGGAAGGACGGCGGCGAAGAAACCGGCGGCACCTTCGGGGAAAACTCCTGGAAGGAAACCGGCCCCGGGGAAGGCGGCTACGGGAAAGACGACCGTGAAGAAGAATACGGCCGGCAAAGCGCCGGTCAGGAAATCCGAGGCAAAGAAACGGGAAGAATGATCTGTAAGCGTATTGGGGAATACGAAATACACAGAAAGATAAGAGGAATTACGGAAAAATGATCAGTGCAAACAACGTCTCCCTTCGATTTGGCAAGAAAGCCCTGTTTGAAGAGGTCAACATCACATTTTCACCCGGGAACTGCTACGGTCTGATCGGTGCCAACGGTGCCGGCAAGTCCACATTCCTGAAGATCCTTTCGGGACAGCTGGAGACCACCAGCGGTGATATCACCATGGATCCGGGAGAGCGTCTCTCCATTCTGGAGCAGGATCACTTCAAATATGACGACTATAATGTCATGGATACCGTGATCATGGGCAACAAACGGCTCTATGAGATCATGAAGGAGAAGGATGCCATTTATCTTAAGGAGGATTTCTCCGAGGAGGACGGGATCCGCGCATCGGAACTGGAAGCGGAATTCGCGGAAATGGACGGCTGGAATGCGGAGAGCGATGCTGCGTCCCTGCTGAACGGCCTCGGGGTGGATACGGAATATCATTACGCACCCATGGCAGGCCTGGATGATAACCTGAAGGTGAAGGTGCTTCTGGCCCAGGCTCTGTTCGGAAATCCGGACAACCTGCTGCTGGACGAGCCCACCAACCACCTGGATCTGGACGCCATCGCATGGCTGGAGGATTTCCTGATCGATTTCGAGAATACGGTGATCGTAGTCAGCCATGACCGTTACTTCCTGAACCGTGTCTGCACGCATATCGCGGACCTTGATTACGGAAAGATCCAGATCTATGCCGGCAACTACGACTTCTGGTATGAGTCCAGCCAGCTGATGATCCGTCAGATGAAGGAAGCCAACAAGAAGAAGGAAGAGCAGATCAAGGAACTGAAGGAATTTATCGCCCGGTTCTCCGCAAATGCCTCCAAATCCAAGCAGGCAACCTCCCGGAAGAAAGCCCTGGAGAAGATCCAGCTGGAGGAGATCCGTCCTTCCAGCCGCAAATATCCCTACATCGATTTCCGTCCGAAGCGTGATATCGGAAATGAGGTCCTGGAGGTGCATAACATTTCCAAGACGGTGGACGGCGTGAAACTGCTGGATAACATCAGCTTCACGGTGGGAAGGGAGGACAAGATCGCCTTTGTCGGACCGAATGTCCTTGCAACCACCATGCTGTTCAAGATCCTTGCGGGAGAAGAGGAGCCGGATGAGGGTAACTACAAATGGGGCGTTACCACATCCCAGGGTTATTTCCCGAAGGACAACACGAAGGAATTTGATAATGACCTGATCATCGTGGACTGGCTGACCCAGTAATCGGATGATAAGGATGCCACCTATGTACGCGGTTTCCTGGGGCGGATGCTTTTCGCAGGGGATGACGGCGTGAAGAAGCTGAAGGTCCTGTCCGGTGGTGAGAGAGTGCGCTGTCTCTTCTCCAAACTGATGATCATGGGTACCAACTGTCTGATCCTGGACGAGCCCACGAACCATCTGGACATGGAATCCATCACATCACTCAACAATGCGCTGATCAAGTTCCCGGGCGTGGTGCTCTTTGCCTGCCAGGACCATCAGTTCATCCAGACCACCGCGAACCGTATCATCGAGCTGACCTCCAACGGCATGATCGACAAGCAGACCACCTACGACGAGTATCTGGCCAGCGACGAACTTGCAAGAAAGCGTCAGATCATGAATATGGACCGGCCGGAGGACTAGATCCATCCTTATATAAAAGCACATGCCTCTTCATTTACTTGAGGAGGCATGTGCTTTTTGCATAAGCCGGAACCGGCTTCGGATTCCGTTTATTTCAGATCGAAAATGTAGCGGAGGAACCGCTCTGCGTTGTATTTGTTGCCGTCGCCGCTGCAGGGGAAGGCCATATACAGCTTCTGACGGATCCCGAGGCTCTTCGCAAATGCGGTTTCCGAAATGTCATATGCGTAGAAATAGTTCTTCCCGGTGGAATCCGGCGCATCCACCTGATACTTCCGGAGAGCCAGAACCGTTTCGGGAGAAATGATCGTCTCCGGATCCAGCGCGATCGAACAGGTGCTGCAGAACTCCAGACCGGCCCGGTCGGTGATCAGCACGTCATAGAAGTCCGTGGTACAGAGAGCCGGGAACTGGGTCAGCGAGAAATCATAAGGATCGTTGTTATACTGCTGTTCATAGGTGTCCAGATCGAAATGGACCGTATTCTCTACTTTAAATATGCCGATATCCTCGGTGTTCTGTCCGTCGGGGGAGGTGTAAGCCTTGTAGTCGCTGAAGTTTTCCTCCGTGATCTCGTATTCCTGCATATTTGCAAACGCGATGGAAAGGGCAACGGGGCGGGAACTGGTCTTTATCGCCACGATGAAAAGTGCGGCGATCAGGATACCGCCGATGATAAAGATCAGATGCCATTTAAAATAGGAAAGCAGATATTCCACCTTCTGCATCCGGGCCATGCCTTCCATCTCTTTTTTTATGCGCTGCTTCTTTACGGCCCAGCGCTGACGGAAGGGCAGCTGGCTCATTTCCAGATTGTCCTCATGGAGCTCGTCGTCCTCGTCAGGCTCCTTCGGCGCCACCTCCACGATCTGGCCGGCAATGGTTTTGACCGTGGTGGGAATGACTTTCCGGTCATCTGCTTCATTTACGGCCGGGTTGGTGACAGGATCCTTATCCTTCTTTGCGGGTTCATCCGTGCGCGGCTTTTCGGCCGGGGAGGTTTTATTGTTCCGGGCAGATTGACTGCTCTTTGTTCCGGAACCGGACCGGTTGCCGGATTTTTTCTTTTTTGAAGACATATTTACTACTCCTGAAATGCTTTTCTTTGTGCGCAGAAACCATTCTATCACAGAAAATGAAATCATGCACAAAAAAAATGCAGGAAAATGGCCCGAAAAACAGAAAAAACTGTTAAATGCAACAATTCCGAGTTTAATTTGTAACAGTTTTGTTAAACTTGTACATAAAAACGGGAAAAAACCAAAAAAAGAGTTGCATTATTGTTTATTATGTCCTATAATACAGATATGTCGCGAGGAGAATCGCGATAAATACATTATGTTCGTGTACCCGTTTAAAGGATTTCGGGTAACACGGTAAGGCATTCGGAACGGATGTCTGATGGATCCGGCTTCATTTTGAAGGACGGAGTTAAGTATCTCGGGTACTTGATGATGGACGTTAGAAGTGCGGCAGGCTTCGGATGACAGAAGGAAAGAACGCCAAAACCACAATTAAAGGAGGGTTTTTTTGTGAAGAAGTTCAAAAAGGCACTTGCGCTTTCCATGACACTTGCTATGGGTCTTTCCATGGTAGCATGTGGAGGCGACAGTAAGGACACAAGCACATCTACCGACACATCAGCACCGGTTACAGAGGCTGCAACCGGAACAGCTACAGAAGCTACTACGGGCGCTGATACCGGAGCAACTGAGGCACCGTCTGGTGACGTTATTACATCCATCGATGGCAAGGTTACCCTTGACATGACAGGATGGGACGCATCCAAGAAGATCTACGGTTATTCCTGGGATGATGACTTCGGCAAGAAGCTCGATGTTGTATTCGAGAATCAGCCGGCTCTGAAGGATTACTTCGAGTACATCAACCTCGGTGTTGCGTCTGAGGAGTCTCTGACAGCTATCGATGCTGCATTCACATCTGACAAGTATCCGTCTCTGATCCCGTCTGACGTTGGATCTTCCAAGTATTGGATCAATGATGATACCAAGACTCTTGATCTTAAGTCCATCGGATTCACAGATGACATGCTTGCAGATTCCTATCAGTTTGCTAAGGATTTCTCTGACTACAATGGTCAGCTGAAGGCTGTTACATGGCAGACAACCGCTGGTTCTGTATTCTACAACCGCAAGATCGCTAACGAAGTATTCGGTACAGACGATCCGGCACAGATCCAGGAGAAGATCAAGGATTGGGATTCCTTCTTCGCAGCAGCTGAAGAGCTGAAGGCAAAGGGATACAAGATCGTATCCAGCCCGCAGGAAGTTTACTATGCAATCACAAATACACGTACAGATTCCTGGGTATCCGCTGATGGTTCTACCTTCACACCGGATGCTACGATCACACAGTACATCGAAGTTGCTAAGAAGCTTGCTGATGGCGATTACACCAACATGGTTAACATGTGGGATGGTTCCTGGTTCTCCAACATGGCTGGTGAAGGCGGAAACGTATTCTGCTACTTCGCTTGCCCGTGGATGATCGGACAGTTTACCGGCAACGGCGCTGGTGATGGTACTTGGGGTACAGTTGTTGGACCGACAAGCTACTATTGGGGCGGTACCTATGTATGCGTAGGTAAGGATACTCCGAATCCGGAACTTTGCAAGTTCATCCTTTATGAGCTTACATGTGACGCTGACATCATGGTTCAGATCACAAACAAGACCGGTGATGCTGTAAACAACAAGGCAGCTAACGCTAAGCTGGCTGCAGATGGTGTTCCGGCAGACAACGCTGGTTTCAAGCTCTTCAACCAGAATCCTTATGAGACATGGGCAGCAGCAGCTGAGGGTATCAACACCAAGGCCGTAAGTGCTTATGACAAGCCGTATGAGGCGATCATCAAGGCAGCAGCTGATGGTTACATCACAGGAACCTACAGCAGCGTTGACGAAGCTCTTGATTACATCAAGAACGAGTCCGCAGCTCTTGGTATCCCGGCAGCTGAATAATCGCTGAGATTATCGACTTATAACAAATGGACTTTGCACGCATCAGCACATGTGATGTGCTGATGCGTGTCTTTTGAAAAGGGAGGAGGTTACCAATTGAAAAAGCAAAAGACTGTGGAGCACGGGAAATACGGGGTTATTTTCATTGTTCCGTTTTTTCTAGTATTCTTCGTATTTCAATTGTATCCGCTGATTTATACGTTCTATAATTCCCTGCTTTTTCAGCCCAGACGAGAGGTAGATCCTGAATTCGGTATGGGCAACTTCACAAACTTTGTCTTTGGAAAGATGGGACAAGGAGAAATCTGGAAAGCCCTTGCCATCACTGCAGTGCTTTGGATCCTGAACTTTATTCCTCAGATCCTGCTGTCTCTTCTCCTCGCCGCATGGTTTACAGATGTACGTTACCACCTTAAGGGAACCGGTGCGTACAAGGTTATCATGTATATGCCGAATATCATTACGGCAGCAACTATCGGATTCTTGTTCTACAGTCTCTTTACTGTAGACGGACCATTGACAACTTTGTTACGAAGTATGGGGATAGCCGGAAAGAACGGTATCCTGATGAGTGGCTGGGCATCACTGCTCATCATTGCCTTCATCCAGTTCTGGATGTGGTATGGCAATACAATGATCGTGCTTACAGCAGGTATTCTTGGTATCAACCCGGCACTGTATGAGGCGGCCATGGTGGATGGAGCAAGCTCGAAGCAGCAGTTCTTCAAGATTACTCTGCCGCTTCTGAAGCCGATCCTGCAGTACACACTCGTTACATCTGCGATCGGTGGTCTGCAGATGTTCGATATCCCGGCACTGTTCAATGATGGTGGCCCGGTTGTAAAACTTGCAAGCGGTACATCCGTCAATTCCACCACCACCGTTATGATGTTGATCAAAAAGTATTCAGACGCCGGAACTCTGAACAACACGGGACGTGCGGCTGCATACTCTGTAATACTCTTTTTCGTAACCATGTTGGTAAGTCTTATCTTCTATAAGGCCACTCAGGATAAATCTAAGGATGGGAGGTAATTGAAGATGGACCAGGAAATCAAAGGATTAAACCATAGGAAAGTCGGACGTTATATCGTCTGCATTCTGCTTTGTCTCGTTTCGATTTTTCCGTTTTACATTTTGATCGTGAACTCCACACTGGCATCTAAGGATATTACAACCGGCCTTAAGTTCCTGCCCGGCGGCGAATTCTTCAATAACTTTAAGAATCTGCTTGCCAGCGGCGCGAAGACAAGTGGTGTCAACGTCCTTCAGGCTATGCTGAACTCGTTGATCGTAACCGTGCCGGCAACCGTCCTTCAGATCTATTTCGGTTCACTTACTGCATATGCAGTAACTGCTTACAACTTTAAGGGAAAGAAGTTTGTCTGGGCATTTATCTATGCGATCATGATGATCCCGACGCAGGTTTCTATCGTAGGTTTCATTAAGGTATGTCAGCTGACACACCTGTACGGAACATTCCTGCCGCTCATCATTCCCGCAATGGCTGCACCGACAACCGTATACTTCATGAAGCAGTATATGGAAACCGGTCTCTCCCTCGAGATCGTTGAAGCAGCACGTATCGATGGATCATCCGAGTTTGCAACCTTTAACAGGATCGTTCTTCCGCTTTTGAAGCCGGCTATGGCTACTCAGGCGATCTTCGGTTTCGTAGGGACCTGGAACAACCTGTACACACCGTCTATCATCCTTGCTACCGAGCGTAACAAGATGACCATGCCGATGTATGTATCCTCGCTGAGATCCAACGATAAGGACCGTGACTGGGGTCTGATCTACTGCGGACTTCTTACCACCGTTATCCCGATCCTCGTTATGTACTTCTTCCTTTCGAAGTACATCATCGCAGGTGTCGCACTTGGTGGTGTAAAGGAGTAGACCAGTATGCTGCTCTGCAGCGTATGGACATGACAGAAGCAATAAGAGCCGTGTGGAGCGTTCACACGGCTCTTTTCCTATGAAAAAGAAGGATTGCGTTGTTCCTCAGGTTTTGATATAATCCATCATATGTGTGACAGGCAATACGTGCCGCTTCACACCTGGAGCAATGCAGAAAGGGATAGTTGTTATGGCAGAAAATGATCGTGGTTCCGGCCGGCAGAGGGAATGGAAACTGAAAAAAGGAATGGATGCCTTCGGAAATATGTTCGGTCTGAACATATGCTTCGTTGTCGGCTGTCTTCCGGTATTCACCATCGGTGCATCGCTGGCGGCTGCTTATGCGATGGCGATCCGTCTGCAGGAAGGCGAGGAAGAAACCATCGTCAGCGGTTTTATCCATGAATTTAAGCGGAATTTCAAACAGGCAACCCTTGGCTTCCTGGGAGTTCTGGTGGTGGTCGCCGTTCTCCTGGCGGAATGGATCCTTGTAAATACACAGACAGGAGCACTTTCGCTCTTTTATACCATTGTATTCTATCTGGAGCTTCTCTTCCTGTCACTGACGCTTGCGTTCTTCTTCCCTATGATCGCAAGGTACCATACAACATTAAAACAGGCAGTAAAAAACTCGGTTCTGCTGTCTGTAGGATATGTATTCAGCTGGATCAAGATCACGGTTGCATGGGTGGCACCGGTTGTATTCTCAATCGTATATCCGTTGATCTTCTTCTACACCTGGTATCTGTGGCTGATCCTGCTGTTCGGAGCCATCATCTGGGGAACATCCCACACCATCCGTTTTGTGTTTAAACAAAATGCGGAAGCACTGAAGGATAGTGCCGAAGCAGCGGCGGAGGAGGAAAAAAAGAAAGAAGAGGAACGGCAGCAGCTGGAAAATGCAAAGAAACTTCTGGAAGATAACCGGAAGTCACAGAAGAAGGGATCCGGCGGTGGCCGCAAAAGGGCTTTAGAGCCCGAAGGAGCGGGCGAAACTGCAGATGCCGAAGATGCGGCGGATACGGACAAGAAACCCGCTGAAACGGCACAGGAAGCGCCTGAAACGAAGAACCCCGACCGGAACCGGAACAGCCAAAGCAAAAGCAATCAAAACCGGAACGATCACAATAAGAACAATCAGAACCGGAACAACCAAAACAGAAACAATCAGAACAGAAACAATCAGAACAAGACCGGCCAGAATAAGAACAACCAGAATAAAGGCGGCCAGAATAAGACAGCACCGAAGAAATAAGAATACAGGGAACGGATGCCCATGGAGGCGTTCCGTTCCCTGTTTCGTTTTCGTACGTTTTATGCGTTACATTTCCGGATCCGCAGCTTCTTCATCTCTGCATGAAGCTGCTCCGCCGTACGGTGCGTGTAAACCTTCTCTGTCAGATCCGCGATCACATGCCCTACGATCAGTTTCAGGACATACTCGTCCATCCCGTCCTCCTTTGCGAGGGTTATGAATGTATGCCTTGTGTCATGCGGCCGGTGCTTCATGCCCAGCTGCTCCATAAC
>JAFRWY010000047.1 GCA_017437905.1 Eubacterium sp.
CCCCCCCGACACTGGGACGCTATGCTTTGTCATCCAGAATCTTCTTCGCGCTGACGAGTTTTACACAGAGGGTGAAGAGCTCTGCTGCAGTCTTCAGGTCCTCCAGTGTCGGGTAGGTCGGTGCAACGCGGATGTTGGAATCCTGCGGATCCTTACCGTACGGCCAGGTTGCACCTGCTCCGGTCATGGTCACGCCTGCCTTCTTTGCCTTGGAGACGATCTCCTTTGCGCAGCCCGGAAGTGCATCAAAGCTGATGAAATAACCTCCCTTCGGCTTCGTCCATTCGCCGATGCCCAGTCCGCCAAGCTCGCGGTCGAAGATCTCCAGAACCGCCTCGAATTTCGGGCGGATGATATCCGCATGCTTCCGCATATGCTCCGTCATCATGTGAATGTCTCCGAAGAAACGCACGTGACGCAGCTGGTTCACCTTATCATGGCCGATGGTCTGGTTCTTCATCTGGGACATGATATCCTCCAGGTTGTTCGGCGACGTAGCCAGCGCTGCGATGCCGCTGCCCGGGAAGGTGATCTTCGAGGTGGACGCAAACTTATATACAAGGTCCGGATTACCGGCTCTCTTACATTCTGCCAGAATCTCGATCAGATAATCCTGATCATCATCATACAAATGATGAATTCCGTATGCATTATCCCAGAAAATACGGAAATCCTTCGCTGCCGGCTTCAGGCGCGCGAAACGACGTACCGTCTCATCCGAGTAGGAATAGCCCTGGGGATTGGAATACTTCGGTACACACCAGATGCCCTTGATCGCATCATCCCCGGCCACCAGCTTCTCAACCAGATCCATGTCCGGTCCGGTGGGGGACATGGGAACAGGGATCATTTCTATGCCGAAATACTCGGTGATGGCGAAATGACGATCATATCCCGGAACCGGGCAGAGGAACTTCGCCTTGTCCAGCTTGCACCACGGGGTATTGCCCAGGATACCGTGTGTCATGGCTCTCGAAACCGTGTCATACATCACATTCAGCGACGAATTGCCGTAAATGATGATATTATCCGGGTTGTTCTCCATCATGTCACCGATCAGCACCTTCGCCTCGTGAATACCGGTCAGCACGCCGTAATTACGGCAGTCGGTTCCGTCCTCGCAGGCAAGGTCCACGCCGGAGTTCAGCGCATCCATCATTCCCATGGAAATATCCAGCTGCTCACGGCACGGCTTGCCGCGGCTCATGTCCAGCGCCAGATCCTTCTCCTGGAACTTATGGTACTTCGCGCGAAGATCCGCCAGCTCCATCTCCAGTTCATCCTTCGTCATTTCAGCATATGGTTTCATTCTTTAGCTCCTTTCAACCCAGAGGTGCCGTATTTAATCAGTAATTTTAGCATATCTAATTTCATTTTCACAGTAGAAATATGAAGTTCGTGTATTTTTTTAAGTTTTGCATAATTGCACAGTGCTCAATGTTGCACTTTGCACCGTATTGACAGAATAACCTCCTGTCGTTCTGACGCACAGGTATTTACTCTCGGTCTTCCATCCCGTCTTACGCATACGAATGACACGGGCAAAGATCAATCGTTCCTCCGCACGATCCGGTTGTACAGCTCCGCCGGCACATACGCTTCGACATATACGCCCTCCGCCCGGTAGTCCTCCACCTGCAGCTCGCCCTTCTTCCGGATCTCCGCGATCAGCGACATTTGATCGAAAGGGATCGTCATTTCCAGCTTCTTCCGGCCGCCACGGAGCAGTTCTCCCAGCGCCTCCTGCAAAAGGTCCAGGCCCTGTCCCCTCTTCGCGGAGATCTTCACGATCTTCTCCGCCCGGTCATCCAGGAAATGCGTCTCTCCCTCCACAAGATCCATTTTATTAAACACCGTCAGCACCGGTTTCTCCCGGATCTCCAGCAGATCCAGCGTTTCGTAGACCGTCTTCCGGTAGGTCTCCCATTCCGGGTCGGAGGCGTCCACCACGTGGATCAGATAATCTGCATACGCCGCCTCTTCCAGTGTACTCCGGAAGGCCCGGATCAGTTCTGTGGGAAGCTTCCGGATAAAACCCACCGTATCCGTCAGCAGGATCTGCTGCTTACCCGGCATTTCCAGCTGGCGCGTGGTGGTATCCAACGTCGCAAAGAGCTTATCCTCCGCAAGAATCCCCGCATCTGTCAATGTGTTCAGGAGCGTGGATTTGCCTGCATTTGTGTAGCCCACGATGGCCGCCACGGGGATGCCCTTCTTCTGGCGTTCCTTCCGGTTCAGCTCCCGGTGTGTCACCACGTCCTCCAGCTCCCGCCGGAGCTGCCCGATCCGGTTCCGCACGGCACGGCGGTCCTGCTCCAGCTTCTTCTCGCCGGGGCCGCGGGTACCGATTCCGCCTCCCAGCCGGGACAGTGCGGTTCCCTGTCCGGAAAGCCGGGACAGATTGTACCGAAGCTGCGCCAGTTCCACCTGCAGTTTACCTTCGCTGGTCCTTGCATGTGCCGCGAAAATGTCCAGGATCACGCCGGTCCGGTCCAGCACCTTCACATCCAGCGCCCGCTCCAGATTCTTCTGCTGTGCGGGGGACAGTTCATCGTCCGTAATGACGGTATCTGCATTTGTTTCATAGATCAGTTCCCGCAGCTCTTCAATCTTTCCGCTGCCCAGATAAGTCCCCGGATCGATCCGGTCCTTGGGCTGCACTAAAGTACCAACCACCTCACCGCCGGCGGTTTCCGCCAGTTCTCCCAGCTCCCGCAGCAGGGGTTCCACCTCCGGACGGTCGGGCAGCTGCACCGCCACCAGGAGCACCCGTTCCGGCGCCTCTCTTCTTTCTTCTTCCTGTATCATCCGCCTCTGTCTCCTTCTGCATTTATCCAGCGACAGATCTTATCTGTCGGTTCTTCTGCTGTCCTTTTGCTGTTCGTTTCTTATAAATCGAGCAACGAATCAAATAAGCCATAATTGAAGTATACCCGCAAATTGCGTTACGTCAAACAAATTCGCACATTTATTTAGAATCAGCTGTTACAAATCGCAGAATTACATAGAATTGCGTGTAATAAGGGTAAATTTTGTTATAGTGCAAATAGATCGAACAAAACCACACATCGGAAACCGGGTGAATGAACGGATCGGAAAATATGCCACGGCCTCTGCAAATGTGGAAGCCGTTTTTGTAGGTAAGCCCCTTCCTTCTTATGTGCACACAATCACCCACGGTTTCCCTCCTTGACAAAACCAGTAAAGACCAGTAAAATAAAACCAAACCAGTAAAGACCAGTAAAACTAATCAAAACCAGTAAAAACCAGTAAAAGCTTTTGGAACCAGTAAAAAACTTTATGTGCAACCAAAAAGGAGATCAGCCATGCGGAATCCATATACACTTCTTTTCGGCCGCGAACCGGAACAATACATCCAAAGACACGCCGAAGCCGAGGAGATCATAAAGAACTTCACATACGACAATCCCACGGAACAGGTCCATATGATCACCGGTGTCAGAGGCTCCGGCAAAACCGTATTTATGACCGAAATCTCAAATCGATTGAAGAAGGAAGACGACTGGATCGTCATAGAATTAAGTACCGAGTCGGATATCCTTCAGGATCTTGCCTCATTGCTTGCAAGTGAGAATTCCCGAGCAGAGCTCTTCAGGAAAGCAAAAATCAACCTGTCATTCTGGGGATTCGGCCTGGAAGTCGCGCAGACCGCACCCATCACCAATCTCCAGCTTGCCATCACAAAAATGCTGGAAGCACTGAAAAAAGACAGAAAAAAAGTCCTGATCACCATCGATGAAGTTATAAGCAATAAATCCATGAGGGAATTTGCAAGTGCATTTCAGATTTTCGTTCGGCAGGAACTTCCGGTATGTCTCCTGATGACCGGGCTGTATAAGAACATCGATGAGCTTCAAAACGAAAAGAACCTCACATTTTTATACGGTGCACCAAAAATCTATCTGACGCCGCTGAACTGCAAGGATATTGCCGATAATTACAGAAAGAATCTTAAGATAAACGAAAATGACGCAAAAGAAATGTCCTCTCTCACCAAAGGCTACTCATTTGCCTTTCAGGTCCTGGGACATTTTGCGTGGGAACAAAACGGCGATTTCCGCCAGGTGATCGAAAAATACAAAAGATATGTGTCCGAATACTCTTATGACAAAATCTGGGCGGAATTATCCGCCAGAGACCGCGAGATCATGTACGGAATAGCAAAAACCCCTTCCGGAAAGATCGTCGAGATACGCAACTATCTCGGTATATCAACAAACGAATTCAATCCCTACCGGAAGAGACTGATCCGAAAGGGATTGATCAACGGGGAGCAATACGGATATGTTAAACTGGTATTACCCTTTTTCGATGAATATATCTTTGAAAACTGGGAGCCGGATTAAAACCGCAGCACCGGCTGCATTACAATCGTTCAAACCAAGGAGGATACACATATGAACGAAGAAAAAATATTTTGTTATTGATTACAGAGAATACGCCATTACAACTCCACTTCCCCGGACATTCCTGAAAAGGAGAGACTGGATTTTTTCAACCGGCTGATTGAAAAATATCATCTAAAGGACGACGATTCAACAACCACGTGATCGATTCATATATCACTCTTCACCATATCATTCACTCATTTATGATTCCTCTTCAATCATACATAGTTTCTTTTTGTTCCTGCTTTTTGTGATAAGTACATATAAAATCAGCAGAGTAAAAATGCCCACCGAAATACCGATTCCTATCCACATGCCGTGTGGTTTAAATGATACGCGGACAGAATGCGTTCCCGCCTTTACCGAAATGCCAACACCTCCTAGGAAGGATTCGGCCTTGGTTTCGTTTCCGTCAACCATTATTGTCCATTCACTCATATTCGGAATAGAAAGATAAATCATCCCATCCTCCGGAACCATAATTGTTCCCTCTAACGAGGATCCATCTATTATTGCATCATCCATCGTATACTGAGCCAGCTTGTCATGAAGCCGGTTCATTTCCTCATGATTTAGAACAGCAATCTGAATCGGATACTCGTCTGCTGTCTGCGGCAGATACATTGTTGCATCAAACTCCTGAGCCTTTCCGCGTATTGCAGATCCAATATACATCACAGTACTGTGATAGCATACATAGATATCACCCTCTACATCCTTCGCCAAGTGAACACGCGCATGAACCTGATTACTGATACCCGCTTCAAAATCCGATGGATCTAATAAGACATACGTAACCGAATCCCTGTTTTCATCCGTAATCTTACTCTCATCAGGCTCCGGTTCAATTTCTTCGTATATTTTCCCACAACCCAAATATTCTGAAAATGCATTCTGATAATCAAATCCACTGGAACCGTACGCTTTATACCCTTCATCATCCCAGCGTTGAATCACTTCCGAATTCGGGATATACAAACCCACCGGAAGGTACCACGGGTTTTTGTGAAGTGTAAGCGTCCCTTCACGATCAGTTACAGGATATGACGATATCGACTTTTCATTCTCATCACCTGTGATGTGATATTGTATATGAAGCATCATATCTGCAATTGGATTTCCCGAATAATAATAGATTACATTGTTGGATGTGATAAGTCCCCATTTTCTTACCAAATCCAAATGTTCCATTGACATCATCGAAGAAAATGCACTTATCGAAGTAGTATCAGTGACCTCTGCCATATTATATAATTCACTCTCAATATACTCCGTAGCATGAAAATCCTTACTCATATCAGGATTTCGCGCAGATAAAGTATTAATGAATGAGCTGTCTTTCGTATACCGTATCTCTTGACCAACAGAGTATTTAAATGTCACCAACGCACTGATTATTACTTCTAATAACAAAATGGCAATCATGGCATTGCGGAAGATATTTCGGTATTTTTTAAGTAACTGTAATAACGCAAAGGTCAGATACAGAACAAGAAGGAATATTGAAATACCATATGAAATCGCACTCTCTTCCGTTCCCATCCCGGCTTTAAGATCCGACTTTGTAAGAAACGCTGCCGTCCATAAAACAGCGCAAACCAAAATCGAGCCACCGATACCGATAGCAAAGGTTTTTCCTTTATAATCCCTCCATTCCATCAGGCAATCATAGAACATTATAACGAGTAAAAAGACGTAAAATGCCGCAAACCTATTAGGAACCAAAGATTGATAATGCATCCCGTGAAATATATAATTAAGTATACCATTACCAAATCCGGCGAATAAAAGAATAACCAACAGCAATCTTCTAATTCGGACAGACAAAACCGTCTTTCTGCTCATAAGATATAACGGAATACAGATTAAGATAAGGATTCCGACATAAATATTTGCATCATAATCATTTTGAGAAATAATGGTAGGCGGTCTCACACTCATAGTCTCAGAAAAGACCGAAAGATAAGATCCCCCTTCCCTTGCAACAGGAGAAACCGTATCCGTAGATTTATAAGGAGACGCCAATGTCCGGAAAAAGTACGGAATCAGTTGATAACATGCCAATCCCACCGCAGTGAGTGAAGCAATCAGAATTCTGACTCCCTTAAAGAACATATCCTTTATGCTTTCGAATTCCATGGTGAAAAAGTATAAGAAGATAAATTCACACAGCATAAAAGCATAGTAAGCATCACCCATAAACAGGTATAGCATGCCTATGTAAAGGAAAGGTTTCTTATCATAGATCAAGCGTTCCATTCCCAACAGGATAAGCGGTAGAATACGCAGAAAACCAAATCCGTTGTATAAGAAAAAACCCACCGCATAGGAAGAAAGCCCATATGTTGTTCCCAGTACAACCAGTCTCCAATCTGATTTTTCCATGGTTGCACCTTTTCTACGCTTGGTCAGATACAGTATCATACAGAGCCCAGGAACAACAAAATACAAATATCTGCTGAAAATATATTCAAAGAATATCATGGACTCTGGTAAAAGATAAAACTTCAGCAAGTGCCATGGTGATGTTAAATAAGAAGCAAAACCGTTATAACCGTCAATGGCCACTCCTGTATTCCAATTCAGCATGGAAAAGCTTCCATTCTTTACACTATGTACCAAACGAACATATCCGTTATATGACTGCTCATACCCATCACCAACCAACGGCGATCTGTCACCAAAAGGAAAACTGGATGTTGCACACAAAGCGAACAGAAAAACCATCGTTAAAATTCCAAATGTGAGAAAATATACATAGTTTTCCTGAATAAAACCACCCGAACGAACAATAAATCGTGTTGTTCCTGTTGCCTTCTCTCGCTTTGATGCGCATAATACAATCAAAAACGCAATAAAAATGACCGAAACGATCAGGCCAATATATAATACCATTGGTGAATAAGTCAAATGGACAGTGTTTTCTCCTGCAGAAACCGGAACCATCATCATTTCTTCTCCGGGGAACTCTTTCGAAAAAAGTGAATACTCTTCAGCAGTCCACCCGCTTCCAGGAGTAACCGGTATGATCAAATACCCATCCTCCGGAGCAGAGATTTCAAAAATATAGTCCGAAGTATCATTTTGTTTCCAATCTGCCGGAACAAGCTTCGTATTGAACGATAAAAAAGCCTCCTGGTCAAATGTTGCGTATTCAACAGTCGGAGAATACGATATCTTTTCCCTGTCCCAATGACGGCGAAACACATTGGCTTCGCCTGAAGGTTGAACAAAACCAAAATGCGTTATATTTTCGGTTGATCCATATAAATCTCCCTCATCTTTTGTTGAATAAATGTATGCATAATATGTCTCCCGGATTCTTTCCTTCTTTTTATCATCCAGAACGCTTTGGGCTGCCATCATAAACTCGCCCTCCACTGATCGGAACATCGGATCGCTTCCTACCACATTCTTTACCAACAGATTGATGGAAGAAAACGGGTGTTCCTGATCATAAACCCAGGTAATCACATTCTTTGGCAAAAAGAAACCATGTACCGAATACGGATTCCTGTAAATTGCCATTCCATTTTCAACTCGCAGGAATTCCAACATGGAATCAACCTGATTTGTGTTCTCTGCGGTGACAATGTAATCATAACCACAGAGCGTATTACTTACAGGTGTTGACATGCTGGTTTTAGGATCATAATAAAGGATCCGCGCATCGGGTTCAGACCGATGCAGTGAAGCAGCAGTTTCATAATAACGATAATCCGCAGATTCATAGTACTCTTCCGCTTTAGAACCCAGGACATTAAAACCATTAACAAAAGAATATGTCAATTCTCCTACCAAAACGATTGGAAAAAGCATGACGAATAACCACCGGGTCATACTCCCCCCACGGTACAACAGCAAAAGGATATAATATGCAATTACCAATTCAAGACCAACCACGAACGGTTTCATGGAATCAAATCTGTCGCACATGAACGTGGATACAATTGCCAGTATGAAAATGAGAAGTGTTCCTATATGAATCTGCCATGAAGGATTATGATCAAGATTTAAAAAGGCTTCATACGCCATGCTCAATAATTGAAACACAAAAAGAAAACCGAAAACACAAACATTGGCTCCGGATGCAAAAAATCCGTTAAAAAGATAGTTTGGTGTCACTAAGATAAGACCTGCTGTCAACACACAAAACACTGCCGACTGACTAATCTTTCTTCTGAGAGAAATATTCGGATTCAGAAGATATAAAATCAGCAGTAAAAGGGTTGCAGTACCACAAAAAATGTCAATCCCATAGCCATATATCAATGTTGATGACGGAGGCGTGGTCGGCATCTGTGCTTTAACAACATCAAAAATCGTTGTTGATACAGCATTCATTGGGAACTTAATTGAAATCTCTTTCTGAAAGAAAACACCACTCACAGAATTGATTATGATCACTGCACCGGCACCGATTGCCAACACATCCGCTAAAAGTTTTAGAAGAAGCCTGTGAATAGCCTGTGACAAATCCCCATATTCAAAAGCTGCTATATATACAATCGTAAAAATAAAAACAACAATTGTCATATAAAAGCTACAAAACACGGATACCGTCATTAAGATTGCATATTTCTTCCAATCCCCGTTTTCAAGAAGATTATCCAGTTCCATCAAAATGAGCGGGAAAAGAACAACAACCGAAAGATGGCTCACATCCAGACCCTGACCAATCATATACGCAGAAAGTGCAAAAGCAGCAGAAAATCCCAAATTAGGAATATCCAAAGCCGCAAAAAACGCTCCGACTCTGCTTTTCGGCTCTTCAGATCCACCTAAGATCAGTTCCTTCCGTCCACTCTTCTCAGCTTTCTTTTCCTTTATTTCCTCCTTTTTCTTAATCGCCGAAATCACATCGACTCGTCTTTCTTCCATAGTTTTCCGACGAGCTAAAATCCGTTCTTTCCGACGAGTGAGAAAGATCGACATAAATAAACCGGCCAAACCAATCTTTACCATGTACAGAAGATTTAGTACCGCCAGGATTGCCGTCCTTGGAAACAGAAGGATGATCAGATTAAGCGGATCAGAAAGATAGTACGTAAAAATCGTTGAAAAATCATATCCCATACCCGAAGTCAGACTATAAATCAATCCTTCCCCACCATGAACTTTGTCGTGTAATTCATAGTAATAAGTAAGATGATCTGTCATTCCACCGGCTGTCATAACATCTTTTCCACCAAACGGAGCAAACGATCCCAGGATCATAGCGATCAAGACCGTTAAAACAGGCAGAAAGAACGCAATGCACCTAACAGTGCGAACGTTCTTTTTATTAATACTTGTATTTATTTGTTCCCCAAATGATGTGAGCCGTTTATCCATCCCTGTCATTTGTTTCTTTTTCGATACCATGAGAATCCCCCGATATAGTCAAATTAAAACAAAAGGAAAAGAAAACGGTTCCTGCTACGCAGGAACCGTTCCCTTAAAATAACAGTTACTTACTGAAGTTAGTAATCTATTTACTGAGATGTAAGTGTCTGTGATCCACTCAGAGTTGTTGCTCCAAGTGTAATAGACTTTTCAGCCTCGATAACCTTCCATCCACCTGCCGGAATGTCCTCGCCATCAACTGTACCAGGATTTAACAGCCAAACCGCATATCTGTTATTCTCAGATTTGTAAACAAATGCACTGATGATGTACTTATCATGTCCTGATTCACCCTTGTATGCAACCTGAACAGAGAAATCCTCAGTGATGTCAGTCAGCTTGGAAATCTTGTCCTTATACTGGTCATCAGTCGGAAGTGTGGTAATATCCTTACCATAGTACTCAGTAGCCGTAGCCTGTGCCGCAACATACGCAGCTTCTGCATTAGTAGTTACCTGTTTCTCACGTGCCTTGTCGATGTAGCCGAGCAGAGCCGGTACAAGGATAGCAGCCAGGATCGCCAGGATAACGAGAACGACGATCAATTCAACGAGTGTAAAACCTTTATCATTTCTTTTCTTCATAAGATACTTTCCTCCTTCATATAATTTTTTCATTTTGTTGAAACTCTCTCATGAATCATGGTTTTATTTTAGCACATTCACGGCGGTTTGCAAGTCATTATGTAAACCCCTCCGTCAAATCTATCATATGGACAATGATTCACAAATTTTCTTGTGCATTATGCACAAAACGCATGTTGCAAGTGTGTTTCGACTGTGTTTTTTCTGTGTTTTGTCGAACATAGTATCGATTTTCATAGAAAAACCACCCTGTTTTTACCCCCAAATACCCTTCCAAAACCATCTCCTTCCTCTAAAAAACATACATTTTTCACACTTTGCGTTCCTTCGTCGTTCTTCGTGTTCTTCAGGATAATGTAGTGTGTCAAATGATACGATCCTTCGTCGCACTTCGTGCTCCTCAGGAAGTTATGGCTAGTCGTAGTAAGCCACCTTCACCAGCTCTTCGGCGGTGGTGAGGCCTTCTTCGATCAGCTCCATACAACTCTCCTTCAGGGTCAGCATGCCAAGCTCTTTCCGGGCATATTCCTTAATCTCTTCGGAAGATGCGTTATCGGTGATCAGCTTGCGAACCGGTTTGTCGATGGGCAGAATCTCATGGATGGAGATACGGCCACGGTATCCGGTACCGTTACATTTCTTGCAGCCAACCTTATGCTTGATCCGTTCCAACGGACGTCCGATGATCCGGATCTCCTCTTCTGTGGGAGCCCCCCATTCACCACAATCCGGACAGATCTTCCGTACCAGTCGCTGGGCGATGATACCCACCAGGGAATTTGCCAGCATATAGGACTCAATACCCATATCGATCAGACGGGTAACTGAGGATGCGGCATCATTTGTATGCAATGTAGAAAGAACGAAGTGGCCGGTGATCGCCGCACGAACGGCGATGGATGCAGTTTCCGCATCACGGGTCTCACCAAGCATGATGATATCCGGATCCTGACGGAGCAGGGCACGTAGACCGATCTCAAAGGTAAGACCTGCGGTAACATTTACCTGCATCTGATTCAGCTTCGGCAGGTTCTTCTCCACCGGATCCTCGATGGTGGAGATATTCACGGCTCTCTGAGAAAGTTCAGAGAGGATCATATACAAAGTTGTAGACTTACCGGAACCCGTGGGTCCGGTAACATATACGATACCGTTCGGTGAACGGAGCATGTCACTGACCAGCTTATAGTTCCGTTCATTCATACCGAAGGTTCCGCTGTGATCGATGGTTGAAGCGGATGCCAGGAGGCGGAGAACCGCCTTCTCACCGAACACGGTGGGGATTACGGACACACGGACGTTGATGGGCGTACCCTCGACGTTCGTCTTAAAATGCCCGTCCTGCGGGATACGACGTTCCGCGATATCCAGATCACCGACAATCTTTACGCGGGCGATCAGGGAGTTGTGAATGCTCTTTGGGAGCGTCATAAAATCTACAATAACACCATCCATACGCATGCGGATAGATGTATGCTTTTCAAATGGCTCGATATGAATATCGGATACGTTTGAGTTATAAGCACGAACGACCAGCGAGTTCAGGAGGTTAATGATCGGAGTATCGTCATCCGCATCCTCAACATTCACTTCAATGACATCATCCTCTGCCAGGGAGGACTTTGCAGCCTTATCCGCCGCTTTCTTCGCAGAAACCTCCGAATAGTAGTACTGGATCGCATTCTCCAGCGGCTGCTTCTCCGTCAGCTCAATCATAAGGTCCGTACCGGTTACCTGACGGATATCCTCAATACCATAGAAGTTCAGCGGATCATTTGTCAGGACATAGAGTACGCCATCCTCGATCCGGTATGCCATCATACCGTACTTCTCAGCCAGTGGCTGGGGGATGGTCTCAACGGCATTCACATCAACAGCAAGATCCGTGATATTTACCACATTGTACTGCAGTCTTCGTCCCAGAGCTTCCAGCATCTGGCGTTCGGTGATGATATTCAAAGCAATCAGTGCACCACCAAGACGAACGCCCTCGTGGGTCTTCTGGTACTCGATTGCTGCACCGATGTCGTCATCGGTTACATAGCCGAACTCCTTCAGGACATCACCGATTCGAATGTTCTTATTTGATCTTGCTTCCATAGTTGCCTTCTCCCATAAGTATGTGGCGCGTGTTAGATCCTTCGTCCTTCGGACTCAGGATGACATTGTGTGTCGCTACGGTCAGGACGACAGAGCATATTGCATCGATTCGGATGATACAGATGTCGTCTGTTTCGGGTAGCTTGCATTTTATTCAGCCGCGGATTCTGTCGTTTCTCCTTCTTCCGTCCCTTCTGTTTCATCCGCATTGACTGCAGATGTATCGCACATATAAACCTCCAGCTTCACGGTCAGGGACTTCCTGACTGTGGTATCTTCCACCAACTGTTCCGCAGTCACACCTGTACCGTCCGCGGTTACCGGGGTCGTAACACCATTGGAACCTGTTGAAGAGATGATGTTCCCATTAGCATCCCGAATCACATACGTCCGGTATTCGCCCCAGGTATAGCTTGTAAGCAATGCTGTCTTGTCCAGCTGTCCCAGTTCCTCCAAAAAGTTCTCCAGGGCACTGACTTCTCCGCCGACCGTGATGGTCACGGGTACAGCATAGATTTCCGTATTCGGCTGATAGCCTCCTACAATTCCCCCGTTGATGGACTCCATCAATTCACTGGTAGCCTTCGAGGAATTCGTATTTGAACTCTTTGATGTTGTACTTGTTGAATCTTCCGTGGATGTTTCTTCTGTCGTTTTTTTACCGGACGTAGAGTTTGCCTTTTCCTGGGCATCCTGGTATTCCTGTTTTAACTCCAGCTGCTTTTTGTAAAGAGCGGAATTAACATAAGCCATACGTCCCGTAGGCTTTGTAGGCATATTGAACTTCAGTTCGTAGATATTGAGTTCTCTCTTGGTCGCCAGGCCGGTCAGCATCTGATCCACCTCTGCACTGGTCATGATCTGATAGAAATCATCCTTAACTTTTGCGAGCTCTTCTTCATATTCTTCCGCCTGCATCTCAATCAGAGAAACGTTCGCGATCTTCATTTTATTCAGCTTCTGGGTCTCTTCTTCTTTTTCAATCTTCGCTTCCAGATCACTATACGCTTTGATCTGCGGGATAATCCCCCAATAGCCGATAGCCACGATGATAACACCGATCAGCATACCGACCAGAAGTTTTTTATCGCGTTCTGTCATATTTGTTTTCATAGATGCTCTCCTCTATGTAACGTGTATCTCAAGTGATAAGATCCTTCGGTCCCGCCTCAGGATGACATCGTGTCAGAAATGATAGATCCTTCGCTCAGGATGACAGACAAATCACTCGCTTGTTCTTCCTACTTCTTCCGCCAACGTGCACTCTACGTGAATGTTATACAGACCCGTTTTGTTATCGTACGTATATCCGGTATGGGTAACCGTCATAAAGATTTTTTCATTCAAAAGCCGATCGATATAAAGGTATATATCATTCACATTGTCCGCCTTGGCTGTGAATCCGACCTTGCCGGTTTCCGCATTGAAGTTGTTCATTTCAATCTCAGCATAGCCCTTGGCTGTGTCTTCCAGAATCTGAACAATATCTTTATTGCAGAGCGGATAGGATTTCACCGATTCCGATACAAAAAGGATGGCATTATACTTGGCAAGCATGCTGTCCCGTTTCGTGACCGCTTCATCATAAGCCATAACCTGCAGTTTCGTGGAGGGTTTCGAGTTATAATCATGCACCTCATTATATTGCGAATTCCGGATCAGGCGCATGGTCAGCGCGATCCCCATCGCAACGGCCATCACAATAAATGTAACAATGACAGAGATGATCCGGCTCCGGGTCTTCGGATCCATGGCCGGCTTCTCCTCATCCTTTGCATTGAAGTAGGAAAGGAAGTTACTGGATTTTCCCTGGTCGAAAAGACCTGACACCGCAAAGAGTGCCATCTGTGCCTGCTGTTCCAGTTCCGGAGTGGATCCCACTCCCGTGTTGATGATCTCCACCGGTGCATTGATTCCCCGGTCCACCACCGCCTGGCGATACATGGGAAGATTTCCGCCATTCGATCCGGCTACCAGAACCTTCTCGATGGGAGAAGTGATCTTCTGTGAGCCCATGAACTGTTCCATCTGGTTCAGGGATCGTGCCAGGTCATCCATATAAGCCTCGGTGCCCGGTTCATTAAAGCATCGAATGGAGTTGTAATATTTGAATTCCCCGTCAGCAAAAAGGACGTTGGATACAAGGTTTCCGTTGATGATCTGGAGGACAAAGGTTTTGGCCTGCTTCAGGATCGTCTGTCCTGCATAACCAATGATCGACTCCTCACCGGAAATGATACCTTTCAGCTCGATCCCGATCCCCTGGAAAAGCTGGATAAACTCCTTCAACTGGTCCTTCGGAGCCATTTCGGCATAAAGCTTCCGGACTTTCGCTTTCCGATCCATACCCATCTGTGTGTAAGCCAGGGTATTGTCGGCGTCCTCACGCTGCATATCCGCAAATTCCCGCATGATAAAACCCAGCGTCTTCTTATCATTCAGGATCGGCACGGAAAGACTCTTACCTGCGATCTTATTACTGTTTACAACCAGATATACATCCTTCTTCGGGAAATTATTTGCTTCCCAGAAACTCCGTACATGCTCCCCCAGGGATTCCGCGTCCATGATGATACCGTTGATGATGCTTCCTTCCGGCGCCATGGTGGTATAGACCGCCTTCAGGTTTCCCCGTTTGGCCCGGGTTCCCAGTGCGATCTGGATGATCTGATTCGAGAAAAATACGCTTACACTCATACTCTACCCTCGTGTTGATAAAGATCCTTCGTCGCATACGCTTCTCAGGATGACATCTATAGCACGTCATTTCATAATGACCGCTTATCCTCATAACAGCCGGTTACTCTCGCAACCGTCCATTCCGATTATCAGCTACCCTCTGACAACCGGTTATTTACTCTGATCTGCGATGGTTTGGTAAGACCCGTAAATAGGCGAAATAACCGCTACCATGATAAATCCGACCAAGGCTGCCATAATGACGATCATCAAAGGCTCCAGCATCGCAACCAGCTTGCCGATGGCGATCTCGGAATCATACTCCATCTGATCCGCGATGGAATTCAGCATATTATCCAGTGCACCCGTCTCTTCACCAACGGATACGGAGGACGGAAGCTTCTTCACGAAGCCGTCAATTCCGGCCAATCCTTCGGAAAGCGGCTTGCCTGCACGGATATCCGCGATCATCTGATCAAACTGACTTTCAATATAGGTATTCCCGATGGTGGTTTTCGCGATCTGAAGGCAGGTTACGATGGGGATACCTGCGCTGTACATACTGGCCAGAGTTCGTGCAAACCGTGCCGTATATACGATCTTCCGGAGTTTTCCGATCTTCGGGATATGGATCTCCATCTTGTCCAGGAAGAGCCGTACCCTCGGGAAGGAGGAAACCACCTTCCATACCATGAACAGAATAACAACTCCAAAGATCAGAAGGTACCATTTGCTCGCCACGAAATCAGACATGCTCATCAGGAGCTCTGTCGCTGCAGGAAGCTCGTCCATCTGTGCGAACATTCCCTCAAATTGCGGAAGCACGAATCCCATGATAATGATCAGAACTACTACGATCAACCCGCCGAGGATCTTCGGATAGGTCATGGAGCTCTTCACCTTCTGCTTCAGGCGGTGTTCCTTGCTGTAATAATCCGCCATGTTAAGAGCGGTAACATCCATATTTCCACCGCTTTCTGCGCTTCGGATCATATTCACGAAAAGACTCGGGAAACAGCCGCCCTGATCCTCCATAGCATCCGACAGGGTCATACCGGAGCGGACACTCCGAAGGATATCGCCATATAATTTACGTTCGCCTTCCTTGATGGACTCATCTTCCGACATGATCTGAAGTGCCTTCACCAATGTAACGCCGGCAGAGAGAAGGCGGCCCAGGTTCCGTGCGAAATCCGCCACCTGGTCTTCCTTCAGCCTTTTGTAAATGGTTTTGCCCTTCGTCAGTTCCTTCGAATCCACGAGAAGAAGCCCATCCGACTTCAGCTTGCTCTGCAGATCAGCTTCATCCTGGGCTTTGATCTGACCGGACAGGATCCGGCCTTCTTCATTCTGGGCTCTGTACCGATAGCTTGTTGCCATGTTGTTCCCCCGTTTAAGATCCTTCGTCACTTCGTTCCTCAGGATGGCAAACTTAATGCGTCATGTTCCTGATGATACCGCACCACATTCCTGAATGATGTTGCATCATGTAGATTGATGATATCGCACAATCTGCCACCTTGCCTCTAAGGCGAGGACTCCCGAATCTTATCATACAGTATACATAATACCACTACTACCACCCCCGATGCAAGAAAAGCAACAAGAGCAGGCCATTTTATTCCGAAATATAAGGTCCAAAGTACTGCAAATGCACCTCCGAGCAGCTCCACAACGGTATATCGAGCTGAAACCCTGGCACCGCAATACCTGCATTTGCCCCGAAGGCTCACCCAGGACAGAATCGGGATCATGTCCCGCATCGTCAGTTCATGTCCGCAGGTCGTGCATTTCGAGTGTCCCAAAGTAAATTGCACATGCCGCGGCAGCCGGTAGATGATCACGTTCAGGAACGAGAAGATGCTTGCTCCGATTGCAAAGAATATGATCTCGATCAGAACACGTGCCGCTATAATTGAGAATGAAAGCCAGTCCATATGCTACTCCACGCTAAGATCCTTCCGTTGCTTTGCTCCTCAGGATGACACGACCATGTCCATTCTGCTCCGAAGGCGAAGACTCTTACTTTACAACGATATCATCATCGTCAAAATGATATACATTCAATCTATAATCCACATCCCAATAGATTGCCTCCCCTTTCAACTGGAATGTCACAAAGAAATTCCCTTTTTCATAGGTCATTCCGGTGATCTGGTGTTTCACAGCATCATATCCGGTAATCTTATAAGTACCCTCCGGGGTGTAGATCTGCTCCACCAACCCCTTTGTACCATCTTCCATTCCATCATCATTTGAGGGATTAAATACGGTCTTATTCCTGCCGTACATTTCGATATCCGCAGATTGAAGCGCCATACGGGTATTCTTTGCTTCCCGAAGTACCGCTTTCGCATCCGACCGGAGTTTGAACACGAAAAAGACAGCTGCGCCGATGATCAGCGCCGCCAGAATGATTCCAACGATTTTAAAGAATTTGTATATCCTTAGCCTGGATTGCTCTTCCCTTTCCTTATCCATACCGTTCCCCACTTCAGTTACATTTTAACACTTTGAACATGTAACAGCTATTGAGCCATTTACAACGTCCCTTCAAACAATACCTTATCCCCTATCTCCACTCGCTTCACACCGGGCTCCTTCTTCCGGTTAAAGTTGAAGCTGAGCATGTATCCCATGTTCAGTCCGAAATACTCCAGATATTCACTGATCTGCTTCTCGCCCGCCGCGTTGTAGCGTTCACCTCGCCAGATCTTCAGTTCTATGATGTACTGCTGACCCAGATAATCCACGATCACATCCGTCCGTGTCTGATCACGGGTCTGGGCCTCGATATAATAATTTCCCGTTCCGTTGATGATCGGTCGAAGATACAGCAGGAAGAGTTCCCTTCCATCCTTCTCCTTGAATCGATCCTCCAGCGGCCCACAGATCTCCGTGTAAGTCACGATAAACCGATCAAGGATCCGTCTCATATTCAGACGTCCATTCTCAACAAAATGGTTCCGATCCAGATCACCCATCCGGTTAAACGGACTGTTCTTCAGATCCTCATCCGATAAGAAGAGGTTATACAAAAGCGTTTCAAATATCCGGTTTGAAACCCTCACCGTGTTGTGATCATTTCTGATGAAGCCGTACATTTGCAGACGCGCAATGGCGTCCTGTTGCATGTTGTAAGGTAAACGCTCTCCGTTCATCAGAACTCTACGAAGCGACGCCTTCAGATCCGGAGCATCATTCAGGTTCTTCGTGAGCGACTGGAACAACGTGTTATCCTCCGCCAGAAGTTTCTTGATGGCTTCGTCAAGTCCTGTGCGGCTCCAAGCATCCAACGCTTTTGCGCCTCCGGAATACTCCATGTCGATCAATTGGCAGATACGGCTCACCAAAAATGGATATCCACTCGTATACTCCCGAATCAATCGGGCCATCTTCGCTGTGTCCATCCCTGTATGATGGTCCGCCTCATACTCTTCCAACATTCCACGGATTCCGTCCTCCGGCAGGCTCATATCGATATCAAAATCCGCCGCAATATTCCACGGACTGTTCTGTCTGTGGGTATCCTCCGGTCGGATCTTTGCCTTCAGATGCTTCACATCCGTAACACCAGCAAGAATCACTGACTGAAATGTAGGAAGATCATCTGTCTCTCGCGAGATGAATCCAGCCCGAAGCTGCGCCAGAAAATCCAGAAACACCTGATTGTTCGTGGCACTGTCAACCTCATCAACCAGCATCACGATTGGTTTCTCCGATATGCCGCACCACCAGTTCAGGCTGATAAACAACTCATCCAACGCAACCCTTCCATCAGTCCGGGCGAGAAACGAGTCTAACTCCTCTCTGGTTTTCTCAGGGATATTCTGATAAAATGCCGGGTTCGATTTCAGTAACCGGCAGAATGCCTTTACAAAGGAATCCTCCGATGAAAAGCCCGAGTCAGAGATCGATTCAAAGCTAATACTTACAACCACGTAATCACTCTGTAATTCCTTCCGGAGCGCAAGCAAGGTAGTCGTCTTCCCATACTGCCTCGCACGATTGATGGTAAAATACTTTCCTTCATCCACCATCTTCCGGATCTCATGCACCCGTGCGGTAAGGTCAACCATATAATGTTTTGACGGTACACAAACCGCAGTGGTGTTGAAAGATTTCACTGTTTCTCCTTTTGTCGGTGGTTGTATTTGATCAAATACAGTTACAGACATTTACTCAATCACATTGCCGACAGATGTATCCGCAAAGCTTTCATAAGGATCACCCCGGCTAAGAATCACTCCAGTCATACTCTTCCGGAACATTATACATCTTTACGTATCTGTAATACTTATACTCTCCATATTTATCACTGCGAAGCTTCAGAAGCACAAGAACAACATTTCCGTTATAATCCGAAAGCGTTCCTGACGGAAGCCCATAAGTCGAAACATCATTCCCGTTTACATTGCCTGATCCGCATCCGTAAAACTTTATCTCTTCCACAAGAAAGCCTTTATACATTGTTTCATCGAAGTACCAGTCTTCGGGATCCCTGCTGTTAACCTCATCCTTCATCCCGTTATTAATGTACTCTATCCCATGATAATGAACCTTTAAGCCATTTTTTTCACTGTCTGCCGAAAGAGTCACATATGTCCCGGTTTTATCAAAGAGAGTAACGGATGTATTGTCAATTATCTTCGGATTATCATCGGGATTCTCAAGATACTGCGCTCCATCGATCTCGGAAACTATCTTTTCCATTATGATATCCGAAACCTCTCTTGAATATATCTCTCCTGAAATACTATAATGCATCGTTGTTATGGTTGCTATCACCGTTGCAGCAGACGCAAGCAGTATTCCTAAAAGAGCAAAGCTTACAATCATTTCCACCAGAGTTGTCCCCTGCCGGTCTCCAAGGATACTTATTATTTTATTTTTGATGGTTTTAAATACTGTCATAAAATGTATTCTCCACAATCCCAGAGTCATTCTGAAACATATGGTCCCTTGAAAAAGCTGAAGCTGATAATCTTGGGAGTCACCAGATTCTCTTCCTTTATCCGCGGGTCTACGCTCACATAGCCTGAAGCATCGATATTGGGAAGTCTGATTGACTGGCCAAAAATGTCAATGTTGATTTCACTCTCCGTAGACAGATTTGAAACATCTGTACTATCAAGATCAGGAGTAAGGCTGAACATATAGATATTATCAGCCCTTTTCCCCAGATAGTTACTGACTTCAACACTATCATCCGGTGTTTTCTTGTATATCTCATTGCCAAATGAGTTTCTTATGTCAGCTGTATCGGTTGCGCGCATCCTGAGATTAGAAGAGAATCTTACCATTCCGTATAATGCGGCAAGGACGATCAGAATTATGACAAATGAAACAATCGTTTCAATCATTGTAGAACCGGAGTTGTTATTATATACGTGTTTTGAATTCGACAAGATTCTTTTTTTCATTCCGTCACCTTCTTCCACACCCACATCTCCGTACTGTTGATCTCATCCTTTGCCTCATTTACTACAAATCCGCAAGGATTAATACTCACATTATCCTGAGCATCCGTAATACTTTTCTTTCTGATTCTTTGTATATTATTATTGATATTGTACTCCGGAGTTTTATCTATGATGTATTCATGCTTTACAGTATATGACTGGCTGGCTGCTTCGCAGGTAACCTCAATAAACAGTCTTATCCCTTTTCTTGAAGAAAGACTGCCCGGCTGAATATCCTCCTCCGTACCGTCAGGGAGCATCCAGTATACTGCAACCTCTGTTTTACCCGGAAGGCCTTCAACTCCGGAATCCCTGACCAATATACCATCTCCGTCGGCATCTTTCTTAACTTCCATATCAGCATCATAAACTTTCTTTGCACCATTAGACGAGAGTTTGAAATATCTTACTGCCGCTTTCCTGTCATGGCCCACCGTATTGTCAGATACGTAATAAGGCCACGTTGTATCCTGACAGAGGTTATATCTAAGATATTTATAAAGATAGCTCTCGGATTCTGGATATTTGTTGTTAACTGTGTCCTCATATGTAAGCTCATCGCCGAGCGCAACACTAAGTGAATTTGCCGCTTCTCTGCATCTCATGCTTGCAATATTCTTTGTTTGAGAAGCGTACAGGGTATATGCGATCAGAGAAAGCGAAAAAGTAAAGATAATAAGGATCGAGATCACGATTACCGCAAAAATCAGAGCAGCGCCGGCGTCATGACCGCTACAGTCATGACCGGCTTTGCTTTCAGAATTCTGATATGAATTTTTCTTTCTTTTCAAAAAATCAGCTTTCATCATATCCATTCCAATTGATCTTAAAAATACAGGCTGACCGAAGAACCACATCAGAGCGTTATCAATCAGGGGTATACAGGCCACTCGTCTTTAGCAGGTTCATATATTCAGCATCAATATCCCTGTAAGCCTTTCCTGCATCATAGTTTGAATAATACAGAGGCTCGCCAGGTTCGCCGCCAATCGATGATGAAAAGGTATCCCGTATCCCTGTAGAATAACCGCAAAGATACAGCACGGGCTTTACAACATCCTCATCATCAGAAATATTAACAAAATACAGCTTTGATAAAGATATTTTCTTGTCCTTCAACGCAGCCAAAGCGGAGTTTAAGTCATTAACATTCTGCGTCAAAATCGTGCGCGTTCCGGACTTCAGCATATTTTTCAAAGCATTATCAGTGCTGCTCTTCCACCGGAACAATCTTACGCCCACGGTATTTTCCGCAACCCCACTGCATTCGACAGAATTAACAACCACAATCACTTTTACGACATTTTTGTTAAATTGGTGTGTTTTAATAAGATATGAGGAGCCGGCATGAATTTTCGCTTCCTGATTCATCTCGGAATAAGCTGTGCCCTGATCATCTGTGTAATAAACATTATAATTGATCGTAAGCTGAACCGCAGGATCATCACTGTCTACATTATAATACTTAACAGCATATTTCTGTATATTTGCTTTCAGGCTGTTTACAAAATCACTTTCAGTGATAGAGACCCCGGAATTTAACATATATAAATATGTCGCAAATCCGTAGATATCCCGCCAGTCTTCCGGCACCTCCAAAGCAAGTTCACCATCTTCAGAGCACGTCGTTCTCGCCAAATAACTGAATGATGTTGTATCCGGCTCACCCTCTTCATGCGTGCTGGCAATATACTGTTGATAATATTGATTATCTTCCCTGTCACTGCTATTGATAATCACATAGGCATCCGAATAATATGAATCGATCTCATCCTTAAGCGGATTATCCCATATTACTGAGAATTCATCCATATCAGCATAAACACTGTCGCTGTCGCCATTCTTAAGGGCCGGAATTATCTCAAATGTCAGACTTCCTGTGCCTTCAGCGGGACTCAGGTCATATGGCACGACCGTCTTTCCTTCATAGCTATCATCCGAAGAAGAAGCAAGTACATCCGTATCGATGTTATATTTTTCTCCTGTTATACTTCCATCTGCACCGGTATAATACCTGTTTGCAATGAAATACCCATCCGTCTTTGCTACTTCACCAAAGCCGTTAAATACCGAGCTTTTTCCAACATAGGTATTCGCGAGCATAGTATTTTTATCAGTACTGTCAGAAACATCCCCAAACACCATTCTGTTATTTACTGCTGATGTGACTGTACTCGCATCAAGACAGTACCTGATCGACTTTGCCTTTTTCCCTTCCTCCGTCGAGGTAATCGCATAGTTAACACCACCTGCATAGTTCCTGCAGGCTGTGATTACACCAAGGCCGCGGGTATTATATGCTATGCCCGCTTTCTTATAACTATTTTTGCTTGATGCTACAGTTCCGTAGTTAGCATTATTTTCGATATTAACTGTCGCACCGGACGAAACCGAATCCAAAACCTCTCCGACAATTCCCGCGCTGAAGGTTTCGCCTGTATTTACGGTATTATTAACATTTCTTCCTGTGATCTTTCCCCTGTTGATGTTTGCGCTGATATCTGAATAACCACCGATTGCCGCAACAATACCTGAAGCGGTATATCCAGTTATCTCCACAGGATTGAGGCACCCGTAAACAGTAGCTTTATTTGTAGCATTATTATCCTTTGTTCCATTCAGGCCGACAACACCTGCCGCCTTCTGAGAATTGCTGTAAGCAGTTGCAGCAGCATCTATATTTTCATTGACATTGTCACCATCTTTCTTATAATTTGCATAATTAATGGTCCCTGAATTAATTTCAGCTATCAAGCCAACATAAGTTGCTTTAGGCGAATAATAGTTATTTCCGTTGCCTTTTGTATGGTAATCACCTCCATTATAATCATTATTTTCTTTTCTAGCCGATGTATTCCTGCAATAATTAAGGATCATCCCCTTTGGCACTTTTCCGGTAACAGCACCCAAATATGAATAATAAGCATTATCATTATTTCCCATCTCCTTTGACAGAATGGCCAACTTGGTCACCAATCTTGCCCTGTTCCGGTAGCCGTTCACTGTAACATTAACCGTATCTGCAGTGAACCCGAAGAGACCGCCGGCATATAGATTTGTTACTACATGACAGAGATTGTTGTCTCCACCGGCCTGCCACTTCTCGGACAGGTTGAACAGTTCCATAGTGATGCGGTTGTCTGTCTTGCCATTGAATATAGTTTTAAGACGATTTACATATTTCAGATATTCTTCCTCATTTCTCTCATCTTCCGATAGATATGTAAGAGCCTTGATAGTACTGTTTTTATATAATCCATTTTTTGAAAGATACGGTTTATCCTCTGTTCCCTGACCATCGGGAACATAATTATTTACATTTGTCCATTGTGTATCTTTTTTCAACATTTCACTTGAGCCATTAAAAGCATAAAGGCCTGTTATACATCCTCCGCAGATATCACAGTCCATATGTATCTGGTTTATCGGATTATTTCTGGAATTATCATTTACAGTACCGGAATAATAAATCAACTTATCTATCGGAGCATAGCCATTCTTAGTAAAAAGCGCCCCAAATACACATCCGCCGAAACAGTCTGCTTCTATCTCAACATTTCGAAGATACATATCATAACCATAATACTCGTCAGGTTTTGAAATGCTATTAGATGTGGGATAACTCTCCTGAAGGCCGACAAGCCCTCCGACATACATACTGCCCTTTACATAAACCTTATCGCTATTGCCTCCTATTTCTCCTATTCTGATATATATCATCTTATTATTATTCGTTTCACAGAACTCACCTATAAAACCTCCAACAGCTCTGTTGCCTATGACATGGTATCCCGAAGTGATCCAACCACCATCATAATCATCTTTTCTGCTTAAGCTTGCGTCAGCCAATGTATCCGCGCTCTTGCCAAAGGCACCTATTACACCTCCAACACAATCCTTTCCCATCACATACATACCACTGCTTGATGAAGTAGCTTTTATCGGATAAAAATTAGCTATTCTCGATTGTGATCCTCGACATGCCGTAGTATCTCCAACACCGCCTCCTACTCTGTTACGTCCAAAGATTATGGAATCAATATAAGAATTATACTTTTTTGTTCCATCCGAGACATTTATATCACCTGTACCTAGCGCAAGACCTACTATTCCGCCCACGCCATCTGTCGTAAAATCTGATGAGTCAACCTTTTCCTGAAGGTCATCCACTGACAGTTCATCAAGGGCAGTCTGCACAGACTCTGGTTTTTCTCCGAAAATATACTTGATATTCAGGTTCTTCATATCCTCTGTCTGAATACTGTCCGCATTTCGGATAACTGCAGCAAGAAGTCCGGCAACCCCGCCTACCCCATAATATATTCCACTATTACTTGTATTCTCAAGATTTACCTGGGACGTGTAACTTCCTCCCAGCACAACCGCCGTATTAAGGAGTCCGGTAATCTCAAAGTATATCTTTCCATCTTTAGTTTTAGTAATCTGCCCGCAATTTGCCGGGAAGTTCCTGTCACCTGTATATGTATTATTATCAACTACATATTTCCCATACATGCTTTCGAGAACATCGGCATAAGCCTCTACATATCCATTATCAAGGTTTGGATTTCGGGACTTATTGTTTGTCTCAGGCCGTCCGAAGGAACCTGTGATTCCGCCAACGGCATAATTCCCCACAGCACTGGTCCCGTTAATAATAGAATAATCATCCCTATAACCCGATGTATTCTTCGTTATTTTTGCGAGTTCTGTGGATGTATACTCTGCACCGCCCAAGAAATCTGTCTCCATACAGTAGCCGGCAACACCACCGACATATCTGTCACCAAATACAAATGAATACTCATTCCCCGAGCTTGCTTCGGAAGCGCCAACCATATCAGGTGTTGTGGAACAATAATCGATATATCCGTACCTTATCCCGCCAACGATTCCGCCGACAAAGCACGCCTTCATCCTTCTCTTCGCTTCATTGATCTTATCCTCGTCAGTTCCCGGAAGAAGAATATCATCAAGCTCAGCTTCAGAATAAAGAGTGTAACTTGTGCAGTTACTGATTACTGCAATTCTTGTGGCCGCTGTGTTATGTTTATAGTAGTGATTATCTTTATCATAATTATAGTTATAAGTGTTCAGAGCCGCCCCTGTGATACCTCCAAAATAGTATCCTCTTCTATATGTATTATTATCTACATCATTCTCAGCGAAATATGGATCCATGGAAATATCACCATGATTCACGCAGGTATCTATAGTATATTTTTTTATTTCATTAACACTGTACTCCGATACCTCAGATGAAGTTATACTGACAGGTTCTATGTAATTATCACTGTAATAAACCTTACTGCCATTCTTCGTAAAAGTCGTGTCAAATGATTCCTTGCCTTTTTTCTGATTTCCTCCGGCAGTTCCTCCCGACGGGTAGATACGACCGATCACGCCGCCCACGTAACCTATCCCGGTAACATTTGCATTGTTGACACAATACGCAAGGGTTACCATTGCATCTGCATATGGTTCCTGATCAGTTACTGTAACAGTGTCACTTCCATCCGATGCCTTTGTCATATAATACTGATGGCCGACTATTCCGCCCACGTCAGAACGCCCTCTGATATAGGACTGCGGCTTATCTACAGCAACGTCAATAAGAAGGCTGCTCAGGGTGCCGAAATTCTCACCCACAAAGCCGCCAACCTTGCACGTAAATAAGAAGGACGCAGGATCATTAACAGGATAACCCTCTACTCCTCTTACTTCTATATCGTCAAGCTCGATATTTGAAATGGTTCCAAAATTCTCGGCAAAAAGCCCAAGGGGCATGGAGCCCTCCTTGCCTGTGCCGTTAAGGCTGTTGTACTTTATCTGTTCAGTGCCTGGCACTGCATCGTCGCCTATAAAAACACCTTGCGCGGTCTTGCCGTACACACCATAAATACAGTTTGCAGCAAACGAGATATCAAGCCCACTGATCTTATAGTATGAAATATCCGCCGCGGACGTATCTCCCTTCGCGATCACAGAAAGATCTGCCGACTGTGTAAAAATATCTCCATAGGAAAGTATTCTGAAACCGGGGAACGGAAAACGCCTTGTATCAGCAACCGGGTACACGGTCTTGTTTTCATCCTCAGACCTGTCAAGATATGCAAACTCCGGGACGCTTTGATCAGCGATCAAATCTATCCCTGAAGCTTCCGTCGTCATGTAGGAATTAAACAGATAATCCGTACCGTCATCTCCGCCGAGGAAATCTTTCTTCCAGTCAATATCCGCCTTAAGAATAAACTCCCTCGTAAATCCAGTATCAATCAGATTTTTCGCCCTCATTGCATCGCTGTAATCCGACTCAAACCTGATATTATATAAATGTCTTCCGTTTTCTATTCCATATGTATTATCATTGTCGCCGTCTGAATAATTCGCGAATGTAACTGCTTCTCCATATATATCTGACTCTCCGTACTTCTTAAAATCATCCGGATTTATAACCTTTCTTCCCGCCTCGGTACTGCCCGTCTGACTGCCAGTTATTTCAACCGATGCCCTTATAAACCGAACATCCGGCATTCCGAATCTGTAAAAACTGAATGTGTTTCTGAAAGCCGTCTTTGCAGCATTAACCGCATCTGTATCACTCCCAAGCAATTCCATTGTGTCAGCATAGGTTATGGATTGCGCCTGAATATCCGTAGCATCGAGCGCGATACTGATTTTTCCTAAAGTATCTATCCATACAGGGAGCCTGAACTCCTGTGTTTTAGAGCTGTATATCCCCCTGCCAAGTTCTACTTCCACTTCAACAGGGTGATCCATCGCTTCGGAAATACTTCTTATTCCATCATACTTTATACTCTCGATCTTCTCCTTGGAGATTGAAAAGCTCATGATTTCGGCATAATCGTCATTATACAGGGATGAACCCTGAATTGAAAACTTCAGATTCGCCCCGCTAAAATCAGAGATAAGGCTATCCGAAGAACTGACACTCATAATAAGAGCATTTCCGTTCTCTATCTCAAACATATATCCGTCTGCGATCCTGCTGCGGCCTTTTATCTTTGAAGTCATCGTATCTACAGCGTAATATCCGAGCATATTGCTTTCTCTCACGGCAAGAGTCCTGTCACTTATATCCAGATAACCGTCTTTATCTTTTTTTTCCGGGTCGAAGCTTTTCTGTTTATCTGAATAACATACCGAAAAAACCTGACCGGCCTCAGGTGAAAATTCAAGAGCTATGGCTCCGTCCAGCACGGATTTGTCTGAAATATAAGACGCTATAAGATCAAAAAGCAGCTTGGTTCCCGCATCCCCGTTGTATGTAGAGGGATCATTTGCATACTTTGAATACTCACCCGCATCCGCAACAATCCTTATAAGTGTTCTGATCTCTTTATCTCTGTTCTTGTCAAGCCAAATAGAGCTCCACTCATATTCTTTGCCTCGGGTATTCTTAATGCTGGAAAAATCATCCTTTATAATCCCGCCGCTTACAGTCGTCCCCTGTGCCAGAACATACTTATCAATATACACTCCATTATTCTGCAGGACTGAATTTACTTTTCTGTCCATGGCATCACTTGAATCAAGCTCTGTCAGCTGGTTCTGCGCAGCATAGAATATATCCTCTGCCGCTTCATTTGCCTTGTTAAATTCTGCCCAGTCGATCCATCCTAAAACCCCGAAGATACCCACACTGAGGAGGATTGACATAAGAATAAGCACAACAATCAACTCCACCAAAGTGAAGCCTTTGTTTGTATGAATACAGCCGTGCATTTTTTTTCTAAATCTCTTTGTCATCTTCATGCCCTATTGTTTTTATAGCCTCAACTAACCGAATCACTTATTGCTCTTTCTTTGTAAAGTACCCCTTCCTGGTTGCGTTTCCGATTCTAGCATAGGTAGCATCAGTTTTACCGCCAGAAGTGGAAAGTGTTGATTCGTCGCCACCGACAAGACTGGTGCATTTATTAAACATGCTGCCGGAGGAGTTGATTCTTGAAGTAAAGGGAGTATATGTGGAATAGAATGATCTCCCATCTGTTTCAGCAGGATCAGAAACAAGTATTGTTTTCAAATTGCTGCATCCATTAAACATATTACTAACATTTAATGTCTGCTCATCATTTTTAGACGCATCAAACATTGATAAATCCAATGATTTTAATTTGTTACAATTACTAAACATATATTGCATATCCGTAACCATTGAACAATTGAAATCTGCGCCAAATATAACTTTTTCCAGAATGTTATCATTTCCTACATTCAAAGTGTTTCCATTCTTCGTGAAAGTCTTGTTTTCTCTCATTCTAAACATATAATCACATTTCGTTAGATTTTCCGAACTAAAGCAGCTTAAATCAACCGTCTTAAGCGATGCGCAGTCCATAAACATATGATCCATAGTTGTGACATTTTTTGTACTTAAGCCTGATAAATCTACGGACTCAAGCAGATTACATGAATCAAACATACTACACATATTTTCACTAAGACTATTAATAAACCTATAGTCTGAATACTCACCTACGCTCCTATCGTAAATCCCCTCCAACAGCTTTGCAGAACTGAAAAAGTGATCAAATGATTTCACCAGTGAAATATCCACGCCCTGAAAATCAACCCATTTCAGGTTGTTAGATTGTCCCGTATTATTCCTTACATAGTTAAACATTTGCACTGTGTTTTCATGTATATATACCTTTGTTGCTTCCGAATACCAGTTAAATACATTATCGGAATCTATCCATGCGTAAATCGGAATCCTGACTCCTGAATCAGGATCTGTGTAAGATGCATCCGATATTTCGATTGCGCCACTCTTATATGATTCATAAACAGCTTTATCGGTACATCTCTGGAATCCTGTCAATACTGTAATATCCTTACCAAATCCAAACGAATTTACCCAGTTATCCCCCATCCTCTTAAACTTTGCATATGTGGTCTTTGTAAAATATCCCTGCGAACTATCTCTGCCACTTACTACTCTTCCGTCTATCCATCCGTATTTTGTCTTGTTATAATAGGATTTGTCAGAAGCCTTGATATCAACAAACTTTGTTCCGTTTCCGCCAACAAGGTTTGTAAGCTTATCGCCAAACATTATCTGGTTGTCTTTATTAATGACGAAATCTTCAGAAGCATAGATCGTCGTGAGATCACTTGCCGTCTTCCCGTTCACTGTATCACCTGACTGGGTTCCAAACATGTAATAGAAGCCCTTCTTATCTTCCCTCACAATCTTTTCAGTGTTGAAATTGGTAAGATCCAATTCTCTAAGGCTATAGCAACTGTCGAACATATATTGCATATCTTTCGCATTTGACGTATCAAATTTATCCAGACCAATGATAGTTGTAAGGCTGAAGCACCCCCTGAACAACGAATTAAAATCTGTCATACCTGTACTTGAATCCGGATTACCTGTATTGGTCTTAATCTCGCCCTCCTCACCGACATTTCCAAAATCTATCGACGTAAGGCGTGAACATCCCTCGAAAACAGAATTCCAATTCCATGGAGAAGCATTAAGCCCGGAGAAAGTCACTGTGGTAAGGCCTTTTGAGCCCATCATAAACTGTTTCATTCTCTGAAGATTTGGAACGTCAAAATCTGTAAAGCTAATGGATGAAAGATTGTCGTTCGATCCCATGAGTGACTGATCAACAGAATAAAGTGATTGAATACTTATATGTTCAAAGCTAACTGACGTTGCTGCTTTCTTTATTGGTTGACATAACTTGTAAAAGCCATTTCCTGTACTTGTCGATGTTGCATTGGAAGCTGATGAAACATTTGAAAGATTCATGTCCTTAATCGTAATATTAAGCACCTTGTTTTCATCAACAATTGCACCCGCATTTTTAAATGCATCGTCGCAGGTCACACTATTATTTAGTATACACGCTGTACCATCCTTTCCTGAGCCTTTTAAAGTTATACCAGTAAGACCTGTGCAGTTTTCAAAAATATTATTGAATGTATTCACATAAGTTATGTCGAAGGTAACCGTATCTATAAAGGCCGTGCATCCTCTGAACATATAAGCACAGTTTGTCCCGGCCGGATACTTCGGTGTGATACCTGAAACTTTAGGCCACTGAAGAGCTGTACAACCGTCAAACATGTAGCTCATGTCGTTCGCTTTATCCGTATTAAGATTATCCAGACTGACATTACCTGAAGTTCCGCCAAAAGCTATACATGCACGGAACATGTTTTTCATATTGACAACTGTTACATCTTCAGATGTCGAAATATCTGATCCTGTAAAGACCACGCTGTTCAGAGAACTGCAATTTCTGAACATTGAATACATAGTATCAACCTTCGGGAAATTCGAATCGGTAATGCTGACAGACTCAAGCGATGTAGCTGCCGATGTGGAAGTATCACTTCCAAAGGTCTGATTAAAAGATGTTACCCCCGGAGCATATATATTATCTATCACAACATTTTTAACTGATGGTCTTATGTGGGAAAAGAATCCATTCATTCCGTTGCTGGTAAGCGAAGAAAACTTCAGATTCTTTAGGGTAACGCTGGTCAGTTTGGAGCAGTTATTAAATATATTACCCGCACCGGTTATCGTGGATGTAGCTGCATTTTCGTCATCATTATCGCTGTTGCTTCCGGTAAGTGTCACCGCAGTAAGCTCTGAACAGCCTAAGAACATACTGCTGATGTTACTGCTCCGGTCTATATGAAAGTCTTTAACCGATGTCAGTCCACTACAGCCGTTAAACATATTATTAAAATCATTAACCGTAGTCGTATCAAACAGATCGAAATCAAGCTCGCCGGTAAGACCTGTGCAGCCAGCAAACATCCAGCTCGTATTTGTGCACGCCGAAAACGAAGTTCCATCAAAACTGATACCCGTAGATGTAATACCGGTACAGTTACGGAACATCTGATTCATTGTTGTTACCGCAGAAAAGTCTGAATTTGTGATACTTACAGATGTCAGATTCTTTGCAGCATATTCTTCATTATCGCTTCCGAATAAGGAAGCAAGCGTTGTAGTCGTCGGGAGAGAAACATTATCTATCGTAACACTGCATAAGGTCTCCTTTACACTATTAGGGAAGAATCCTGTAAAGCCCACGTTCGAAACAAAATTAAGTTTAAGTCCTCTGATCGTAATATCCTCAACACTCGCACAGTTAAGGAATATATTATATGTTCCATTTGTAAGATTCGTCACCACTGCATTATCAGCGGAACTGTCAGCATTATTGCCGCATAAGGTTACCTTTTCCAAATCTGTGCAACCTTCAAACATTCGGCTAATCTTGATTGCATAGGTTATATTCAGAGACACTTTTGTAAGGCCGCTACACCTGAGATACATACCCTCGCAGTTTACTCCCGCAGGATTTGAAGGTACTGCAAAAGTCATATTATCAAACGGAAGTGCTTCACAGCTTTCAAACATATAATCCATAGCAGTGATTGCAGGAAAGCTGACGTATTGATTAGTTCTAAGCGTTTCAAGATTCTTACAGTTTCTGAACATATGGCTGGCGTTCGTAAGCGATTCGCCGCTGATTCCGCTAAAATCAATACTGGTGATATCACCACATGCATCAACTGCGTTTCCCATATCAAACATGAAACTCATATTGGTGACACTTGACGTGTCAAAGTTTGAGATATCCACCGACTCAAGAGCCGCGCATGTCCCAAACATATAGCTCATATTTGTAACATCGGATGTCTCAAGATGCGATACGAAATTATTTGATTTCATGTTTTTCGCACCATTATGGAGCTTCTGGAGACTTCCTTCAGCCTTCATATCGGAACCATCCTCAGTAAACACGTAGATGTCATATCGGGATGTATCTTCCGAATTTTTTACACTGTACGCAACAGTATATGAAGGATAATCATCATCTACATAACTGATCACATATTTACCATGCGAATCCTTTTTAAGCCTGGTACCCGATTCCGTTATCGATGTGGTCGAAAGACATCTTTCCCTGAATAAATCATCATAACCCGGTCTTTCTGTCCCTGTAAGGAAGTGAACAGATGCGATATTTGAGGCATTGCCATTCGCAAGGTAATTGAATTTGTTTCCTGCAAGAGGTGTATCGCTCGTATTACTCGATGCAACCATAAGCTTTGTTGTAAGATCCGCCACATCTATCTCGGCAACCTCACCATAACCGCTATAATCTTCATTATAAAGCTTATCAAGCATTATTTCAGAACAGTCCCGGATTCTGTTCCTGCAGTCCGGGTCCTCCTTACCGCTCAGGTCATCACTTACAGTGTAATCCTTGTCGCTCTCATATATATGCCAGAATTTAAGCTTTTTTACGGACTGAGCGATAGGTTCCCCATTTACTAAAATATCATTATCATCAAAAACAGAATATGTCTCTCCTAAATTCGCATCAAAATTCACCGGTGATTCCGCATCCACCGGATATATCTCTCCAATCAATTCATTTCTTGTGTATTCTTTATTAAACATGAATACTGCATTTTCAGCGTCAGAACCAAAGGTGACAATGCCTTCATAGCTGTTGTCATCTTTCAGAATTCCTCTTACATAAAGGGTTTTATTAATATCTGCCGGCAGTTCAAATCTTACTCCATTTGCGGTGATATTGGCTGATGCTGCGTCTATATTCCGAGAGCTGTCTATCTCATTTGCTGCCCAGCTTACCACTTCATTCCATATGTCAGATCCGCTGATCCATGCGTAGCCGCCTTCTCCTTCGGAATCAGATCTGTAATCCGTCCCCTCCTTCATTACCCATTTGTCATAGGTCACAGCATCTTCATTTTCTTCTGTAGCAAGAGATTCAATATTTAAAGCATCCTCCGCATTGCCATCAATTTCAACATTATCACTGATCAGCGTCTCATCAGCAAGACCATAATCAACTGTTATCGTATCCTTTAACCTGTCTTTATCAACATCACTGTCTATTGCGCCGTCAACGTCCACTTCCACCTTCAATGTATCAGGATTATACGCAAAAAAGCTGACCGGTACTTCTACTGTCTTTTGTTTTACGCGGCCAATGATCCGGATCTCTCCGCCATTCTGTTCGGCAACGATTCCGCTCAGGTAATTCTTTACTTCATCAAGGCTTCCCTGTCCACCTCCCCAGCTCCATTCATAATCATTCTCAAAAAATGTAGTATTAATGGTGACATCAGGCTCATCAACAAGCTCGTCCGTTTCGTTATAGCTAGTAGTCAATGATGTGGGGGTTGTTCCATTCCTAAATGACATGGCCGTTCTTTCCTGTCCGGTAATACTTCCGGTAACAGCCGGAGCCGCCTCAAAAATAACCGTCATGTTGTATGAAGATCCATAATCAACAGTACTTTCCTCTTCTGTACTGTTTTCAAATCCTGTTTCAGGTGTATCATTTGACGCAGTTGTTTCGTCAATATCGAAGGAAACAACCGTTTCCTCACCATCTTCACCCGTAATAACCGTATATCTCTTGGTACCGGCAGTATCACTCTTATAATCATCCGACGGCCATACGCATATATAATTGTCTCTTTTTGCATTTACTACAAGTGTGTCTTCCTGTTCTACCTTTTCCCAGTTCGTCCCGTCATAATAATAATATGATCCGTCTTCAGCCCTGTATAATGCTTCGGCTATCGTATAACAGCCGATACTGTCAGATGTACCATCTGCATACATATTGAACTGCTTTACGGTATAGATAATAAACTCCGTATTATCAGAAAGTCCCGATGTTTTCAGAGCTTCCTCTCTCATTTTTTTCGGTACGTACAGAAGATTGTTCGTATACACATCGTTCATCATGGTTTGTGCAGCCGTAAGGGCTTCCTTGCCTTCAGCTATGTACTGTTTTTCCTTTGCACTGTCTGTAAAACCAAGAAGAGCCGGTATCGCAACCGCCGCCAGTACAGCAATTATAACCAGCACCACAAGAAGCTCCACCATGGTGAAGCCCTTCTTCTCATTCCTTATAGAGTTTTTGCGTGCACGGCTCATATACCGTGTGATCATATTTGTTTTCATACGCATTTCCTCTAGTTTCATAAGATTCTTCGCTACGCTCAGAATGACACCATTTTCATATGGGTACACTACCCCTATGCTATCATTCAACCTATACTTATGCAGATTTTACCATAGAACACGGGCATATGCAAGAAACCGCCCCCTTTTGTTCATACTTTATTCATAAAAAAGTTTGTGAAAATTCACCAAAAAAGGGAATCGCATGTGCGATTCCCTCATCATAATGGCCATAACTCGGTTTCATCCTGCAGTTCTTTGTACTTCTGATACATGTGTTCCATAAGATGCCCGACGGCCGACAGCAGTATCTTCCGGGCTCCTGCTGAGACTTGGGCTACCAGATGGTTACTCTATTCCGCCTTTGACTCATACTGTGCCAACCGTTCGGTGAGTAATCTGATCTGCTCACCCATTTCCCTAAGCTCTTCATGTCGCCTTTCGAGTTCCTCGTGTTGCCTTTCCAGTTCCTCCTGCTGCTTTGCTATCTCCTCATCCTTGCTTTCCAGTGCATCGATGTAGTCATCCACATCCAGTCTCAATGAATGATCATGCATATCCCGAATCACCTCCTGTATCTCTTCGTACTTCTGATACAAGTGCTCCATAAGCAGCCTGGCAGCCGAAAGTAATACCTTCCGGTCTCCTGCTGAGATTTGGCCCGCCAGATACATTTGCTCTATTACACAAATTATATCATTGCGATAAAGATTAAGCAACTTTCGGATATTCTCCTGAGAGCGCTTTTTCTGAAGGTCGTTTCGGAGGCTGAGAAGTTTGAACGGCAGAAGGATCACCATACTGCGTTCTCTGATCTCCTTTGCTGTTTTTTCCTGAAAACGAATCACTGTAACATGATGGCAGAAAACTCAATTTGGTTTACATAAAACACTAAATTCTTGTCACCTTTACACATGTAATTTTGTGAATATTACCGGTTCGTTTTTGTTGCATATGCAAATTCTCCGGGCATGAACCACATACCTGCATAACAACATAGCTACCCAGCCACACAACCACACAGCTGCTAACCGCATAATTAAATGTCTCCGTACACCGCGTTCACCACATTCCTGGCAAGTCTTGTGGTTCCGGCCCCGGCACGCTGAAGGAAGAGCGTGACCGAGATTTCTGCGTCCGGATCGATCAGCACGTACGGGCCGGTCCAGCCGTCCCAGCCGAAGGATCCCACGGAGGCCAAAGATCCGGCCTGATTACGGTTTTCTATACAACGGACAAGATTTCCGTAGCCGTAGCCCCAGAGGTTTTCCCAGTCATAGGAAACGCGCTGTTCCGGTTTAAGTCCGTTTTCGCGCATGAAATCAATGGTTCGGGGCTGCAGGATCCGTTTTATCGATGCATCGGTTGCCGTATCTCCTTCCATCGCTCCGCCGGCCAAACCCCCGGCAAACCTTGAGAAGTCCCTCGCCGTAGAGAAGAGTCCGGCGCCTCCGGACTGAAATGCCGGTTCTTCTTCATAATCATAAATGCACAAGTTTACATAACTCGTTTTCGTCGGATGGTCTCCTGCATTGTCATACAGCACTGCCAGCCGGTCCCGCTTCTCCTTCGGAACATAAAATGCAGTATCCTTCATCCCCAGGGGATCAAGGATATTTTCCCGCAGAAACTGCCCGAAGCTCTGTCCGGTGATCCGTTCGATCAGCGCACCCAGCACATCCGCGGATGCACCGTACATCCACTTCTCTCCCGCCGGGAACATAAGCGGCGCTTTCGCCACACCCTTTGCGAAGCCCTGCGTCGTCATGGAATTTCCGTCAAGGATGCTCTCGTCCAGACGCCCCCAGAGGTCATTTGTCTCACCGATCCCCTCCGCGCCGTCACCGGGGTACGGAATTCCCGAGGTCATGTTCAGAAGATCCCGCACCCGGATCGACGGGCTTGCAATCCGCTGCCCTTCGCGTACATAGTAGGGCCCGGCATATTCCGGCATATAAACCTCCAGCCGCTCGCCGATATCCAGCTGTCCCCGCTCCACCAGAAGCATACAGGCCACACCTGTTACCACCTTCGTCGCAGAGTAAGCCCGGCAAATGGTGTCCTCCGTAAAAGGCACACCCTGTTCCACATCCGCAAGGCCCGCACTGTAAGTAAACACCGGCTCTCCGCCCTTTGTTACCACCAGCGACGCACCATTTTCTTCCTTACGCGCGATGAAATCATCCATCACCTTCCGTACGTGTTCAAATCCCATATCCTTATTCTCCCTTTGATTATGATTATTCATCGATAATCTCAAGCCTGTGTTATTCTTTGCAGATGAATACCCTTGCGTTTTGTCCCAGCAACAGTTCCTGCGCGGCAAATGCAGTGCCGAGGATCATCAGGAACTCATATTCCCAAAGAGCTCCATAGCTGAGCAGCCACGCGGCAATGATCAGGATCACCGTAAGCAGTACCCGTGATGTGATCCTGGACAGGATGTCCGTTTTCTTCTCCACCACATCGGTACCTCCGATGGCATAACGATATGTGGCCATGGGGATGATCACGCCGATCAGGAACGCATCCAGCAGGAAGATCAGACCCACCAGCACGGATCTGGTGCAAAGGAAAACAGTAACCAGCAAGCTGACCACAATATAAATGATCCGCTTCCTGCGCAGCTTCTCCTCCCGGATCAGCTCCTCGGTCATGGAATCCTCTTCCGCCGTATCTTCGGATTCTTCATTCCTCACTCCGGGTTCCCCCGGCACCAGCCGGAAGATCACCGTCACGATAGAACCGGTCAGCATGATGATATATGCCCGGAGCCTGTTCTCCGTGTCATGCAGCGTTATAAGCGCCAGGATTCCGATCAGGATCGATGCCACATATGCGATCACGCGGGCACACACGTGGAATCCCGCCACGACCGAAGTTTCCTTCGTCTTTGCTTCATTCCCATCCTGTGTCGTTTCCGAATCCCCGGAGTGACCTTCTCCGGTATCATCCACCCGGTCTGTCCGTCCTTCTTCCCCGGACGTCTCATTCCCACCGGCTTCCGTCTCCATCGGCGCAGCATTTTCCACAATCTCCAGCCGGATCTCATCATCCTCCGCGAGGATCCTTGTATTCTTTGCTTCGGTCGCAGCCGGATTGGCAGCAGTTTCCTTTACGACGTCATTTTCCGGTTCCTCATCGTCTTTCCGCTTCCTGTCCGCCGCGAAGGAGTATTCATCATCCTCGCTTCGTTCCTCTTCGTCCCCATCCTCAGCCACACGGAAATACTGCAGATATGACTCCCGTTCGAAGACCAGACTGCACACCACAAAAAGCAGCATAACTGCGATCTTCACCGGGATTCCAAGATCCGTGTAAAGTTCCAGTATTACTGCCAGTACAATGGTCCCCGCAAACCAGATCACACTTTCCGGTACGGAAATTGCCGCCCTGCTCTTCTTCTCCGGCGCGAAATGATACTCCATCCAGGATTTGAGGAGCAGCAGAACAATGATCAGGACGCCTTCCCAGATAGCCGTCTTCCGTGTCAGGTCATAGGAAAGCGCGTGGGCGATGATATCCCCCACGGCATACCCCGCCCCTGCCTGCAGCAGGACGGAAAATAGAAAAATGAGAAATGCCCAAAACATCCGTTTATTTCCTCACAAAATCATCAATACAACCGTACATTAGAATACCATGAAACGCTCTCCATTTCAAGGAAAGCGGGGGCGCACATCTGTAGTGCGCCCCCGGCAGTTCTTATCGTCTCTCATCCGTTCTGATCGGATTGCAGTTTCTTCAGAACCTCATTTGCCTCTTCCGCAAAGGGTCCTTCCTTTTCGATCTCTTCCCGCATTCGGTCCAGTAATCCGGGTCCTCCGGACACTTCCGATATCCACCAGGCCCGCCGCTTTGTATTCATATTGAAACAGCTTTGTTCTCATGTTGTTACCTCGCAATACTCCTTAACCTCTTTCGGCAATGCCCGGATCAGATCGTCCCGCAGCACCTGCAGCATGATGTAGGTTGCCAGGGGAAGCGGAAGCGTTCCTCCGTGGAGCTTCATCAGATCATCCGCACTTCCGCCTTCGCATAGATCCATCAGGATAAAAAGTGTTCCGTTGGAACTCCCTGTCTGATAGGTCCTTACGACATTTTTATGATCCAGATACTCCGAAAGCTTTGCCTCCCGCAGCATCCGTCATTTTTCTTTTGGATGTCTGTTTTGAAACATCCGGAACCCATGTATTTTACAGACATTCCGAAACTATTATGAAATATCCGAACAGATCTGTTCGTGTGGAAACAAATGATGGTAACATCTTTGATCCGATATTACCATGTGAAATGCAACAACTTTATCAGTAAAGTTGCAGATATAAGATGTGCATAAGATAAGTCCCCCCATTTCCCGCTGAGCACCCCATTCTCATCAGGTATAGATCTGCACCTTCACATTCAGCCGGTCTTTCTTCGTTCTGCTCCCCTCTCCCCGGAAGCGGAAGCGTCCGTGATGCCGGACAGAAACCACGTCTCCATCCTTCAGTGCCTTGGACACCTGCGTCACGATCCGGCCGTTTATAAAGATCTGTTCCCCGTGGACCAGACGCTGCGCCTCCTCCCGGGACATGTGATACAACCGCGCAATGATACTGTCGATCCGGTTCCCACTCACCACCAGCGTCTCTTCCCGCAGCTTCGGCGCCAGCTCCTCCGGAACCTCTGAAAGCTCCGTCACCCGCACCTTCGTATGCTTTACGAAGGTCAGATTCTCCCGTATATACCCGCTTACATCCGCATGAACAAAGAGATAGCCGGCATTCTCCCGAAGAAATATGTCTCCGATCTTTTCCCGTTCCAGGCCCAGCCCCAATACAGAGCCCAGAAAATCCCGGTGTGTCAGCGTATCCGCAAACTTCTCCTGTACCGCCTCCACCTTCAGAAGCCGGATCGGATACTCCTCCGGATAGCCGCACATTTCCTCCGAACCGAAACGGACCATGCGGCGCTCGCAGGTGTCCGTCCCGCCGAAGCTTTCCGAGGGCACAAAGGACAGCTCCCGTTCCATGGCATGGTAAACTGCCAGTTCCGGCATACCGAGGAAATCCGTATAAAGATACCGGTTTTCACTGTATGCCCGGTCCGCCAGCTCCTGCAGACGGTTGCGGATCATATTGTCATCTTCTCTTGTTGCCATGATGATTCCATCTCAAAACATAGTTAATCACTTACGCGTCCGTCGAGGCTGCGGCTTTCGCCGCATACATCCGCTCGGACAAGGCTTTGTCTGCGAGCAAGCTCGCACAAATCTTTGTCCGGGCGGATGTGCATGGCTCAATGGCTATAGCCATTTTTTCTTCCGGAAGAAGATCAGGCTTACGATCGCGATCGCAAGGCAGATCACGATGACGATGGGGTAGCCCCATTTGGATTCCAGCTCGGGCATATAACGGAAATTCATTCCGTACCAGCCGACGATCAGGGTCAGGGGCATGAATATGGTGGTCACCACCGTCAGCACCGTCATGATCCGGTTCTGCTTTACATCCAGCTGTGCCTGGTACATATCCCGTACCTGCATGGTATAGTCACGCAGGGAGGATGCCGAATCGTAGAGCCGCGACATGCGGTTCGTAAAGAGGTGGAAATACCGGACATTCTCCGGTTTGAAGAATCCGTTCTCATTCTCCTCCAGTTCCTGCCCAAGATCGATCAGCTGATCATAGTGGATCCGAAGATCACGGAGGTTGCCCCGGATCTCATTGGCCCGCTTCAGCTGCTCATCCGCTTCTCCTCCTTCCTGGATCGCCGTTTCGATCTCATCCAGCTCCCGTTCATATCCCTCCAGGATCGACAGATCCCGGTAAATGATCTGTTCCAGAAAATCGTAGAGAAAGCGCTCCAGGCTGGGGATGTGCCATTTCTTTGCACGTTTTACGCGGCGGATCAGATGACCTGCCATGCCGCCGTCATCAATGAATACGATTCCCTTCTCATCCAGTGCAAATGCGAAATGCCACTCCTCCTTGTCAAAATCCCGACGGTTCGGAATGGAGAAGGTTCCGGTCAGGGAATCATAGTTCACCTCGGCCTTGGTATTATGAATATTGCTCGTATCCGGCTCCAGATCGATACCCATATCGAAATCGGCACGCTCCTCCTGCCATTCCTTCGTGGTAAGAACCGCCACATACGGGGCCTCCCGTCTCCGGCAGTCCTCCAGCGTACACTCTTCCAATGTATCCCGAATCAGGTAGTACATTTCCGCCTCCTAAACTTCCGCAAATCCTCAGGAATAATGATGGCAGCATGCCTTTGCAGGCAAAGGCCCGCAAGGTCCGGGTGACAGGGAACCCTTGCCCCGTAATCATGCCGAAATCTCCATCATGCCATCCTGTTATCCGTAACGATACGATCGGTTTTCGTACCCACATTAATAATAAAACAATCTCCGTTCATACGCAACGATTTGCTTACGATCGACAGCCGAAATCTGCGGAATCCGGATGTCGAAATGTACCGCCGTCATATTGCATCATCGAAAAAAACCAGTTGCAAAAAAAATCCCGCTGTGCTATTCTCTCCCCAGACAGAGAATTCTGTCAGGAAAAAGAAAGGGCACTTTCCGTGTAAGGTGGCGAAATGTTTACAAGATAGTTTGATTGAAGCAGAACCGTAACATGCGTCGGAACACCGAAGCATCCGTTATCCGTAAGGGAATCCGGGTGTGGTATGTGTATTCCGGCAGGCCGTGTATGCTAAGATCAGATTATCGCACATTTCCTTCAGCCTTACTTTTTTGTGTTAGGATGAACAGGTTACCTGCGGTCTGCTTTCCATGCGTACACGGAGAGCAGACTTTTTGTATGCCCGGAAATGAAGCGTCGAAGTCTGCATTTCTACCTGGGAAAGGAGATCCGAATATGGCAGAAATATGTGTAACGAACCTGACCTTCGCCTATGAAGGCAGCTTTGATAATATCTTTGAAAATGTATCCTTCACACTGGATACGGACTGGCGGCTCGGCTTCATCGGCCGGAACGGAAAGGGCAAGACCACCTTCCTCCGCCTTCTGATGGGCGATCATGAATACACCGGATCCATCCGCACAAGCACGCATTTTGACTTTTTCCCATACCCGCTTTCCGAGGCGGACCGGGATCGGACCGCGGATGATATGATCGAACGCTGGAAACCGGATGCAGAACCGTGGCGTGTACTTGCGGAGCTGCCGGCATTATCCCTGGAACCGGAGCTTTTGTACCGTCCTCTCCGGACACTCAGCTACGGCGAACGGACGAAGGTGATGCTGGCGGTGCTCTTCTCCGGCGAGGGAGATTTCCTGCTGATCGATGAGCCTACCAATCATCTGGATGCCGGAGCGCGGGAGATCGTCAAGAAATATCTGGCTTCCAAGAAGGGATATATCCTGGTTTCCCATGACCGGGATCTGCTGGATGCCTGTACGGACCACATCCTGGTCCTGAACCGTGCCTCCATCGAGGTGCAGGCCGGGAATTTCAGCAGCTGGTGGGAGAATAAGGAACGTGCGGACGCTTTCGCCATCGCGGAAAATGAGAAGCATAAGAAGGAGATCCGGAAGCTCTCCGCTGCGGCGGACCGGGCTGCCCGCTGGGCGGATAAGAACGAAGCCACCAAGATCGGCTTCGACCCCGCGAAGGAGCCTGACCGGAATATCTCCACCCGCTCCTATATCGGTGCGAAGACCAAGAAAATGCAGTCCCGGGTCAAGGCCGTGGAGGGCCGGATCGAGCGGGAGATCGAGCAACAGGAAGGACTGCTCCGGGATATCGAGCGGGTACCGGATCTGAAGCTGACACCCCTCACCTATCATAAAAACCGTCTGATCGAAGCGAAGGATTTCTCTCTACGCTATCCTGACAGTACGGACTATGTGATCCGCAGCCTGACCTTTGAGCTGGATCAGGGCGAACGGGTCTTCCTCAGGGGCGCCAACGGCTGCGGAAAGTCCAGCCTGATCAAGGCAGTTCTCGGGAAGTTGCAGCCCGGCAGCAGTGACGGGGCTCCGGCTGAAGAAGGCGCCATCCGTACCTCCGATGGAACCATCCTTCTCACCGAAGGTATACTTAACGTTCCAGGCGGCTTAACCATATCTTATGTAAATCAGGATGCTTCCCATCTCTCCGGTAGTCTCCGGGAATATGCGGAAAGCCATAAACTAAACTACAGCCTGCTCCTGACCCTGCTTCGCAAGCTGGATCTGGAACGGCTGCAGTTTGAGAAAGACCTCTCGGAATACTCCGAAGGCCAGAAGAAAAAGGTTCTGATCGCAGCGAGCCTTATCACGCCGGCACACCTGTATATCTGGGACGAACCGCTGAACTATATCGATGTCTTCTCCCGCATGCAGATCGAGCGGCTGATCGAAGCCTTCCGCCCCACCATGCTGCTTGTGGAGCATGATGTCCGTTTTACGGAGAAGCTGGCGTCAAGAGTGATAGATCTTTAACATGTTGTCAGATCAGAAACTCCTCCTTCACCGCCGGTTTTAATGTCCATAAACGGGGGAAAAGGTCTCCTTCCAGCCTGAAATACTTCTCCGTCTCTTCCGGGAAGACCCGGGAAGTGAACACAGCATCCCCATCATTTACGAAGATCTCCACCGAACTTCGGTCGATAAAGATCCTAAGATGCTGCAAACCGTGTTCCAGCGGTCGGGTGCGCGCAGTTCCTTCCTGTGTATTGAACTGCGTCTTAAGTCCGCTCCGATCCACGGTGATCTCACGTTTTACATCATTGTAGAAGATGTGAAGTCCCCCTTCACCGGACTCATCCGTGAACAAATGTACTCTCACATGTCCGGTCCGGCAATCCAGTTCCAGCTCCGCAGCCCGTGGAAGGTTGCAGCAGCCGCTTGCATTTGGCGCAAGATCGATCTTCTCTTCCCTGAGTTTTTTCAACTCCGGAAGGGGCTGCTGGATGAGACGCCGCCCCCGGACGGTGAGTTCCCGAGGAAGGGTGAGGCACCCGGCCCAATCCTCCTCATCCGTGGGATAAGAAACATCCGGTACACCCATCCAGGCGATAAGTATGGCTTTATCCGCATCCTCAATATTATTCGCACAAGCCGCTGCATAGGAGTCGAAGCCGAAGTCCAGCACATGGAACTGCCCGTCCGGCGTAAATGTCAGTGTCTCCCAGTCCATGCTTCCCATGATATATCCGTTGTGGTTCTGGCTCTCACCACGTCCCGGCAGGGTCAGATGCTGCGGGCAGAGCAGCAGTACATCTCTGCCTCCGATATGCTCGATGGAGGGGCATTCCCACATGTCCCCGAAGGCCTCAAAGCCCGGAACCTTCAGTTCTCCTTCGAAATGCCATCCGTGCTGCAGGTCTTCCGACTTATAGATCAGGGCACAGCCGTGTTTCTCCTTCGTCTGGGCCCCAATGATCATGTAATAGGTTCCTTCCTCCACACCGCAGATGATCTTCGGATCTCTCTGATGCTCGGTGTAGTCCGGGTGGGACCCGAACAACGGAAGGGGATACTTCTCGGGCCAGCCGTCATTTCCGAGGCGGGCCAGGCAGGTGTAAGCGTGGCGGGTCCAGTCAGCATCCCGATGGTTTCCTGTGTAATAAAGATAGATCTTGTCTCCGATGGGCATGGCAGAGCCGGAATAGACACCTTTGTTGTCGTAGCCATCCTCCTGATCCGGAAGAAGGCAGACGCCCAGGTTCTTCCAGGTTACCAGGTCCTTGGAGACGATGTGGTACCAGTGCTTCAGACCGTGGACAGCGCCCCAGGGGCACCACTGATAGAAGAGGTGCCAGCGGTTATCGAACCACACGAAGCCATTGGGATCGTTCATGAGCCCCGTGACGGCCTGATTGTGAAATGTCTGCCGATACGTGGACTCCCTGATATGACCATACAGCTCCGTTAATTCCTGCGGATCCCTGAGATACCTATACTTCTCTTCTCTCGTCCATTCCTTCATGCTACTCCCCCCTCCTGTATGAGACGGCATGTCATTCTGAAGCCCATCAGGGCTGAAGAATCTTTATCCTTCTGCCAGTGCGTCAAGTCCCAGCTTCACGGCACCCATGATTCCCTGGTCATCATTGCAGCCCGCGGGGACGATATAGCTGTCCAGATCCGCCAGCTCCCTGGTCTCCAGATATCCGTTCAGTTTCTCTGCTACCTTCCTGCGTATCAGCGGGAAGAGATGCAGCTGATGCATCACGCCGCCACCCAGGATTACTCTCTGGGGACTAACGGTCAGGATCAGCATGACCACTGCCTGTGCGATATAATCACTTTCATAATACCAGACCTCCGGCTTATCCACCAGTTCATGGCCGGGCGCGCCCCAGCGGTCGCGGATGGCCGGACCTGCTGCCATGCCTTCCAGACAGTTGCCGTGGAAGGGGCATTTTCCTGCGTAGGTATCCCCCGGAACGGGGATCACCTTCACGTGTCCCATCTCGGGATGCAGCATGCCGTGCACCACCTTACCACCGGAGAGGATGCCTCCGCCCACGCCGGTTCCGATGGTGATATAGGCCACGTCAGTCAGACCCTGCGCAGCGCCCCAGGTAACCTCGCCGAGCAGCGATCCATTTACGTCCGTATCAAAGCCGATGGGCACATTCAGTGCCTGCCGCATCACGCCTACGATGTTGTAATTGGCCCACGCAAGCTTCGGTGTCTTTACGATAAAGCCATAGGTAGGCGAATTCTTATTCACGTCGACCGGTCCGAAGCTGGCGATTCCCAGAGCTTCGATGTTCTTATCCTTGAAATATTCTATGATCTTCGGCATGGTTTCATCCGGTGTCGTTGTCGGAACGGAGATCTGATCCAGGATCTGCCCGTTCTCGTCGCCGATGGCGCAAACCATCTTGGTTCCGCCCGCTTCCAATGCTCCTATCTTCATTCGCATCCTCCTCATATATGTATTGCCCCCTCGCATCCGCTCGGCGGTGCGTCGGTTGGTGCGATCCCTATGTCATGACTCTGTCATGACCGCACCTCCCTAAAAAGAGGGCGGCCCCGGGTGTTCCAAACGAACGCTCCCTGAACCGCCCATCCTGTCCTATGATCCGCTCAGGCCGTCTCTTTCACGCGCATCCGACCGTCAGCTACAGCCACTCATTTCACGGATCCCGACCTACAGATTCTCTTTCAGGAAGGCCTCGATTGCAGCTGCAGCTGCTTCTTCATCATCGCCCTCAACCTGAACGGTAACCTCATCGCCTTTCTTGATGCCCATACCCATCAGCTTCATCAGCGCGGTTGCCTTTGCGCTCTTATCATCCTTGGAAATGGTGATGGTGCTGGTGAATTCCTTCGCCTTCTTAACCAGAAGACCTGCGGGACGTGCGTGGATACCTACTTCATCTGTGATCACATACTTGAATTCTTTCATAGTTTATCTCCTTTTATATTAATTATCCAAAGTGACGGGATTCTTCGGCCTTCGGCCTCAGAATGACACTCACCCAATCGTTACATTTTCATAATCATCGCTGTTGGTCAGGAGCACAACTACCGTATCCGGATGGCCGGCTGCCTTGATCTTCTCGATATCGAATTCCATCAGCTTCTGGCCCTTCTTCACCTGGTCACCTTCCGCAACCAGCGTATTGAAGCCATCGCCGTTCATTTCCACGGTATCCACGCCCACATGGATCAGAAGCTCCTGATCGTTGGCGCCGGTGATACCGATCGCATGCTTACTGTCAGCCACGGAGGAAATCTCTCCGTCATACGGAGCGTAAACCACGCCCACCGTAGGCTGCACGCCGATTCCTTCTCCAAGGGTTCCTGCCGCAAATGTGGGATCCGGGATCTCAGTATACGGGATCACGGTACCCGGTGTGGGCTGGAATATCTCTCCTGCCGAGCTCTTAATAACAATCTTCTGATCGAAGTCTGCCGTATCCGGAAGACCTGCTGCCACTTCCTTGGCTGTCTCTAAGGCAAGCTTTTCACCGGCGGCAGTCCCTTTTGCCACCGCTCCGGTTCCCTCAGGAACCTCTTCCTTCCAGACGAACATGGTGAGTCCGAATGCAACACCTCCGGAAATGAGGAGCAGGATCGTGTAAAGTCCTGCATTGTCTATGGTCAGATACCCCGGAATACCCGTAACACCGTAGGCTGTCGCACCTATGCCCGTCAGGGCTCCGAACAGTGCTCCGGCAGCACCTCCCACCATACCGCATACGAATGGCTTCATGAAACGGAAGTTGACACCGAAGATTGCAGGCTCTGTAATACCGAGAGCTGCAGACATGGAGGACGGGATCGCTACAGTCTTCAACTTCGCCTGACGGCACTTAATACCTACTGCAAGGCAGGCACCGAACTGTGCGAAGTTTGCGGCGGACGCAATGGGCATCCACGTATTTAATCCAACCGAGGATAGCATACCGGCCTCGATCACGTTGTACATATGGTGCAGACCCATGACGACCGTCAGCGGGTATAGGGCACCCATTAACATTGCACCCGGTCCGAACTGAACCAGCCACTTAGCTCCCTTCAGTACGTAATTCTCCATAAGTGAGAACACGGGACCAATCGCTACGAATGTAATAAGAGCAGTCAGGAATACGGTGGTGATCGGAACCACGAAAAGATCGATCATTTCCGGCACATGCTTATGCAGCCACTTTTCGATCTTGCTCATGATCCAGACGGCTATCATGACCGGTATGACATGACCCTGGTAGCCTTGCCTGGATACCGATCCGACGACATAATCTCCGATCTGCAGATTACCGAACAGATTCCAGGTCGGGATCTTGCCTGTGGTGATGCCGAAGAAACTGTTGATTGCCTCCTCACTACCTACATTCCAGCCGTTCAGCAGGCTCGTATGAACCATCATAAGGCCGATAACGGCTGCCAGGAATACATTTCCGCCGAATACTCTTGCTGCACTGACTGCCACGATTACAGGCAGGAATGCAAATGCGGTATTCGCCACCATATCCAGGAATGCGTACCAGTCCGTGCTGGCGAAGTCATCGGATACTTTACCGAGGGCCTCAACCACACCCATCAGAAGACCGGATGCAACGATGGCCGGAAGGATCGGGACGAATACATCACCCACGGACTTCAGTGCCCTCTTCCATGCCGGCTGCTGTGCCGCAGCGGCTGCCTTGACGTCATCCTTTGTTGCTGCGGACATTCCCGTAACTGCAAGGAACTCATCGTATACCTTGTTGACGGTTCCGGTTCCGATGATGAGCTGGAGCTGTCCGTTATTCTCGAACATACCCTTCACACCATCTACATTTTCAAGCACCGACTTGTTGATCTTGTCATTGTCCTTGATCACAAGACGGAGTCTGGTTGCACAGTGCGCAGCCTGAGCTACGTTTTCACGACCGCCGATATTGGCAACGATCTCTTCCGCGCACTTCCTGTAATCCAGTGCCATGTAGTGTCCTCCTTTCTCCTGACCGTTTTACATAGTCCTGCTCATTTTCCGTTACTCTGCCAACCTCTTCTGCCATCCGTTAACGTCGCCGGCCAGAGCCGAATTCTTTGAAATATTGTTGTAATCGTTTTCACTCGCTTTTCATTATAACCGTTTATTTATTTTTCTGCAACCGTTTTATGATTCTTTTTTGATATCAGTCCAAACCCAGATCCGCAAATGCCTTTGCCAGGCCGTCTTCCTCCACAGAAGGGCACACGACATCCGATACTGCCTTCAGTGCATCCGATCCGTTTTCCATGCAGATACTGGTCCCGACGGCCTCGATCATTTCCAGATCATTCATACTGTCGCCGAATCCGTAGGTGTCTGAGATTGGAACTCCGTAATGCTCCGCGATCAGACGCACCCCGAGACCTTTGTCAAACTTGCGGTTTACCAGCTCTCCGTTCAGGCAGCTGTGCGCCTTTACCTCCTGAATCACAAACCGGAAATCCTTCTCCAGTTCCGCTTTACAGGCATCCAGCTGGTCAAATGAGGTACACATGACCACCACCTTGTAGATCGGGCGGTTATCATACTCCTGCATGGGTCGGATCCCGAGATTTGAGGAAAGGGCCTTCCTCCAACGCTCGATCTCACTATTTCCTTCTACCTGCCCGGAGAGGAATTCCCCAAGGTTTTCATCGCCCCAGGAACCGTCCTTTGCCTCCACGGTACAGAACACCCCGCTGTCGTGAAGGGTTCTGAGGGCGATCTCCCGCTGCTCATCTGTCATGGGGCAGTCGTACAGAACTTCATTCTCGACCATCACATAGCCCCCTCCGCATCCCACAAAACCGTCAAAATCATATTTCAGCAGGGGGCTCAGCATATCCGGATTCCGGCCGGTACAGAGAAACACCTTATTTCCTTTCGCCTGCGCCGCACGGATCGCTGCCAGCGCACTGTCCGGCGGGATATTCTCTCCCGGCCGGGTCAGTGTCCCGTCAATGTCTATAAAGATCAGTTTCATTCTCTAGATCGACCCCCTTTCCACAATCTCATAGCCGAGTTTGATCCGGTCCACCGCACGTGTTGTTTCCGGATCATCGATCAGATCCAGAAGCAGTTTCCCGGCAACCCTTCCACACTCCTCATAGTAAAGTGCCACCGTGGTCAGTGTCGGATCCGAGATCAGATCCGCCCAGCTGTCTCCTACGCCGGTCACACTGACGTCCTTCGGAAGCTTCCTGCCCGCATCCTTCAGAGCCCGTATCACCCCGTGAGCGATATGGTCGGAGGCGCAGATCACACCATCCGCATCCGGATACTCCTTCAGGAGCTCCAGGCCGGCGATATATCCGCCTTCCACATCGAAATCCGATAAAATGCAAGGCATCGCCGCAGGATCCAGTCCCGCCTCCCGGAACGCCCTCTGCGCCCCTTTCTTCCGTGCCTTTCCCACAGCTGTATCAGCCTCATCCACGCCGATATATACCACCCGTTTCCGCTTCGCAAGAACACGCTTTGCCATGTCATACAGAGCAGTTTCATCGTCATGGTAGACACAAGGGACATTCTTGAAATTCTGTCCTGTCACCACCAGCGGGATCCTGCAGTCCGCGATCGCTCCGCGAAGCCGGGGAGTCAGGGAAGTTCCCATCAGAATGATTCCTTCCATGCCACCTCTTTGCATGGATTCCACAAACTGAACCTCCTCATTCCTGTCACCGAAGGTACAGCCGAGAATGATGGTCTTCCCACGTTCATCCAGCATTTCCATCAGACCCGTCAATACTCTTGACATGGAGTGGGACTGGATCCTGGGGATGATCACCCCGACCTGTCCGCTCCGTCCGGTACGCATGGTCTGTGCCACCGCATTCGGCGTATAATCATTTTTCTCAACAACCTTCTTGATTCTTTTTCTTTTTTCCTCACTCAGGGAGCCGCCGTTAAAATATCTGCTTACTGCCGCCGTAGATACCTCCGCCAGTTCTGCAACTTCTTTTATCGTCATAATCGCCCTCCATTTTATGATGACTCTGGAGTCAAAAAGTTTTTTGTCCCCAGAATAACATATATCATCCTGACCTCCGCAGGGGTAAAGGGTTTTTCTCTAATTTACAGTTTCGTGATCAACCATGCAAAATCCTGTGCCGGAATATCCACCGCCTTCGCCTCTCTCTTTTTTCCGGTCAGAAGATCCATATATTCCTCTTCTTCATTAATCCAGGCTGTTTCATCCTGATCACTGAAATTAAACAATGCAATCAGTTTCTCGCCGCGATAGTACCGTCCGATGCCGAGGATATGGTCATTCCAGGTCTCCACGATCCACGTATCTGCTTCATTTTCAAAGACCCTGTGCTTCTTCCGAAGTTCGGAGAGCTTCCGGATTCCGTCGAAGACACGTTCCTCGCGGCTGCCCTTCTCCTTTCGTCTTGCCACACTGTCCCAGTCCAGATTTCCACGGTGAAGATAACGGCTGTCATCCGCTCGTTCCGGATTCTCATGGTAGGTGTAGTCATTTCTCTGTCCGATCTCGTCCCCGCTGTAAAGAACAGGGATTCCGCTCTGAGTAAAGAGAAACGCGTGTAGCATCACATCCAGGCGGATAGCCCGGTCCAGCTTATCCTCTCTTCCCTCATATTCTGCGGCTTCGATCCCCGAAAGAGATGCGGTGGTTCCGCAGAGCCGTGCATCCCCGAGTCGCGGATCATCGTTGTACAGCTCTCCCCGGGCATCCGTTCCCGGCCATGCACCCTTCAGATAATCATTCAGATACTTCTTATGTGCCACCTCCTCGATGCCGAACCGCTTCAGATAGTCATAATCCAGACCCCAGCCGATATCGTCGTGACACCGAAGATAATTCAGGAACACATACTGTTTCGGGAGGGCAAATACCGTCCCCAGCTGGTGCTTTAAGAGCCGCACATCCCTGGTTGCCACGGTGTGCCAGGTACTTGCCATGGTGGTTACATTGTATAGCATATGGCATTCCGGCTTCTCCACGGTTCCGAAGTATGGAACCACCTTGGAGGGCTCCATAACCACTTCCCCGAGAAGCAGGGTTCCCGGGCATACCACCTCAGCTGCGATCCTCATGATCCGGACAAGCGTATGCACCTCCGGAAGGTTCCTGCAGTTGGTCCCGAGGGTCTTCCAGATGTACGGCACCGCATCCAGCCGGATGATGTCCACGCCCTGGTTGCAAAGATAGAGCATATTCTCCGTCATATCATTGAACACCACCGGGTTCCGGTAGTTCAGGTCCCACTGGTAAGGATAGAAGGAGGTCATAACCACTTTTCCCGCTTCATCACACCAGGTGAAATTCCCCGGTGCCGTGGTCGGAAAGACCTGCGGAACCGTTTTCTCGAATTCATTCGGAATATCCCAGTTATCATAGAAGAAATATCGGTCCTGGAATTCCTTCTCTCCAGCCCGTGCACGTTTCGCCCATTCATGATCCTCACTGGTATGGTTCATGACAAAGTCCAGGCAGACCGAGATGCCCCGCGCATGGCAGGCCTCGGCAAGCTTCGCCAGATCCTTCATGGTTCCGAGGGACGGCTCCACCTCGCGGAAGTCCGAAACCGCATATCCGCCGTCAGACCGGCCCTTCGGGCTGGAAAGCAGCGGCATCAGGTGCAGATAGTTCACTCCGCACTCCTCAATATAATCGAGATGGGACTGTACTCCCTGAAGGCTTCCTGCAAAGGCATTCGTATACATCAGCATACCCAGCATCTCATTTCCGGAAAACCATTCCGGCATGGCCTCCCGCCCCAGATCCCATTTTTTCAGTTCCTTACTCCTTGCCTTGTAGCATGCATAGAGCATTTCGCAAAAATAAAGAAATGCCTGCATATCGTTCTGATACAGCTCCGCATACAGCCACTTCAACTCATCATACGCCGGCTCCATCCGTTCCCGAAACGTCTTGTCCCAGCGTTTCTTCTTCATCCAGTCTGTTGTATCATATGTGCCCATAGCATCAGCTTCCTGCGCCATAACCATTTCCTCCGTATCTGATCCTAACCGTTTCCAAATTGTCTTTTTTGAAATTGCATTGTAAACGATTACATTCTCATTATAAAAAAAGTGCCTGCAATATGCAAGCACTTTTTCATCGGTACAAAACTATTTTTCGGCCTTATATGCCGCCACATCCGTCTCACGAACGATCTTCCGGAGCGGAAGGATCCGTCCCGGTGATACGGACAGTTCGTCATAACCCATCGCCAGGAACTCCTTCGTCAATGTGAGATCCGCACCCAGTTCGCCGCAGATGCCCGCCCATTTTCCATACTTATGTGCAGCATCCACAACCATCTTCAGCATCTTCATGATCGCCGGATGGTGGGAATCATAGAACTTGTCAAGAGACTGGTTCTGACGATCGATCGCCAGCGTGTACTGGGTCAGGTCGTTGGTGCCGACACTGAAGAAATCCACTTCCTTCGCCAGTTCTTCCGCCATCATAACCGATGCAGGTGTCTCAATCATAATACCGGTCTCAATCTCCTTGTCATAAGGGATTCCCTGTTCATCCAGTTCGCCCTTCACTTCCGTCAGAATCCCCCGGATCTCTTTCACTTCATCCACGGAAATGATCATCGGGAACATGATGGAGATCTTTCCGTATGCAGAAGCCCGCAGGATCGCACGCAGCTGTGTCTTGAAGATCTCCGGCCGTGTGAGACAGATACGGATCGCACGAAGTCCCAGCGCCGGGTTCTCCTCTGCCGGCAATTGGAAATAATCCGCCTGCTTATCCGCACCGATGTCCAGTGTGCGGATAATAACCTTCTTGCCGGCCAACGTTTCCGCCACCTGCTTATAGATTGCAAACTGTTCATCCTCCGTCGGATAGTCCGAAGAACCAAGATAAATGAATTCCGAGCGGAACAGGCCGATCCCGCCGGCGTCATTCTTCAGCACAAGTCCAAGATCCTTGGTATTTCCGATATTCGCATACAGATTAATCTTCTGACCGTCCAGGGTCACATTTTCCTTGCCCTTCAGTTCCTCAAGAAGCGCCTTTTTCTCCAGTTCTGCCTGAAGAATCTTTTGCTTTGCTTCCAGCACCTCCGGTGTCGGTTCCACATAAACCTTTCCCTCGAAACCATCCACGATGGCTTCCTTGCCGTCCACCTCGTCGGTGAGGGGGATCGGGCAGGTAATGATTGCAGGGATGTTCATGGTCTTTGCCAGGATCGAGGTATGTGAATTCGCAGAGCCGTGTACGGTTACAAAGGACAGGATCTTGTCCTTATCCATCTGAACAGTCTCCGACGGTGCCAGGTCATCCGCAACCACGATCACGGGTTCATCCGATTCGATTCCTTCTCCTCCGTGACCCTGCAGGATCCGGACGATCCGCTCGGAGATATCCTTGATATCCGCTGCTCTTCCGCGGAAATATTCATCCTCCATCTCCTCGAACATTTTCTTGAAATTATCCCCGGTTTCCGCAACTGCATACTCCGCATTCACGCCCTGTCCCTGAATAATGCTCTCTACGGATTCCACGAAATCGTCATCGTCCACCATCATCTGGTGTGCCTCGAAGATCTCCGCCGAGGCCTCACCGACCTCCTTTACCGCCTTCTCATACAGAGCCTGGAGCTGCTTCACAGCCTCCTGACGGGCCTCTGCGTAACGTGCGATCTCAGCGTCCGTGTCTTCAACCTTTTCGCGTTTTACCGTTTCTTCGTTCTTTTTGTATACAGAAAGCTTTCCGATCGCAACTCCTTCAAATACCGATTTACCCTCATAAACAACCATGCAGCGCCCTCCTCATTCCGTTTATTTTTGTAATCCTTTACATCGAATTTTCACTATCTGCATTTCATTGTATCATGTCATCCGGCATTTGAAAACAACTATTTAAAAAATATCCGGAGCCTCCCCCTTCAGCTCCGCAGCGCCCAGAGGTTCCTGGCCTGGTCATAGTACAGCCGCACCGTGCGGATCCGTCCGAATACCATGATGTGGCACTCGAAGACCAGCATATGATCCGTGACATAGATCCCGTCCCGGGTCGTGTATGCCCCGCGGCCGGTCAGGTCACGGTACCCCTTGATGGTATAGGCATGCAGTTCTCCTTCTTCATCGCACACCCGCAGACGGAGGGGGATCACCTCTCCGTCCCGGTTATGCTGACAGATCACATCCACGGTATGCTCGATGATATTATCCTTATTCTGTTTTGGGATCCTTTCTTCATTCATGGCACTGTCCTCTTACCGCCATTATAGAACGTGTGTTCGATATTGTAAAGAAGAAAAAACCCTCACTTTTTCGTGAGGGTTTCCCTGAGTTTCCCTGTAGATATATATCCGGTTCCACACCCGGTCTGCATTTCTTCCGAAAGCGATCTGTATCCGGTTTCACACCCGGCCTATACTTCTTCCGAAAGATACGCTGCCTGATATACGATGCGGACCTTATCCGCATATCCGGTCTCCCGGAAGGTACTCATGATACGTCCTACCACCTGCTCCACATAGGCATGATCCAGTTCCGGAAGCAGAAGGAAGAACTGATTGTTCCGGCTCTGCATCATAAGATCGCTCTTCCGGAGATGTCCGTGCAGGGTTTCACCGAAGGCCTTCACCATCTCCTCGAATTCCCCTGCGCTGATGGAGGAATCCACCGGACGCAGCGTGAACAGCAGCTTGTGTGCCACCATATTATGTCTTGCGGAAAGACGGATCAGGAAACGGTACACACTGGCGAAAGCATCCTGTCCCAGCCAGAGGGCACTGTCAGCCACATTTCGCTCGGAAAGGACCTTGCTGATCCGCTTCAGATCCTCCTCCGGATTGTCTTCCGCCGACATATCCTCCGCCGGTTTGCGGTGAAGTGCACAGCCATGCTTTCCGTTCTGCTTCACACCGTACAGCTCCTGGTCTGCCAGCTTGAACAGTTCCTCATAATCCCTGCCGAATTCCGGAACCGCAACCGCACCGATGGATACTCCGAGGGGGATATTCATATCCTCACCCAGGATCTCCTTCGCACCCTTCAGGAATCGTTCGTTCAGAACGCGTGTCAGGGCCTCCAGGCTGGCCTGCGTCTGATGTCCGGACAGGAAGCCCAGGAACTCGTCTCCGCCGATCCGGCCGGTGAGATCATCCTCTCTGGAGAAGTTCTCCCGCAGAAGCTTTGCGAAGCACCGCAGGATATCATCTCCGAAATCATGTCCGTACAGGTCATTTACCAGCTTAAAGCTGTCCATATCGATCATCAGAAGGAAACCGGTCTTTTTTGCACAGGCCTCCGTAAATGCCTCGGTGGCACCGGCCTTGTTCAGAAGTCCGGTGAGCTGGTCCGTGCTGGCCTCTTCCTTCAGATCCTTGATGATCTCACGATTCTCGAGGATATTATCCACCCGTCGCAGCAGGACATCCGCCCGGAAGGGCTTACGGATAAAGTCCATCGCTCCCAGGTCAAAGCCCTTTCCTTCCGCCTCATCGGTATCATCCGCAGTCATATACATGATCGGAATCTTCTCGGTGTGCTTCTCCTGCAGTGCCTGGTGCATCTCGAAGCCGGTCATTTCCGGCATCAGAAGATCCGTCAGGATCATGTCCGGATGCTCCGCATCATAAATTTCGATTGCCTCCCGGGCAGAGTTCGCACAGAGGATCTCGTACTTCGACGAAAGGATCTTCTTCGTCACCATCAGCATCATGGGTTCATCATCAACGATCAAAATCTTTGTCATGGCATTTCTCCAATTTCTAATACTTCTTCCGGTCTCCCGATCCCGCCCCGCGGCGGATGTTACCCGGCAGTGCCAAAGGCCTGCCGTATGATCTTTACAACTTCCGTATATTTGTCGAGCAGCGGTTCCATGCCGCTGTCGATCTCTTCGATCCTCTCTTCCTTCGCGGCCATTTCCTGACCGAGCGCCAGCTCCGCCAGGGCGTTCGCCCCGATCATCTTCGCCGTGCTCTTCAGTGCATGTACCCGGGTCCTGTAATCCGTCCATTTCTTTGCATCATAATCCCCGCGGATCTCCTCCAGCTTTGCCTCATAGCCGTCCGCAAAGGTCTGGACCATTTCCAGATAGAACTCTTCCATTCCCGCGGAATACTCAACTCCGGCCTTCGTATCAAGACCGTTCTTCTCCAGGAATTCCAGGGGACTGTCCGGCACCTGTCCGGCATCCTCCTCTTCCTTCGGCGGAAGCTCCGGTATCTCCCGGAACAGTTCCTCCTCCACACGGACGATCTTCTCCCGGGGCAGATACTTCTCCAGCATGGCCTCCAGTTCCTTTACCTCGATGGGTTTGGACAGATAATCCTTAAAGCCCTGTTTCAGGTATTCCTCACGGACGCCGGCTATGGCATTGGCCGTAAGACAGATCACCGGGGTATCGTAAACCAGGTCCTCCTCCTGCATCTTCTTCAGGGTCTGGATACCGTCCATACCCGGCATCATGTGATCCAGGAAGATCAGATCGTACCGCTTCTGCCGCACCAGACCCAGGGCATCCCTGCCTCCCGAAACCAGATCCGGCCGCACATGATACAGCTTGAGAAGGCCTTTCACCACCTTCAGATTCATTTCATTGTCATCCACCACCAGGATCTCCGCATCCTTCACGTGGAAGGCTTCCTTCCGTACCCCGGCATCAATACGCTTGCCCTGGGTATAGGTACCGATCGGCGTCCGGTCGATGATCTTCTGTTTGATCGTAAAGAAAAATGTAGAGCCCTGCCCGTAGGTGCTTTCCACCTGCAGACGGCTGTCCATCCTGGTCAGAAGTCCCTGCACGATGGATATGCCGAGGCCGGTTCCTTCGATATTCCGGTTCTGCACCTCGTCCAGCCGCTGGAAGGATTCGAAGAGCTTGCTCCGGTCCTCCTCCTTGATACCGATCCCGGTATCCTCCACGGAGACAGTCATCCAGCAGTTCTCGTCGTCCTCAACCCGTCCGGATATACGCAGCGTGACACTGCCCTCATGGGTGTATTTGACTGCATTTGTAAGCAGGTTCACGATCACCTGGCGGATCCGTACATCGTCTCCGAACAGGGTCTTCGGCAGGGTCTCGTCCACCTTCGCCGTAAATGTGAGCCCCTTCTTCACTGCCCTTTCTTCGATCATGTTGGACAGATAATCCACCATTTCCCGGGTTTCATACTGCACGGGCAGGATCTCCATCTTGCCCTCCTCGATCTTGGAGAAGTCGAGGATGCTGTTGATCAGCTCCAGCAGCGTCCGGCCCGCACTCTGGATGTTGGTGGCATATTCCAGGATCTCCGGTTCCTTCGCCTCCCGGAGGATCATTTCATCCATACCGATCACGGCATTGATGGGGGTCCGGATCTCATGACTCATCTGTGCCAGGAACTGGGACTTGGCCTTTCCGGCACTTGTTGCATATTCCGCCGATGCCTTCAGCTTCCGGTTCACTTCATTCTGCCAGCGGATGATACGGTTGATCATCACGTTGATGATGACGATGCAGGCCAGAAGCAGGATCATGCTGACCCCGATCCAGAGAATACTCTGGGCATAGACCGTCCACCACTTGGTAACGACATACAGGAAGAAGCCGGTACCCGTCAGCTGTGCCCGGTTCACGATCACGCGGTTCCCGTTATAATCCCGGAGGGTCACGGGTTTTCCGAGTTCATGGATCTCACCGTACTCCGTATCCGCCACATTGACCGATCCGGATTCGTTCATCTCATAGGCCTTGTTGGGATGGTTGAGGATGGTTCCGTTCTCATCCACAAGGAACGAATATACGTAGCTTCCGTAGCTCTCTCCCAGAATATCGATCAGGGAATCCATCCAGAAATCCACAGCGAAAGCGCCCAGGAATTTTCCGTCATCTTCATAAACCATAACGGACATGGTGATGCAGTACATACCGGTCTGCTCATCCATGTACGGCGCGGAAATGCTGATCCCCCTGCCGTTCCGGACCGTCTCCTTATACCAGGGCCGTTCCTCGACCTTCCAGCCGGGAGACGGCTGCCAGCCGTTATTCATGATGACCGTACGTTCTTTATACGGATTGGCGATATAACAGGCCGAGATCTCCGGGTGGGGCTTTGCCATGGCATCCAGCCAGGCCACGCATTCCTCATAATGGTCCGCGATCTCCGGATTCGTCTTCAGGCTGTTGGCAAATACCTCCAGTATGGTCTTCTGCGTCTCCAGCCAGAGCCGCACCTGCTGCCCGTACTGCTGGGTCTCAATGATCATGGAGTAATTTGCATTTTCCGAAGCCTGGCGCAGATTAATGAACGCGCTGAGGACCATGGTGACCGCAAAGATCACAATGATGATGATCCGGGAGATACGGATGGTTTTCGAGATATCCCTCTTCTTCTTTTTGGTCGTCTCTCCGACTGTCTCCTCCCGCACCATGGCGCTGTAGGAGAAGAGATTGTCCAGCATGCCTTCCAGCTGCAGGCCGGAGGCCTTGATGCTTTCCATACTCTCACGGACATTCACGCTGTTCTCCAGACGCTTCACATCGGAGAGCTGCAGGATCCGTGCCAGAGGATCCTTCAGTTCCTGCGACACATTTGACAGAAATGCATCTCTGGCCTTCTGTGCCTGTTCCGCCCTGGCCCGGTTCTTGGCACCGAGCACATACAGGAACAGGATCAGTGCCAGCATACCGAACAGGATATAGTTTCGGATCGCTATCTCCCGGTAAGTGCTTTTATACAGGGTGGAGCGGTTTGCAAGCAGGATCAGGTACCAGCCCACATTCGCTTTCCCGCTGAAGACCATGACTTCCGTATCGGAGACAAAACCGGAGAAGGTATCCGCCTTCTCTTCGATCACCTGTCTTACGATACTGTTATATTCCGGAAGGTCGGACTTCACATATTTTCCGACATAGGACATGTCCGAGTATCCGACGATCATCTGATCCTGCGTTACGATCAGTGCGGAATAATCCGCCTCGGAGCCGACCATCTTGTCGATGGATCTCTGGATTTCGCTGAGAGTGAAATCCATGCTGACCACCATGTCCTGATCCTTCAGCAGGACCGACATGGTGAAGCAGATATCCCCGGTCATCTGATCTATATAGGGTTCCGTTACGAAGATCTCCCCCCGGGCCTCCTCGGCTCCCACATACCAGGAGCGCTCCGTGGCATGGTAATCGTCCGGCATGTTAAAGTCCGGGATATACACAAAGGATCTGGATGCCACATAGCAGTTAAAATTCACACCGTTCGTGCGAACCATCTGCTCGTCCCTGAACCGGCGGACATAGGCCCGCAGTTCATCCTCCGTTGCATTCCGTTCCTGCAGTTGTTCCACGCTGTCCGCAAACCGTTTCAGCGCATTCTGGTCCGCCATCAGGGATTCCTGCAGCTCAGCACGGATCGTATCCAGCCGGAGCATGGATGTATCCTCGATCCTCCCGTTCATCGTCCGCAGGGTCTGTACGGAGGTCATAATGATCACCGCGGTAAAAACTGCAATGATGATCATGATCATGATCCAGTCTATCGGTTTCAGTCGTCTCTTCTTCATCTTCCGTATCGTCTCTTTATCAGCTCTCCCGGAATCCCGGGATCCTCAGTCTTTTATGAAAAGGCAGAGTTATCCTGCCCGAAAGCCAAAAAACACATATATACATTAAAACACAGCCTGTGGAAAATGTAAATAAAATGTGCCCGGATCATGTAATATCCTTCTCCTGTATGATACAATAGCCGTAGAGGGGCTGTGAGTCGTAAAACGGCCCCGAAGTCCCGGGGAAGGGGATGACACCGCTCCGGAGACTGCAAAGCGCACCGAATCAATCCTGCGGCAACATGAAGAATACCGATTCATTTCCGCATCTGACAATTCCCGGGAGGAGCTTCCATGAATCAGAATCCGAACAAAGACACCCGAAAAAAATACCGATTTCTCTTCATCACAGTACTGCTTCTCGTACTGATCGCGATCATTTTCGCGGTGCTTCTGGCTCTCGGAGTGCTGCGGCTGGGGAAAAATACCCGGGAGGATCCGGACACCCGGGACCCCGCAGCCCCGACTGCAGGTACCACGGAAGATACCACAACCCCCGCCACGGAGACGGCGGAAGGAGGCAGGGTAGATCCGAAGATCATAGAACATATGGCACCTGCCACGGAGGTCCCCGGACTCACGATCACGGATGAGATGCTGGAGAAGGGCATCCTGAACGAAGGAAATCCGTCGCGTCTGATGGGTGTGATGGAACGGGCGGCCCGGGGGGAAGAGATTACGATCGCATATCTCGGCGGATCCATCACCGCAGGCAGCAGCGCCTCCCCTCAGGATAAGAAATGCTACGCCGCCCTGTCGACGGCCTGGTGGAACGATACATTTCCGGAGGCAAAGATCAACTATGTCAATGCAGGCATCGGAGCCACGGATTCCTGGCTGGGCGTGCACCGGGTGACGGACGACGTCCTCTCCCATGCTCCGGATCTGGTGATCGTGGAATACTCCGTAAATGACGGCCAGGGCTGGAACAAAGAAACCTACGACAGTCTGCTCCGCGTCATACTGGAGTCTGAAACCAGGCCTGCCGTGATCTCGCTTCTGCTGGCGGGAGAGAATTACGGTTTTGCCTCGGAGCATGCTCCGGTTGCCTTCCGGTACAAGATCCCGATCATCAGCTACAGCGCGCTTCTCTCCGGAAAGCTTGTCTCCTGGAAGAGTGTCGGAAATTCCGACGGAACCCATCCCGACAACCCGGGACACGCACTGATCGCACGGCTTCTGACGGAATACTACCGCCGGGTTCTTTCCGGGATCAATGAAACGGAGGATCCGGGGTATACCGTACCGGATCTTTCCGAATCCCAGACCCGGTGCCGCTACCGGAACGCGGATCTGATCTTCTCCGATGAACTGACTCCGGACACGGCCGAAGGATTCGAAGCCGCAAAGGTAACTCCCATCCTCTTCTCCGATAAGGGCTGGAAGACCACCTCCGCAGGAAGCATCTCCTTTACCGTCACCACCCGGGAAATCGGTATCGCATGGCTGCAAAAAAGCACAGATCCCGACGGAATCTGTGCTGATTATCAGCTGATCATTGACGGTGAGCCGGCCATGACCCTGCCCGGTGCGGCCACCAGCTGGGGCCCCCATCCGGAGTACCGGTCCGTCCTGCTGGACGAGACCGCAAGTCATAAGATCGAATTACGGCCTGCCGAAGGCAGCACCGGAACCGACTTTGAGATCCTGGCACTGGGGATCGTGCGGTAGTACGCAGGATGCCGGGCTGTCACAGACTGATCTTCTTATCCATAAGATATCCGGTTCCCAGGGTGCATCCCGTGGCAACCAGTATATCAAAGATCAGCTGCGGGATTTTGGACAGAAACTCCCGGAAAAAATGACTTTTCACCGAAACATCCAGTTCGGGGATGGAATCGGCTATGGCTCTGTACACGATCAGGATCAGGATCACGAATACGATGCTGAGACCTCTCCGTCCCCCCTTGCTCTGGGTTGCCGTAGCCGCAATGGCCGATCCGAGATACGCTATGGAATACACCGTCAGCGTTATGAAAACACCGCTGATCAGCAGTACGATCACCACGGCCCAGACCTCCTCCGGTGTGGTGTTGACCATCCGCGCAAAGGTTCTCAGGAAGGAAAGCTCCCTGCCGTACCTGGCATTGATGATGCCCATGTCCAGAACCGCCAGCAGGATCAATGCGATCGCTGCTACTGCCAGCTCGATCAGTCCCGTAAGCATCTTCGAGAAAATGATCTTGTAAGGCGAAACCGGTGTCAGGAATATCATATAACCGCTCTTCTCACGGATATCCCTGCTGAAGCTGAGAAGTCCCATCAGCCAGATCGTGAAATAAGAGATCATGCCTCCTGCATACAGGAGCATCAGCCCGAGCACGATGGAACCCGGAGATCCAGCTAAAAGAAATATGAGCTCCGCTCCGCCCAGAATGCAGGCAAGGATCAGGAGGGTAAGCCGGTTCCGCATCAGTTCATATTTGACTGTCTTTAACATCCGTCTCTCCCCTTCCCATTTCATGAAATGTGTATCCTGAACGTAAGACCCCTTTCGGGATCTGTCTCATTATCCCGTGTATCCTTCTATGCCAACGGATTGTCGAAATCCTCCGGCGTCTCGGTGGCGCCTCTCGGCCGGTACGGATTCTGTACCGGTTCGATCGGATCGCTGTACATCGGATCCGGTGCGGGCGGTATGTACGGCCGGACCGGTGCGGCGGGCACTACATAGGGCTGTGGCTGTCCTCCCCGGGCCGGACCCGGTGCTGCATAGGGCTGCGACGGTGCTCCCCCGGCCGGACCCGGCGCTGCATAGGGCTGTGACGGTGTTCCCTGGGCCGGACCCGGCGCTGCGTAGGGCTGTGACGGGGTCTGCCCCGGTATCCCGTCGGACGGAGCCGGTGTCACGTATGGCTGACCGGGAACTGCGTATGACTGACCCGGAACCACGTACGGCTGACCGGGAACTGCGTACGGCTGACCCGGAACTGCGTATGGCTGACCGGGAACCATGTACGGCTGACCCGGAACCACGTACGCCTGGCCGGGAACCATGTACGGCTGACTCGGAACCATGTACGCCTGGCCGGGCATCACATAGGGCTGCCCCGGCGTAGGAGCTCCGTAGAGAATTGCCGCACCGAAGATCTCCCGGTACATGTCCGTCATGGACTTTCCGTATTTCTCACGGAAACCTGCCGTGGACCCGGAAACCACCAGGCGTCCTTCCCGGATGAAGAGCACATGATCCGCGATCCGTTCCAGATCCTCGATCAGGTGGCTGGAGATCAGGATCACCGCATCCCGGCTGATCCCGTTCATGATCCCTGCCGTCACTTCTTCCCGTGCGATCATATCGATCCCGTTCAGCGGCTCGTCCAGCATCATCATTTTCGGATTCCGTGCCACATTCAGCGCCACCTTGAACTTCGCCATCATACCCGTGGAATAGGTGTTCAGCTTCATGGCCGGATTCAGCTGCATCCGCTCCATCATCCACTGAAACCTCTCCATACTGAAATCCGTGAAGAAATCCTCATAATACTTTGCGGCCTGAAGTCCGGTCATATAGGAAAAGAAATAAGGCTCCGTCGGCATATACGCGATCGTTGCCTTGTCTTTATAGGTCAGGGGATGATCATCCACAAGAACCTGCCCGGCCGAAGGCTTCACCAGACCCGCGATCATTTTCATGAGCGTGGACTTGCCGCTGCCGTTCGGCCCGAGGATCGCATAGATATGCCCGGGTTCAAAGCGGTAACTGAAATTGATCAGCGCCGGTTTCCCTCCGTATCCTTTATCCAGATTCTGACATACGATCATGTGACAATCTCCCATATACGCGCGGATCATTTCCCGCGCAGATTACAGACAATGATCCCGCCGGGCAGCGGGATCAGCTTCTTCCCCGTAAGGATTCATTTCTTAATTGATGTCATGCTCCCGGGATGCCTTCAGACGAACCATGGCCCGGCGCAGGGTAGCCTCCGCCGTATAGTACTCCTGCAGACTGCGTTTCTGGAGCATGATCTCCTTCGCTTCTTCCGCCCGTGCACGGGCCCGTTCCGCGTCGATCTCTTCCGGTCGTTCCGCGGTATTGACCAGCACCAGCACGTCTCCGTCCTCGATCCGGACCATTCCCTCCGAGACGGAAGCCGTATATTGTTTCGGGTCTCCGGGGATCCGGTACTTCATGATTCCCGGAAAAATGGCGATCACAAGATTCCGGTGGCGTGCCTGGATCCCGTAGGATCCGTCTGCCGTCGGAATGATCAGCGATTCCAGATCCCCCTCGAAGAAGGGACTGTCCGCCTCGTATATTCTTGCCCTGAATACATTCATAGACAGAATTCTCCTGTGATATCAGATTCTTCGTTTCCTCCGGGATGACAATCGGTATCCCGCGTCATACGGCCGCCTGTTGCTGCAGAATATGAAGCGTTACAGTGTCTTTGCCTTCCGTACGGCATCCTCGACCGTGCCCACATTGAAGAAGGCTGCCTCCGGAAGGTCATCGTACTGACCGGACAGAAGTTCCGCAAACCCGCGGACGGTCTCATGCAGCGGTACGAAAACACCCGGATTGCCGGTGAATTTCTCGGCAACATACATGGGCTGGGACAGGAACCGGATGATCTTTCTGGCCCGGTTCACCACCTTCTTATCCTGATCGGACAGTTCGTCCATACCCAGGATCGCGATGATATCCTGCAGTTCATTGTATTTCTGTAAATATTCCTGCACGGTTCTGGCCACGCGATAATGCTCCTCGCCTACCACGTCCGCCTCCAGGATCCGTGAGGTGGAATCCAGCGGGTCCACCGCCGGATAGATGCCCTGCTCCGCGATCTTACGGCTGAGCACGGTGGTGGCATCCAGATGTGTAAATGTGGTCGCCGGCGCCGGATCCGTCAGGTCATCGGCCGGCACGTAAACCGCCTGTACCGAGGTAACAGAGCCGCTTCCCGTAGAGGTGATCCGCTCCTGCAGCTCACCCATTTCCCCTGCCAGCGTGGGCTGGTAGCCCACCGCCGAGGGCATACGTCCCAGCAGGGTGGAAACCTCCGAGCCTGCCTGTACAAAACGGAAAATGTTATCGATAAAGAGCAGCACATCCCGGTTCTCCATGTCCCGGAAATACTCAGCCATGGTGAGTCCCGTCAGCGCCACACGCATGCGGACACCGGGGGATTCGTTCATCTGACCGAAGACCATGGCGGTCTTATCTATGGTACCGCTCTCCTTCATTTCATTCCAAAGGTCATTGCCTTCACGGCTCCGCTCACCGACACCGGTGAAGATGGAATATCCGCCGTGCTCCATGGCCACGTTATGGATCAGCTCCTGGATCAGGACCGTCTTGCCGACACCCGCGCCGCCGAAGAGTCCGATCTTACCGCCCTTGGCATAGGGCTCCAACAGGTCGATGACCTTGATCCCCGTCTCCAGGATCTCTACCGAAGGCTTCAACTCGTCGAAGCCGGGGGCCTTCCGGTGGATCGGCCAGCGCTCGGTCTTCTTCGGGATCGGCTTGCCGCCGTCGATGGGCTGTCCGAGCACGTTGAACATCCGCCCGATGGTCGCTTCCCCGACGGGAACAAGGATACCGCTGCCCAAAGCGCGCACCTCCATATCCCGTGCCAGACCCTCGCTCTGGGACAGGATGATGCAGCGCACTTCATTTTTGCCCAGCAGCTGCGCCACTTCCATATATCGTATCTTTCCGTTCACCTGTACCGTCAGTGCTTCCCGAAGCCTCGGGAGCTGTCCCTCCGGAAAAAGGCAGTCCACAACCGGACCGGAAACCTGAACGATCTTACCCTTCTTCATGCTAAAACTCCTTGTATTCGATCTGATCGGATTCTTCACCCTCCGGGATCAGAATGACATATCATTTTCTGTCTGCTGCCGTTTGCGCTTCTTGATCTGCGCCTTCGCGCCACCCGCAACCTCCGTGATCTCCTGGGTGATGGCCGCCTGCCGCACCCGGTTGTACTCAACCGAAAGATTTCCGAGCAGTTCCTCCGCATTGTCATTCGCGGACTTCATGGCGGTCATCCGCGCATTCTGCTCACTGCAGAAACTCTCCACAAGTGCACCGTAGATATATCCGGCGATATAACTGGGAACAATATTCTCCAGGGCCGCCGTTACATTCGGTACAAATTCATACTCCTTCCGGATCTCTCCGGTACGTACCTCCATCTTTCCGAACTGTCCCCGCTCGAAGGGAAGCAGCTGTGCCTTCCGGACCAGTGCCTGTCCGCCCTTCTCCATCTGGCTGTAAATGACGCGGATCTCGTCGCATTTTCCCGTATTATACAGATTCAGAAGAACGTTGCTGATCTCCCGTGCACGCCGGAAGGTCGGATTCTGTGCCGTGTACAGGAAGGACCGCTCGATGGGGATCTTTCTCCGCATGAAATACTGGCGTCCGTACTCACCCACCACATAAAGAAGCATGTTATGATGTCTTCGGATCTCTTCCTCCGCCTGCTTCAGAATGTTGTGATTGTACGCGCCCGCAAGGCCCTTATCCGCCGTGATCACGAGATACACGTAGGTCTCCGCCGGCTTCCGCCCGGTTTCCGGGTAGAAATAATGGCTGTTCACGTCGTTCCGCCGCTGGAAGATGCGCATCATTTCCGACTCCTGCAGCTGGAAATAAGGCAGCGTCCGTTCCAGGTCGGCACGTGCCTTCGTCAGCTTCGTCGACGCGATCAGATACATGGCATTCGTGATCTTCTGCGTATTACGGACGCTCTCGATTCGGTTTTTGATTTCTTTCGTATTCGCCATGATACCCTTATTCTCTATATCGCGAGTGGTGAGATCCCCCGTTCCATGATGAGATCCTTCTCTCCGCTCAGGATGACGGGGCTGCGTTACGGTGACACGTAGCTTTCCGCAAATTTCTTCGCCACCCGGATGATCTCTTCCTTCGAATCGTCCGACAACACACCCGAGGACTCGATCTCGTCGCAGAGCGTTGCTTCCTCGGTCCTGAAATATTCAAGCATCCGGCTGCGATACGTCAGAAGATCGTCCACCGGGATCTGCTCCATGGTATGAGCCGTCGCCGCCACCAGGATGATCACCTGCTCATACAGTTTGAAGGGCGCACCCTGGGGCTGCCGGAGCAGATGCATCAGTCCCTGCCCGTACTGCAGCTGACGCTTTGTTGTTTCATCCAGATCACTGGAGAACTGGGTGAAGACTTCCATCTCACGGTACTGGGCAAGGTCCAGACGGATGCCTCCCGCTGCCCGTTTCATGGCCTTCTTCTGGGCCGCGCCGCCGACACGGGACACCGAAAGACCTACATTTACCGCAGGCCGCTGACCTGCGAAGAACAGATTGCTCTCCAGGAAGATCTGTCCGTCCGTGATGGAAATGATGTTCGTCGGGATATAGGCCGATACATCACCGGCCTGGGTCTCCACGATGGGAAGTGCCGTCATGGAACCGCCGCCCCGTCTTGCGGAAAGATGCGCGGAGCGCTCCAGCAGACGGGAATGCAGATAGAAGACATCGCCCGGATACGCCTCACGTCCCGGAGAACGCTCCAGCAGGAGGGACAGCGCGCGATACGCGATGGCGTGCTTCGACAGATCGTCGTAAACGATCAGGACATCCTTGCCCTTCTGCATGAAATACTCTCCCAGCGCGGTTCCCGCGTAAGGAGCGATATACTGAAGCGGTGCCGGATCGCTGGCCGTCGCGGACACAACAATCGTGTAATCCATCGCTCCCTGTTTGCGTAACGTATTCACCAGATGTGCCACCGAACTGGCCTTCTGGCCGATGGCCACGTAGATGCAGATCACACCATTTCCCTTCTGGTTCAGAATGGTGTCCATCGCGATCGTGGTCTTTCCCGTCTGACGGTCGCCGATGATCAGCTCACGCTGTCCACGGCCGATGGGGAACATGGAATCTATGGACAGAAGTCCCGTATTCATGGGATCGCACACCGGCTGACGGTCGATGATCCCCGGTGCCGGGTTTTCGATCTCGCGGTAATCCTCCGCCGGGATCTCCCCCAGCCCGTCGATGGGGCTTCCAAGCGCATCCACAACACGTCCGAGATATTCCTCGCTGGCGGGAATACCCGCAGTCCGCTTCGTCCGTCGCACGATGCTTCCTTCCGTGATCACCTCGTCGTCCCCAAACAGCACGATACCGATCTCTCCTTTGCGGAGATCCTGGACCATGCCCCGGACACCGGATTCAAAGAGCACGATCTCTCCGTAAACCACGGATTCCAGACCTGACGCGATAACGATCCCGTCACCGACACTCTTCACCCGGCCTTCCTGGACGGGAATGGCTTCCAGCGTCCAACTGTCCAAAGACGACTTAATGAGGGAGATCAGGTTCTTCGTCTGGTTCTTCCGCCCCAGCTTCGCCTGGTTGATCTCCTCAACCTTGTCCTTCAGCTGCTGCAGCCGCCCTTCCGGCGTCCAGTTATAAACCTCTCCCTCAATATGAAGGCGGAAACCGGACTTCAGGGATTCATCCTTCACCCAATCCAGCTCCACCGGACTCTTATATTTTTTCTCCAGAAATGCAATAAAGCGCTGTCTCTGTTCCTCACTGGGGGCTTCCCCGGAGTACAGGCGGGCTTTCTTCGGCGTTGTATTAGGAGTTTCCATCCGGTACACTCCTTTCCGCCGCCTCTAAGAATGCATCGTAGGTCGTGGACACATCCTCGGAGATCAGGATCTTCTCCGCTGCCTGCTCCACCATTTCCGTGATCTCCTTGCGGGCTCCGTCCACGATCTGCTCACGCATGGCTCTTGCTTCGTCCTTCGCATCCGCCACGATCTTCCGGGCAGTTTCCTCAGCCTCCTGCTCCCGTGTACGGCGCATCTGCTCCAGTTCCTCCGCAGCGGCCTTCTTCTTCGCCGCGATCTCCTGATCCAGTCCGGCCAGTTTGCCCTCGTATTCATGCTTCGCCGACTCGGCTTTCTCCAGGACCTCATCCGCAGTTTCCTGCATCTTCCGGTACTCATCCTCCCGCTTCGCCATGAAATTCTTCACCGGCTTATACAGCAGGAAATAAAGCCCCCCGAAAAGGAGCGTAAAATTCAGAAGATGTAAGAGGATCTGCTGGAGATCTATATTTAATGGAATTCCGTCCATGTTGTGCCTCCTATGCGTAATCTCAGGATTCTTCGTTTCGTCCGGAACGGCATGCAGCTGTCATTCCGGATGCTGTAACACGAAGGATCTTTACATGACGAAAATAATAAGTATGGCCACGATCAATGCATAAATGATCGCCGTCTCGATGAATACCAGACCGAGCATCAATGTGGTCCGGATGCTTCCTTCCGCTTCCGGCTGACGGGAGATACCCTCCGCCGACTTCGCGATGGCGATACCCATGGCGATCGCACCGGCCGCTGCCGCAAGTCCGACTGCGATGGCCGCTGCCAGGGCCTTGGAACCTGTATCCTCCTGCATCACAATATCTTCCGATATTACAGCCGTATCACTTTGTACATTTCCGCTGCCTGCATCAACCTTCTCGGCGCTGACCACAGCCTGCGTGGATGTAACGGCCTTTCCGTTCTCTCTTGCCTGTACGATCGACGGTCCTGCGATAACAATTCCCAGCAACAGCGTGATTGCGATCCCCAGTCCGATAGCCAGCTTCTTCAATGTCTTCTGTTTCATTTTCGTCCTCCTGATTCTCTTCCGCACCTGACAGTGCGGCTCGGTTCATATTTCAATATCAATTCCGGCGAATTGTCGGTTTCTCCTCTTTCGTCCGTTTATCTGCCGCTTACTCCGCAACCGCTTCCGCCTTCTGCTTCTTCGACTTCTTCTCTTTCTTAGGTTTGGGCGGATGTACCTCCGACACCTCTCCGTAGAAGACGGAGGTCAGCATTGTAAGTACGTAAGTCTGGATCAGCGCATGCAGCAACGTGAACAGCACGCCCACCACAACCGGAAGCACGAAACTCAGCATGATGTAGTAGTAAACCAGTTCCGTAACAAGCGCTCCGGACAGCAGAGCTCCGAAAAGTCGGAAGCTCATGGAGATCGGAAGCGAGAAGTCCTTAAAGGTCTTGCCCACGCCCTTCAGTCCGTTTCCTGCGATACCTCCGGACAGGATCACCAGATAGGAGAGACATCCCATCATGATGGCGCCGTTGATATCCGCCAGCGGAGCCGGCAGGGAGATGGAATTCCCCTCCGTGGTCACAGCCTGCACACCGAAGAGCTCGAAACAGGTTCCCACGAAAATGTAGGAGCCCGCTGCGAAGAGATACATGCCCAGGAAACCGTTCCTGTGTGGGCTGTTGCCCTTGGCCAGGTTGTCGAAGAACCTGACCCACTCCTCGATCAGCAACTGAAATTTCCCCGGCATCAGCTTGAACCGGGGGATGACAAATATCCGGATCACCAGCGCGAAGAGCAGCAGGACCCCTGTCACCGTGAAGCCCGAGATCACCGCAGGATTCACTTCCATGCCGAAGAATGCTATTCGATTGTCCTCATGCAGCACGGCGTCCCGCATGGCCAGCTTGATCGACTCATGCTTCTCGTACTTTCCCTGCAGGAGAATTGCTCCCGCCAGGAAGACAGCAGCCAGAAGCAGGAAGATCAGGATCATCCGCACCTTCTTCTTTTTATCCACAGGCAAGACTTCCTTTCTGTTACAAAATGTCGTCGCAGCTGACCGGAGAACAATCTCTTCGTCAGCCTTGGAAAACCAACCTATATTTTACTCTCTCTCCCCATGAAAATCAATCCATACGAACGAAGAAAGCGCAGGCAAATTCACTTGCCTGCGCCTGCCCGACAGAAGCCTCGTCCATCTGTCAGGTCATCACTATTCCATATTGTCTGCAGACAGGCATGCCTGCCCATAGGTCGCATCGATCATTCAGCAGCCTTCACCAGCTTCACCACCCGGCTGGTGCCCAGGCGGCTGGCTCCCAGCTCCAAGAATTGCGCTGCGTCCTCCAGCGTCGCAATTCCGCCTGCAGCCTTGATCTTCACATTCGGTCCCACATGCTTTCGGAACAGCTCCACATCCGCAAATGTTGCGCCTCCCGTGGAAAAACCGGTGGACGTCTTGATGAAGTCCGCACCGGACTCCGTCACGATCTCACACATTTTTATCTTCTCTTCTTCTGTCAGGAGACAGGTTTCGATGATCACCTTCAGAATCCGACAGTTACAGGCTTCCCGGATAGCGCGGATCTCCGCCAGAACCGCATCATACTCCCCGGCCTTCAGCCGGCCGATATTGATTACCATATCAATCTCGTCCGCACCCTTTGCTACGGCATCCTTCGTCTCGAACACCTTCGCCTCGGTGGTCATATTTCCGTTGGGAAAGCCTATCACCGTGCAGATCCGCATCCGATCTCCCGCGTACTCCTTTGCCTGCGCCACATAGCAGGGCGGGATACACACCGAAGCTGTCTGATATTTGATGGCATCATCCAGCAGTCCCCGGATCTCCTCCCACATGGCTGTCTGCTGCAGAAGCGTGTGGTCACACGCCGCAAGAATCTCATGTACATCCATAGTTATTTCTCCTCTTTATATCACTCACGCAAATATCCAGCTTTGTCAAATGAATACTTCACTCCGTCGATCACGTAGGAACGTCCTGCGGCGTACCAGCCGTCCTTCACGCCGTACCACCAGCCGCGCTTCGCTTTATGCCAGCTGCACCGTACCGGATCCTTCTGCACACCGTTTTTCCCGATCCACCAGCCCCTGACGAACTCGCTGTAAGCCATATAACCGCTGTCATGGAAATAGTACCATTTGCCGTCGATCTTCTTCCATGTATTCCTGTAATAATCACCGCCGCCCAGGCTGTACCACCAGCCGCCTTTTGACTTCTTCCAGCCACCGATGACCCGGACAGTGCACTCCGCCGTCACCTGGGTTTCCCCGGATACGGAGAATACATAGACCCGAACCTTTGTAACCCCTTCCTGCCTTGCGATCAGCGCTCCGCCCGGAGTCAGTTCGGCAACGGAGGGATCATCGATCTCCAGATACGCACTTCCGATGGAAGCCAGCCGCGGAAGGATCGATACCGTAATTCCCGCGTGCTCTCCCGGTTTCAGCTGCAGTGTCTTCGTGCTAAAGCTCACAGATGAAGGTTCGGGCTGATTTCCGTCCACCACCGCAAACTTCACGGATTTCTTCGTCCCTGTGGGCAGCTCTGCCGTGATGGTCGCGGTTCCTTTGCCCAACATTTCCACAACCCCATCGGAGGAAACACGGACAACACCCTCATCCGAAGAGGTCCAGATCACGGACTGATCCTGGGCATCCTCGGGAAATACCGAATACTCCACCCGGGAATACTGATCAGACAGATTTCCCCAGAATTCCTTTCTCTGGAACAGGATCTCGTCTGCCTTCGTAGCCTTTGACTTCTCAATATACTTTGCCTTGTACACCTGGTCTTCCGTCGCCGTCTGATCCTCGTCACCCTTCTTAAACAGGGACCCGTCCGGCCGCTGCCAGCCCAGGAAGACATATCCTTCCTTCTCCGGCGTCCGATAATAGATATAGCCTTCCTTCGCAACATAGGTATAATTATCTTCCTGTCCCTCATCCTGCCACGTGATCCGGCAGATCTCCGTATCCAGATCCCCGATATGCGCATCAAACCAGGCCGTCCGAAGCCGGATCCATTTCTTCAATCCGTCGATATTTTCCCGGAAGGTATGCTCGTCCTCCAGGTTCCATATCTCCTGATCCGCCGCCTGGGAGGCCACGATCTCCTCATAGTACCCGTCCAGCAGACCGCCGTCCTCCGATGCTTCCAGCAGCTTCTCCCGCAGCACCTGCCACTCCCGTTTTACCTCCTGCCGGAAAGCCGAATCATACAGCATCGCCGGGATCCACACGCCTTCGATCATGAAGCCTTCCGCATCCAGTCCTTCTTCCGAATCCTGGAAGACCATGCCCCAGGCAATATCAAAATCCCACAGCGGGCCCCAGTAGATCTTCCCAAGACTTCCTTCCTCATCCTGCTCCTTGTAGAAATAGGTACTGCCCGTATTGTATGCATCTCCGTTCAGGGAGATCTGCTGGATCAGCCAGTAATCCGCCGCTGACTTCATGTCCATGAGATCACGGTAGGCTGTTCCGTCTTCTCCCTTGAAATCCTTTCCATAGAGAGCATCCTCAAACTTCCGGATGTAGCTGCGGATATAGGTCTTCTGCGCTTCATTTTCGTAACCGCCGTCTGCCGGTTCGAAATTCGGGGTATGGTTCGTAAGATTCACACCCCGATCTGTCCGGAAGTTGCCTCCGTAGCCCTCCGCAGTCTGATCTCCGAACTGAATGAGATACCCTCCGGTGATGACCTCCGGATCCGTATCCCCTTCCTTCAGCTCGTTCATCTCCACCCGGTTCGTGCCCACCCGCACATGCTCCGCCAGATTGTAGCTTCCGAGATACGTTCCGTTCATCACCACATCCACAGGAACGCACTGTGGCGTAAATGCAAAGCCCATCTGCTCTCCCAGCCATGCGGTGAAACGGTCCTTCATCTGCGTCTCATCCACGGCATTTGCCAGAAGTACCCAATGCTTGTTGGTACCCATCCCCAGAAGATCCGCCTTCTTGTCCAGCTTGATCTTATAGGGCTTCTTGTCATATTTCCAGGTGGAATTCCCGCGTCCCCGAATGGTCATCGCCAGACCACTGACACTCTCCAGCTCCGCATCCGGCATATCACTGAACCGGAACCCATCCGGCACCACGATATCCATGGTCCCCGTGCAGGTGGTGTTGTGCTCCGGGTCTGTGTTCATATCCTCAATAGTCACCTCGGACTCATCGATGTGGATGTAGATCACAGGGATACCATGATCCACCACCGGATCTTCCCCCTCTGCCCGGGCCACTATCGGCAGCAGCCACAGGAAACATGCGATGGCGGCCAGCAGCCACACCATCGATATACTGAATCTCTTCCGTCTCTCCATAGTTCTCCTCCATATACAGTTATAGTAACATATTTTGCTCCTTCTGAACAGACGCGGGCAGGATGCAGTCTGCCTGAAATCCGATGTCAGGCGTGCCTTCCATACAAAACGGGGACAGCTTTCGCTGCCCCCCGTCGGGATTTAATATTTCATTCTCTGGAAGGGACACAGGGGAAGCCCTGCTGCGTTGTAGAGATTCACCTTGCCGTAGTTGAAGAATCCATAACGGATGCCTTCCACGGGCTGCTCCGCCAGGATCCGCACCTCTTCGCCGTCGATCACCACCTTCGGCACGATCCACTCCTCCTGCCCTGCGGGCCGGACCTCAAAGCCGAAGACATGCCGTGCATCCCGGACGCCCCGTTCCTTTCTCAGATCCAGGAGGGAATTCTCACCGATGGTTACATTTCCGTAGGTATTTGTGAAATGCAGCACCAGCTCGCCCCGCTTCCACTGGATCTCGCTGACGTGCATGCTGCGGGCGCCATCCTTTCGGTCTCCGTAAATGCCTTCCAGCACCTCCCGCGCTGCATGTTCGCCGGGAGTTGTTTTATCCGTGGGATGTACATTGTCATACTCTCCGCAGTCAATGAGGGGCACCAGAAGTGCATGGTCTGTGGACAGCACCGCCTTCTCCTGGGCTTCCCGAAGATACGCCCAGTCCCGCAGATCCTCACATCCGCGTCCAATGAACATGGGCAGCTGCAGGATCACCACCGGCAGAGCATTCTCCTCGAAGAGCTCCCGGAACTCCCGGATCAGCTCCGTAAGCAGCACCATATACCCCGATGCCTTCGGACTGTCCTCTTCTCCCTGATAATACAGGATTCCCCGGGCTGCCACAGGAGCAATGCGCTCCAGCATGGTATGATACACCCCGCTGGGACGGAAGGCCGACCGAAGTCCCTTCGGAGGCGGCCAGGGATAATCCCCTGCCACTGCCGAAAGCTCCTCCGGTGTAATGTCCGGATTCTTCGCCCTTGCCTCCGCCGCCAGAGTCAGATGCCGCTCCACCATGGCATTGTATTCCAGCAGCAGCCGGTCATAATCCTCCTCAGACTGACCTTCGATGGCCGCTGCATATTCTTCCTGATATATACGTCCTTCCGGATACCTGGCCAGCCGCTCCTCCGACAGCCAGCAGGATATGGAGGTTCCTCCCTGGTAACAGTCGATGATCCCTACCGGAACCTGCAGTGCCCCATGCAGCTTCTTCGCAAAGAAGTAACCCACTCCGGACACATCCCGGAAGTTTCCGTTCTGAAGGCTTCGCCAGGTCTGTCCTGCCTCCTGTTCCAGCACCGCGTCATCGATCACCGGAGTTTTGATGCATTTGAAATACCGCACCTCCGGCAGATCCGCAGTAGCAAGCTCCTGCTCACCGCCATCCGCATTCTGCAGCTCGAACTCGATATTGGACTGACCGTTGTCGATCCACACTTCACCGTAGTACACGTCCTGTATGACCCTCCGGCTGACAGCTCCGGGCTTCCTGTCCCATCCTGCTGCTTCCGTGTTCTGTCCACCGGCTGTCCCGACACGACCCTCCATGGGTGTCTCCGTCACAGTCATGGTATAGGGGCCACCGGTCTCGTGAGCAGGCAGCCGCACCAGGAAATGTCCCCCCACCGCCACATCTTCCGCAGCGGTTCCGTCGATCTCCACACGTATCCTGCTTCCATCCTTCGCTTCACCGAAGACACGGACTTCCTTCTCTCTCTGTAAGACCATATGGTCTGAAAATATGGCCGCAAGTCTCATCCCCGCTTATCTCCCTCTCCTATATCATTTCCATGTTATCCTGAACCAAAGGAGCTTTCGCACTGCTACGCATTCCCTGTCCGTATGCGCCACCGCGCACAAAGCACCGGAACGCCTGTACAATCCGGCTCAGAATGACATGTTTTTACAACCCCATATAGCTTCGTACAAAATCTTCGATGCGCTTTGCATCCTTTTCATGGGTGATCTTCGACGGATGCCCGCAGGCCATGCCGTCATGCTCCACATCATGGAAGGGAAGCTCCAGTCCGTAAACCTCCTCCATGCCTTCTTTCTTCACCTTCTCGATCACCTGCTCCACCAGCGGGAACATTCCCGGCGCCAGCGTTCCCAGCACACAAAGAATCTTCGCCTTTGGATAGGCGATCCTCAGCGTGTACAGAAAGGTTTCATACTTGCTCAGGAAACCCTTCCTAACCCAGGGATTTGCCTTCATGGGATCCTGATCATTGGTCCCCAGATTGATCACCACGATATCCGGCTGGAACCGGCTGTAGTCTTCCCGGATCTCCTTGTCATAAAACCAGTTGGTATACGGGAATTCCCGGGGCAGGACATTCTCCGGATCTCCGGTATACTCCGCGAACATACCGTGCCCCGACACGGAAACCCACTCCGCATTCCAGTTCATACGCTTTGCCAGCACACCGGCGTAGGACAGCTCTCCGTCCTCGTCCCTAAGTGTATACTCGGCATCCGGCGCCCCCAGAACACCAAAACCGCAGGTAATGGAATCACCGATGAACAGCGCCTTCGTCCGGGTGTCCTCCGGCACCGGCAGCAGTTCTCCGTCATAATTCAGCACCGTCAGTCCCACATAGGACATGCCCGCCTCCGTGAACTTCACCACACGGATGGTATGCTCCTCCGGCTGCTCCGACTGAAAGAGTGTCAGCTCCTGTACCACGGTCTCCAGTACATGCTCCGACACGGCTTCCCCGTCTACATAGATCCGCACTGCCGGAGCATTGATAGGATCATTCTCTCCCGTCCGCAGCACGGCGCTGAACTTCGTTCCCCGGAAATGAACCGTAAAGCTGGAATTGGTATACCCCAGCACCGCCATACGATCCTTCCACAGGATCCGGCCCTGGAAGTACAGGTTTTCGTTCTTCTTCATCTGATCTACTGTGAGTGTCATCTCTTTATCCTTCCTCTGCGTAGTCCTTCCCGGTGCGAAGCAGGAACCATCCTTTCGTCCTTACCGGTCACCGGTATCCCTCGCACTTCGTGCTTAGGAAGACATATATTTCTATTCCGGAGCCACAGGCCACGGAATCCCTTCGTCCCTGTCGTCAGGAAACCCTTACGAAATGATACAGCGTCGATGCGCCGTCTCCCCAGATCCTGTCTGTCACAAAGCCCATATTCATCAGCTCATCACCGCCGAACTGCCGTCCGTCCTGCAGCTGATAAACTCCTTTGGGATCCAGTCCCTGCAGATACAGCACCTCCGACCGGAGATTCGCGCCACCCCGTACCTGCACGTAGGATAGAAGCGCCTCGCTCCTGTCTCCCGCCACACTCATCCATGCATAGGACGGACGATCCGTGTTGTTCTTTGAAAGCGGTGACATGCTGCAGATCCGGAAGAAATCTCCTTCCCGGATCAGATCGTTATATGCGTGATACTGCTCCACCTGTCCCCGGACCTCAGCCAGCTCCTCCTCGGAAAGCTTCGTGATGTCCAGCTCATAGCCAAAGGTTCCAGCCAGTGCCACAACCCCGCGGGTAGCAAAGGACGTAGTGCGTCCCACGATATGATTGGGGCAGATGCTGACATGTGCTCCCACCGCACTTGGGGGGTAGATGAGGGTCGTACCCTCCTGGATGGACAGCCGTTCCATGGCATCCGTGTCATCGGAACACCAGATCTGCGGGCTGTAATACAGCATGCCCGGGTCGAAACGTCCGCCGCCGCTGGTGCAGTTCTCCAACAGCAGCTTCGGGAACCGTTCCAGGATCCTCTCCTGCAGCTCATAAACCCCCAGCATATACCTGTGCAGGATTTCTCCTCCTGCCGTCATGGTGCTGCCGAGATCCGTCAGAGGACGGTTCATGTCCCATTTCACATAAGCTATGTTGGCGCTTTCAAGGATCCCGGAGATGATCTCCACCACGTAGTCCCGCACCTCGGGACGGGTGAGATCCAGCACGAACTGGCTTCTGCACTCGGAGGCTGCCCGTCCGGGGATGGCCAGCGCCCAGTCCGGATGATCGCGGTAGAGGTCGGAGTCCGGACAGATCATCTCCGGCTCGAACCAGACACCCAGTTCCATGCCAAGGGCATTTATCTCATCCGCCAGTGCCTTCATGCCTCCCGGCAGCTTCTCCTCGTTCACCACCCAGTCCCCCAGGGAACTGTTGTCACTGCTGCGGCGACCGAACCAGCCGTCGTCCATCACCAGCATCTCGATGCCTGCGGACTTGGCCACACGGGCGATCTCCAGCAGCTTCTCTTTATTAAAATCAAAATACGTCGCTTCCCAGTTATTGATCAGGATGGGCCTTTTCTTATGCAGCCAGGGGCTGCGGATCAGATGCTCCCGGAAGAGTGTATGGAAGGTACGGCTCATGCCGCCAAAGCCCTCCGCCGAGTACACCAGCAGTACCTCCGGTGCCTGGAAGGAAGATCCGGGTGTCAGGGTCCAGCTGAAATTATGGTCCGAGAGTCCCATGCCTGCCCGAAGCGCATCATGCTGCGTCCGTTCCACCTCTGCTGTAAAGCTTCCGGAGTATACGAAGGACATGGCCAGAACCTCACCCTTCTCCTCTCCCGCATCCTCACTGCAGATTGCCAGGAAGGGATGCTCCTGGTGACTGGAGATACCGCGTTTGGAGCCCACCTCCACCCGGCCATGGCCGATGGGACGGCGGTCAATGCTCCGCTCCCTGGCCCAGGAACCGGACAGGGTTACGATCTCCCGGTTCTCCCAGGGGAGCTCGATGCATGCGCTTAAACACTTCTCCAGCGCCACAGCACGTGCTCCTTCATTTGCGACCCGCACGCTCCGTGCCACCACGTCCAATCCCCGGAAGATGCTGTAGGACAGTGTCACCACCAGGCCCAGAGCAGTATCCTCCAGATCGATCTCCAGGGTTTTTGTGTCTTCTGATATCCCGGATGCGGAAGCGCTCTTTCCCGGGAAGGTGGCCGGAAGACCTTCCAGCTTCTTTTTTCCGTCAAAGATCCTGTATCCACGGTAGGTCAGCTCACATCCGACAAATCCATCCGCGTTTCGTACCTCCAGAGAATCCGGACGAAAATCCCCGGTTCCCCCGAAGCTGTATTCAAAAGGAAAGCCGTCCATAAAGGTGCATTTATCCCCCGGCTTTCCGTCCATATAGCTGTATTCCTTCTCACGAAGAAGTGCCCGTCCCGCACCGGAACGCACCTTCTTCCCATAGTAAACATGGCCCAGGTAGTCCTTTCTCCCGGCCATGCCTTCCGAACCCGTCTGCGCCTGAATCTCGGCTCCTGCCAGGCCCATAATATATGTGGAATGCTCCATCTGCAAAGTGAAGCATCTGTTTTCTTCGTTATATTCGATCCCGAAGAGATCGTTGTCCTGCTTATTCATCATAGCATTTAACCTTATATGGAAAGATTCTTCGCTTCGCTCAGAATGACAGGTTCTTCAGCCGTTACGCTTATCCTGTTGCAACCCGTCATCCTGAGGCGAAGCCGAAGCATCAAAATGCATACTGTTCCTACAGCGTTCCAAATGCAGCGATCCCTGTGCCGGCGGATACCCTCATCGGTATCATCCCCACGGGTTACGCTGACTAGCGGATACCCTCCTCGGTATCATCCCCACGGGTTACGCTGTTTTCCTTGATGTAATCAACGATATCATCCAGCTCGCAGAAAGCCAGGCTTACATAGCTGTCTGCACAGCCGTAATACAGTGCGATACGTCCGGTCTCCGGATCATGCACCGTTGCGCAGGGGAACGTAACATTTCCTACAAATCCCCGCTCCTCGTACCACTCCTCCGGTGTAAGGAGGAAGTTCTCACAGCGATACTTCACAACCGACGGATTGTCGATATCCAGGATCGCTCCACCGATGGAATATACATATCCGTTGCAGGTTCCCGCAACGCCGTGGTAGAACAGAAGCCAGCCCTCCGAGGTCTCGATCGGAGCGGCACCGCCGCCGATCTTAAGGGACTCCCACCACTCGGAGCTGCGTCCCATCACATGACGGTGCTTGCCCCAATAGGTCATATCCGGGCTCTGGGACAGGAAAATGTCACCGAAGGGTGTGTGACCGCTGTCCGACGGACGGCTCAGCATCACATAATTGCCGTTGATCTTCCGCGGGAAGAGCACCGCATTCCGGTTAAAGGGAATGAACGGGTTCTCCAGACGGGTAAATGTCTTGAAATCCTTTGTCTTTGCCAGACCGATGGATGCACCGTAGAAATCCTGGCACCACATGGTGTAATAGGTATCCTCCACCTTTACCAGACGGGGATCATAGGCGTAGATCGGCTGGAAGGGCTCTCCTGCCTCATTTACAAAATGAATCTTCTCTTCTTCAAACTCCCAGTGAATTCCATCCTCACTTCTTCCGAAGTAGATCATGGACACACCGTTTCTCTGCTCCCCGCGGAACACACCGACATACTTTCCTTCGAAGGGAACCACCGCGCTGTTGAAGATGCGCGCCACTCCCTTCACCGGATTACGTCCGATGATTGGATTCTCGGTATATCTCCAGATGGGAGCATCCTTGATCCCTTCCGGTCTCTCCTGCCAGGGGATATTCGGAAGCGGATCACAACCTAACATCTGTACTTTCGACATATTCTGTCTCCTTATATTCTTAATCTCCTGTTTTTTTCCTGTCAGGATCGACATACTTCTCAGCCAGGACCCTTCACCTTGCTCGGGTAACCTGCTGCTTTGCATCCAGGATCCTTCATCTTGCTCTGGGTGACCTGCTGCTTCGCAGCCAGGATCCCCCGCTCTGCTCCGGATGACATGCATATCCTGTCAGGCTTCAGTGGTTTCTGCGATGCTTGTCGCCCCACAGAATACTCTTCTTCTCACCGGCCTTCCTTCGGATGACCGCATCCTCCTGGGCTGCACGGTCAGCCTCCGTCAGTCCCTCCTCTTCCTCCAGAGCATCCTCTTCCGCCGCTTTGCCCCAGTACCAGGCCTGCTCCTCGGGGCTGCCCGGTTCCGGCTTCTTCATAAACCTGCGCATCACATATTCCATGGGATAGGTTGCCAGATAGATCATGGCTCCCGGCAGAAATACCACCAACCAGGGCATGAGATATGCCCCTGCCAGGGTAAATGCAACCACCAGGAGTATCCCCACCGTAACCGGCAGGAAATGAAAGGCTGCATAGGCAGACATCTTGAAGAGCTGTCCGTTCTTCTTGGTGAAGCGGGACAGGAAGGGACAGAAGTACAACACACAGGCCAGATACAGGAAGCTGACCCCCACAAGGACCACCCACATGGCATCATTCAGCTTGCTGCGGTTGTTCCAGAGCCAGTAGATATCCACCACCAGAACCGCGGTCACGATCACATTAATCAGCCCGGGGATCACCGATGCCTTCAGGTTCATTTTGAACCCGTGGAGGAATTCCCGGAACATATAGCCTGTTTTGAAGCGCACGACCTTAGCCATGGCGTAATATGCCGCTGTCGTCGAGGCCACCAGGGTGACCAGCGGAAGCGAACATAGAAGCCACAGAACTCCGATCATCAGGATATCGAAGATCATATTCATGGTTTTGGCCAGTTTTCCGTCCGGTGAGAACATTTCCACCTCATTTTTCAGACAAAGAGAGCCTACGCCACACTTTTTGCAGCGTAGGCTTCTCCGAAAAGTCCTTATTTTGCGATCCGCACCGAAGCTGTGGATCACATCCTGATCTGTTTACTTGAACATGGAATCCAGTGCAGTCTGAACCAGCTGCTTGTTTGTCTCCTGGAACTGAGCTGCTGTCTGCTCACCCTTCAGAAGAAGCGGGAACTGATAGTCAACGCCCATAGCGTTCCAAAGGTCGATACCGGTCTTCTCACCACAGTAGTACATTACATTGTAGTTATCCTCGGTCAGAGCGTTGTTGTGCCACCAGTCATTTACGTAATCTCTCTGCTCGAAATCGTCTCCGTAGTAATCCTTGTACTCCTGGAATACCATGTATACCAGATACGGATCCTCTACACCCTGCGGGATGAAGTAAGCTGCACCGGAAGCTGCGTTCTTACGTGCGTTGGTTTCCTTATTGCCGGAGGGACCGATGGGCATCGGAACCCAGATCTCCTCAAGACCTGCATCTGCATCCTTGTTGGAGTCTACGATCCATGCCTGGCTGAACCAGCATGCTACTTCACCGTTGATGTAGGAGTTCTGGTTGTCGTTCCAGTCTTCCTCATTCCACGGTCTTGCTACGTGATCTACATTGTACATGTTGTAGATGAAATCAAGTGTCTCGCCAACTTCCTTGCTGGAAAGGTTCTCCTTCTGGTTGGAAGCAACTGAAGTACCATTGCTCATGTTGAGGTACTCGAACAGCCAGTCATATCTGGAACCGAAGCCGTATACGTCTGTGACGCCGTCACCATCGGAATCCTTGGTCAGCTTCATCAGGTACTCTCTCCACTTATCCCAGGTCCACTCGCCTCTCTCATAGAGTGCGTTGGGGTTCTCAAGACCTGCGTCGTCCAGCATCTTCTTGTTGAAGGACAGTACGTAGGAAGAACCGGGGATGGACTCACCGCCTACCGGCAGCATGAAGTAGGTTCCGTCAAAACCGTTGATGTTGATGGTGGTCAGATAGTTCTGATCTGTCAGGATATCAGCATCTGCCGGAAGAACCTTGGACAGGTCGGTTGCATATCCGTTAGCAACCGCAGGGATACCAAATGCAGGCTCGGTCAGGTAGATATCGCAGTCCGGCTTACCTGCCAGAACGGAGGTATTGATGGACTCCTGAATTCCGTCATAGGTCAGGTTCACGTACTCGATACGTACGTTGTACTTCTCCTCAACCCGCTTCAGGTTATCGAACATCATCTGTGCCAGCTCCTCATCGGATACCGACGGGTCATCATGGATGTCCTTGTGTGTGCTGTCATAGTAAATATCATACCAGGTACCGATACGGATGGTACGGGGCTCGCTGCCCTCATGCTTCGGAAGTTTGCTCTCAGATCCGCCTGTGCTTGCCTGAGTATCTCCCTCAGAGCTTGCGGAAGATGAAGGAGCACTTGTGTCTCCACTGCCTGAAGATGTGGTTCCGCTGGAATTGGAACCGCAGGCTGCCATACTGAGTGCCATGGTGGCTGTCAGTGCAAGGGCTGTCAGTTTCTTGATTTTTCTCATTTCTGTATGATCCTCCTTATGATCTTTCCTGTCATCCGGAGCCGGGGACGAAGAATCCGGTCAGGAATCCTTCGTCACCTTCGCTCCTGGGGATGACAATAATTCAATATGAATACCTGTGAATGATTAGTTGTCACCAGGCACCTTTGCGTTGCTGATCCATGCACCGTTTACTTCCCATGCTGAAGATGCTTCAAACTGAATGCGGGCACCCCAGGTGGACTTGTCTTCGCCGCACTGCTCAGCGATCATCTCATATGAGATCTGGCAGTGGCTGCCGTCAAACAGAGCGTAGCCCTGTCCGGAGCCATCATAATCGCCTACACCTACACGCTTCCAGCCTGCTGCTGCATCCGGCATAACAACCCAGATCTCACCGGTCTCAGACTTGTAGCTGATATCGATCACGGAACCCGGAACCAGTGCTGCGATCATATCTTCCGTAAGATCAAAGCCGTCCTGTGCCCAGCCGTCACCCTTCTTGCCTGTGCCAAGCTCGATGTGTGCATTGGTTGCCTTAAACTCTGCTGCGGTACCTACACGTACGCCGTATACTTCCCATGCGGTATCGGATTCGCACTGGATCATGGAGCCCCACTTTGCGATATCGTCACCACAGTACTGTGCAATCATTTCATACGGAATGTATGCCTTGCTGCCTGTCTGAACGATGTAGCCCTGTCCGGAACCGTCTGCATCACCGACGCCGACACGTGTCCAGCCAACCTCAGCCTCGTTCATAACCAGCCACATATTTCCGGATTCGGACTTGTAGCTTACTTCGATCATGGAGCCAGGAACCAGAGCTGCCTTGATCTCATCGGTCATAGCCACGCCGTTCTGTGCCCAGCCGTCGCCCTTTACTGCGAAGCCTTCCCAGTTCACTGCGTGTGTCAGAGCCGGCATAGGTGCTGCAGTACCTACGCGTACGGAGCTAACCTCCCATGCACCGTCGGACTCGCACTGGATCATGGAGCCCCACTTTGCGATGTCATCGCCGCAGACTGCTGCGATCTGCTCGTAGGTTACCTGGCAGGTATCGCCTGCATTGTTGATGTATGCATACTGCTGACCGGAACCATCCCAGTCGCCTACGCCTACACGGCTCCAGCCAACCTCTGCCTCATTCATGACTACCCACATATGTCCGGTCTCGGACTTGAACTTGATCTCGATCACGGAACCCGGAACCAGAGCAGCCTTGATCTCTTCTGTCATAGCCACGCCGTTCTGTGCCCAGCCGTCGCCCTTTACTGCGAAGCCTTCCCAGTTCACCGGCTTCACGAGGCCGAAGAGGTTTGCGGAATCACTTGCAGATGAGAAGCCTGCCGGATTACCGAACTCAACTGAAGTATCTGCAGCCAGTGTCTCACCTGCAGCATTCAGGAATGCAATGTTGTCGATCAGCAGGTTCGACGGTTTTGTCTTGGAGTTATCTGTTTCCTTGGAGAGGATGATGTAGTTATCCTTTCCTGCAACGAATCCTGCGCCGCTGACGTCAAACTTTGCCGTCTTCGGATTTGCACTGTCAATGTATACAGACCAGTTGCCGGCCTTGAATTCATGGTTGTCCTCACCTGTATAGCAGTACAGAGTACCACTGGATGCGGCAAAGCCGTCTGCATTCTCTGTGCCAAGGTTCATGCGGATCTCTTTGAGATCGCCGAGCTTGTCACCAAGAAGTGCGCTGACATTGATGGCTACGAACATCTTGCCACCTTCAGCATTCTCAAGTTTCAGTGCCTTGGAGCCATTGGCATCCACTACGGACATTACCGACGGATCTGCGCCGCCGATATTGGTTGCGACAACGGCAAATGCGGATTTGCCATCCTCGAAATCAACACTCGGGGCAGCCTCCTTCTCGGGCTCCGGTGCTGTGGTATCCGGCTCAGCTGTATTAGCTTCCGTGGTAGCTGCCGGAGCTGCGGTAGTAGCCTCTCCACCGGATGACGTTGTTGTGCCATCGGAAGAGTTGCCGCATGCAGCAAGGGAAGACACCATCATGGCGGATGCCAGAACGATAGTTGCAAGTTGCTTCTTCTTCACTTCTCATTCCTCCTCTTAAAGTGATTTTTATAGTTTCTTAAGCGGGGGAGACGCGTGACATCGGGACAAACCCTCTGTCACATTTACGCGACAGGGGGATTCTCCCCTTGTCACGCGTCCTCATCACGCCCGCTATTACTACCTGATACATTTGCTGCGCTGCCACGACGTCATGCCATCCGCGCTCCGCGGATCTGCCGTGCCTATGGCTCGTCTGCGGGAATTGTTTCTTATCCTACGATACCGGATCGCTCCACGCCTTCGATGAACTGCTTCTGCAGGACGATGTAGATGATCACCAGCGGCAGCATAACCAGCACGATGCCGGCATCCATGTACAGCTGCAGGATATTGGGATCATAGATCCGGTATACATTTCCTACGTTGGCTGCCAGTGTGGCCACCCGCTTGGACAGCAGGATGGAATCGCTGATATTGAACAGCTTCGCGTAGAAGGTGTCATTGTACTGCCATACCAGCGAGAAGATGGATACAGTGATGGCAGCCGGTGTTGCATTTCGCAGCATGATCCGGAAGTAGGTGTACCATACGCCGCAGCCGTCCACATAGGCTGCTTCCTCAATCTCCTTCGGCAGCCCCCGGAAGAACTGGTTGAAAATGTAGATATACAGTCCAGACCTCAGGCCGCAGGCCAGAAAGGTCATGATGTACATGGGCCACACCGTTCCCAGCAGGTTCGGACTTTGTCCCATGATCAGGGACAGGATCCCAAAGACATCAAAGTTTGCAAAGGTCATGTACAGCGGAAGCATGATGGTATGTGTCGGAATGACGATCATGACAACCACAAATGCGAAGAGCACTTTCTTCAGCGGGAAATCGTACCGTGCAAATCCGTAGCCAACCATGGAACACATGAATACCTGGATCAGCATCAGTGACAGAGAGTACAGGATGGTACTGATGGACGTCGATGTATAGTTCAGCGTCTTCCATGCCACCTCGTAACGCTCCATCGTGGGGCTCTGCGGGATCATATAGACCATGGTGTTGTAGTTATCCGCATCCGAGAAGAAGGATCTGGCGATGATACCCAGCACCGGTCCTACGATGACGTAGGCCACACCGATGAGGACAACCCAGCGGAACAGACCCAGGAAAAAGCTCTTAAACCCATCCGTGATCTTGCTCTTGGTGTTGATGTCCATATTCCGGAGATGAAATCCCTTCGGATTCACAGCCACCAGCTCATCGGATTTCTCCGCTCCGGCTGCTTCAATCGCTTCATTTGCTTCAGCCGCTTCCACCGCTTCATTTACTTCTGCCGCTTCCGCCGTCTCAGCTGCCTTTAATTCTTCTGCAGCCTTTTCCATACGCTCAGGTCACCCCCTCTCCGTTAGTTATAGTAGAACGTTCGTTTTTGTATAAACCTGACGACTATGGCCAGTATCGCACAGGTGATCAGCGTTGAGATCAGGGAGAAGGTGGAGCTCAGTCCGTAGTTCTTCTCCGAGAACGCCGTATTGTATGCCAGGTTTACAACCTCTGAATTCACAAAGCTGTCCACCACCGTGTAGACCACCACGGTTATGATGTGTGGCATTACCATGGGGAAGGTAACCTTCCAGAAGGTTTCGTATGCCGTAGCACCTTCGATCTTCGCCACCTCGTACATGGAACTGGGGATGGACTGCAGCGCCGCGATGAAAATGATGATCTGTACGCCGGACGCGTTGATGATGTCGCTGATTCGTCCCACCGCACCGACTACATACTCGATGAGTCCCATAGGCAGACCCAGAGAGCTGAACATCTGTACATAATACTCCACTCCGACGCCGCTGCTGGCTGCCTCAGCCACCTCCGCACCTGCAGAGGAAAGGCCGCCCATCATCATGCTGGCGGACACCTTCATGGCTGCCAGGATGGCTTCCGAGTTCAGGATGACCGGCAGGAAGAAAATGGCACGCATCAGGGTTCTTCCCTTGAACTTCCGATTCAGAAGCATGGCGATCATCAGACTGAAGAAGGTGATGAGAGGCACGTCGATCAGCATATCCCCCACGGAAGTGGTGAGGATCTGCTTAAAGGTTCCGTGTCCACGGAAGGCGAACAGGAAGTTGTCCAGGCCTACGAATTCCAGGGTATATCCACCGCCGTTGTTGACCGTCAGATCCGATAAGGAAAACTGTACGGTCATGATCAGGCTTCGCAGGTAAAAGGCCAGGAAACCGATGAGCCACGGAACGATGAACAGAAACCCTTTCATGGAACGCTTACGGGCAAGAGTCATCTTCTGTTTTTTCTTCTTCTCTCCCATATCATCCTCCGATGGCGTAGTTCTTCGGCTCGATGGTGACACCGTCTACGCTCACGCGTTCCTCCGTGTGGTTTACATAAATCTTTACGCCATTGGCATAGGTGGTGACGGATACGCCTTCACTCAGCACCTGATATCCTGTCATGGCTACGCCGCTCACCTTGCTGAGCACCGCATTTGTCTCCTTCCAGATGGACACTGCCGTATCCTTCCATACATTGAAGGAGGTGGAATACATCTTGTTAAGACCAGTCATCTTCATCTCCGTCGCTTCCTTGTCGGTGAAGACGAAATGGGGAGATGTTCCGGTCTCGATCAGCGTCAGGATGATCTCCTGGGAATCTGTGGTATTTCCCAGATTGATGACGGAACCGCAGTAGTCGATACTGCCGTGGATCAGCATCTGATAGAAGGGAACCGACGCATCGATCACATAGTAATCATTGTCGGAGAGGGGTGCATTCAGGATATCATCCGCGTAAGCGAAGGAATAATCATTTCCGTCGTTTACCATGATCTTCTTCCCCGTATCCTCCATCTTCTGGAACTGTGCCTTCACAATCTGCAGAGCCTGCTCCCGGGTGATCACGTTGGTCCGCCGCTTGTCAGACTGCAGCACGTTACCCAGATCCCGAAGGGAGATGCCGGTCACGCTGTAATCATCAATCTTGTCCGTGAAGCCTTCGGTGTAACGCACCAGGAACTTCGGAGAGATCAGATAGTAAATGTTTTCGTCATAGCCAAAGCTTGCGGTCTGCCTGAGATTTACCGGGCTGACCTCGCCGAACTCGCCCACATAACCGGTACCGTAGTAGCGGCTGCTCTCGTTGGAAGCGGAGTAGCGGCTGCCGGCATCGGATACCTTCTGGAATGCACAGTCTACATAGAGAGAGCCTCCCAGGCCCTGTACCTTATCCGTCAGCTTCTCCAGATCGGACTTACCGCCCAGAGTGCCGGGCACCTTGATCTTCCCCAGAGTGTCATGGTAATATCCGCCGCCGGACCAGCCCTGCAGGTTCATGACCTGACTGGTGACTCCCGCCTCGGACAGTGCCTCCGCCATATCTCCCGCTTCATCGAAGGTGGTCATGGCCCGAAGCCCCCGGTACTTAACGCCCAGGAAGGATTTGTCCTCCTCCACACCACAGATCACGTCGTAGTACAGCTTGACGTCCCCGGTTTCACTTTCCCGAACCTCCAGCCGTCCTTCCTTGATCAGGCGGTTCCGGTAGTAGTTGGCTGCGCCTTCGAAGCCGTTGTTCTCCTCCGTCAGGAAGGTGTAACGCATGGTCAGCGGGCTGTCATAGAAGGTCTTCTCCACGATGGGAAGGTTGGCCTCGGAACCGGTGGTGCCGAACATGGCCAGCGTATCATTTCCACGTACCGTAAATGTAGTGTAAACGTTGTTGTATTCGTTGATATCTCCGGCTACGCCTGCGGATACATTCGCCAGGGAAGCACCGGATTCGATGGTGGCCAGGATCCCGGATCTCTCACGGAAGATGCCGAACAGGGCCATCTTGGAGTTCTCGGTGATCTCACGGACGGTATACTCAGCCACCATGGGGTCGATACCGTAGATGTACTCGGAGTAGTCATTTCCGGACTGCAGGGTTCCCTTGCCGTTATTGAAGTAGACGATGGAACCGGAGCCATTCGGAAGAAGCATGTATCCCTTTTCGTCCTTGCCTGCCGCACCGAAGAAGTTCAGCATCTGGATGTTGTGGATAGCACCGCCGCCGCTCTCGGACACACCCTTCATGTAAACAGTGGCTTCCAGATAGTCATCCTTCAGGGTGTAATCCAGAGGCACCGTAAAGGAGATGTTCTCCTCCACCTCGCCCTCGGCGACCTCCATCTCACGTGCATAATCATCCTTGGTCCAGCCTACGCTTTCAAAGTACTCGTTCAGCCGGCGAAGCTCTGCCACACCCTTCTGGGTATTGCTCAACATCACCAGAATGTCATCCCCGAGATCGCTCTTGATAAACTTCTTCTTCGTGTACTTGGCCGCATCCTTCTTGCCGTCATTCTCCAGTTGCGCCAGTACGCGGTCCAGAGATTCCTGCCGAATGTAAATGGGCACGATACCGGTGGATGCGGTGGTGTCACCGAAGGTATAGGTGACACGAACGCCGTTCTCGATGCTTTCTGCTTTGATCTGATCGTAGGCTACTGCCTGACTGAAGGAATCGAAGGTATTCTCGATCCGCTGGGTGTTGTAATAGTCCAGGATCAGCTGACTCTTCATATTGTTACGGTTGGACTGATTGACGATCTTATCCTCGTCCACTCCCGGAGGATTGGAATAGATGGTCTCGCCGTTCCGCTTATCATACACGGCGATGCTTCCGTCGTCGGTCTTCACATACAGCTTCAGGGCATCCGTCTCCGCCGCCAGCTGAAATCCTTCCACTGCGGGAGAGCTGTCCGAAAGAGCCTTGAACTCACCGGCAGACGGCATCTCATAGTCCGTGAGATAATCCTTATAATGATTGTAGAAATTATAGCGGATCAGGTAGTAAGCCATGTAGCCTGCGAAGATAGCCAGCGCACCGAGGATCACCCAGATCACCCATTTGCTGACCTTCTTCCGCTGCTTCTTCAGGTTCAGCTCCTTCATCGCTTTTTTCTGTTCTTTTGTCCTCGCCATGCGAAGTCTCCTTACTAAGCGTTTATTTCCCGCCTATGAGATTCTTCGGTCGTTTCACTCCCTCAGAATGACATGCATCTGCATTTTCCCCGTCTATGCCCGGAACATCAGTTCCTGATAGATGCTAAAGAAAAAGCTGTAAACCTGGTTGATCAGATCCACCAGCAGGAGCAGGATGAAGATGATCAGCAGCATCGCCACCAAAGTGAGAAGCAGCGTGATCAAAGTCTTGCCCAGTGTGAAGCTGTGTACCGTCATGATCCCCACCAGCATCAGAAACAGCGTGTAGGCGATACCGATGCCGCAGATCATTGTATAGAAAGCCGCCTCATCCTTGGATACGAACCAGCTGAAGATGGTTCCGATCAGGACGCAGACCGTAGCCGGCAGGGTGGAATACCCGATGGCCACGATGATATCCTTCAGTCTTCCCTTACCTTCCATGAGGCAGGTGATGGACCAATTGCTGACGCAGATCAGGAAGAAAAACAGCAGTACCGTGATCAGCTCCGTCAGGGAGTTGACATTCCTGGGATCCACGTCATTTACGACAAAACCTGAGGCGATTCGATTGACGGACCATGTCACGGAGAACAGCACCACCATCAGGAGAGCGATCACCACACTGCCATGCTCTCTGTGGCGGATCTCGTAGAATCCGTCCGCGGGATGGCTGATGGTGTAAAAGAGGTATTTCCATTTATCTTTCGATAATTGCTTTCCCACTACAGCAATCCCTCCTCTCTCTTCTTACCTTTCTTCTTATTTCTCCATCTGGTCCAGATCACAAGGGCTGCGATCAGGACGATGAGTCCGGACAGGATCCAGGTCAGGTTGTCTGCCAGGATCTGATTCCTGTACCGCTTAAATGCGATGGAATAATACTTCTTGTTCATGCCCAGCTCGAAGTAATGCATGGCCGTTTTATTGTCACCTGAGGTGAGGTAGGCCTTGCCGATACCGTTGTTGGCCAGTTCGTTATTCTGATCCAGCTCCAGTACCTTCTGCCACTTGTCGATGGCCTGGGTCTCGTCGCCGTCGAACCGAAGTCCTACCGCGTCATTGATGAGGGCACCGTAGTTGGTCTCCCGGAACTTCAGGATGCTGTTACGTCCTGCATCCAGCACCAGGATCTCGTCGTCGATGGCCTCGATGGCTACCGGTGTCTGGAATGTACCCTTCTGCAGGCCGATGCCGCCGAAGATGTACAGAAGATTTCCCTCTTTGTCGTAAGTGAAGATTCTTCCGCGCTTCCGGTCCAGCAGGGAATACTTGCCCTTTTCCCGGTATACCACATCCACGATCTCGGAGGGTCCGCCGTAATCACCGTACTTGCTGATGCGGATGTCCCCGCCTACATTTCCGTTCTCACCCTTCTGGATCACATCCTTGCCCTGGGGATTCAGCCGGCGTACTGCCTGCTTGCCTTCGGAATCAATATTGGATGCGTAGATGAAGCCGCCGCTGTCCACGTCGATCCCCGTGAACTCCGTGGGGATGTACAGCTGGGTATTTGACCGCTCCTCTTTGGAAGCGAAACGCCGCCAGAACTTCTCCCATACAGAGATCTTAACCGGGATGGTTCCGAAATAACCGGAGAAGACACCGTCTGCCTCGAAAAGCAGGATTCCCTCGAAAGCGCCCTTGCTGATGACGTAGATACGGTCTGCATAATCCACGGTCACCTTCAGGGGGATGAAGGTAAAATTCTCCTCCAGGATCTCCGACTTCGGCTCATTTACGGCCTTGATGAATTCACCCTCCGGCGTCAGTACCACGATCCGGGCGTTGTTGGAATCCGCCACATACAGCCGGTTATTCTCTGAAACACAGACACCGTAGGGAGCATTGAAATGATCTTCCTGTCCGTCTCTGGTGAAGGTATCAATGATCCGGTTCACCTTGGTCATCTTGTTATCCATGACCACGATACGGTTGTTGCCCGTATCCGCCACATAGACCTCTCCGGCATCGGAGATGCACATGTCCTGGGGCTCCCGGAAGGGATCAATCCCCACGTCCTGACCGGTGATATTTCCATCCGGTGTGTATGCCGCAGGGGTCTTTACGATGTCCTCCCAGTAATTGTAGTTATAGGTGTCGTAGGGAACATCATCCTCCGCACGGGCGGCCATGGGCGTAAATGCGATCGCTGCCGCCAGGGCCAGGGCACCGAATATTCTTTTTATGCTTTTCAACTTTTTCATATTCGTTTTCCGTTCCATTCCGACGTTATTCATTAATTCAACGTATTGTCATGCCGCCTTTGCAACCGCCTTCGGCCGGACTTCGCTCCATGTCTGGAAGCGCTCGGGCATGTACGGATTCCAAATGCTTGAAAGCATTTGGAATCCTATTCCTTCATACCGGACGTTGTCATCGTTTCCAAAACGTTACTCTGGCAGGCCAGGAAGAAGATGATAGGCACTGCCGCAATGATAAATGTTACCGCTGCGGAGGCGCCGGCTCTGGCCGTACCACCTGCCGCGATCTGCTGCAGTGCGAACTGCAGAGGTTTCAGCTGCTCGTCCCGGAGGAACATGGAACCCGTATTGCCCCACATCTGCTGGAACTGGAAGATAGCCAGTGTCAGCCATGCAGGCTTTACGTTTGGCATGACGATAGTCCAGAAGATCTTATACTCGGAAGCACCGTCCAGCCGCGCCGATTCCATGAGGGACGAGGGCAGCTGTTCCATAAACTGTTTCATCAGGTACAGACCCATACCATACTGCCATGCCGGCAGGATGAGAGCCAGATACGTGTTGTTGATGTGCAGCCAGCTGATGATCATGTAGTTGGGGATCTGTGTTACGGTCCAGGAGAACATCATGGACAGGATGACCATGTTGAACAATACCTTCTTCCCGGGGAAGTCATGCTTCGCCAGCGGGTAGGCAGCCAGGGAGGCAACCAGCACGTGGCCGAAGGTTCCGAGGCCGGTAATGATGATGGTGTTCAGGATGTATCTCGAGAACGGTACCCAGGATTCACTCATGACATGGAACAGGTCCGAGAAATTCTCCAGGGTCGGGTTCTTTACGAAGACCGACGGAGGATACTGGAAGATCTCATCCAACGGCTTCAATGCGTTATTCACGATCATGACCAGCGGCAGTGACATGAAGATGCCGCATATGATCATGATGAAGAAGAGCAATCCGTTTCCGGCTTTGGACCGGTTCAGCTTCTTCTCCTTGTAGGTCTTCTTCATCAGCTGCCGAACCACTGCATCCGGATCGGCATCCGGTACCGGGGGCGGGATCACGATAGCACCGTGAGTGAGAGGCTGTGCCGCCAGCTCTTTCTTGCGTCTGGACATATCACTCACCTACCCTTCTCAGAAGCTTCTGGACCAGCTTGTTGGTTCCCACCATCAGCAGGAACAGCACGGTGGCTATGGCTGAGGCGTAACCCATGTCAAAACGGGTAGAGCCGTAATCCAGAAGGTGCGTTACCACGGTGGCGCCGGCGTAGTTGACGGATGGATTTCCGGCCAGATTGATGGAAATGTCCGCAACCGCAAAGGACTGTGTGATCTGCATAACTGCACCGAACATCAGCTGAGGCTTCATGGCCGGAAGGGTCACATACCACAGCTCCTGCCAGCGGTTCTTTACTCCGTCCAGGGCCGCTGCTTCGTAGAGAGATTTATCTACGGTCTGCAGACCCGCAATGAAGGAAAGGAATCCGGTACCCAGGGACAGCCACAGCTGTACCACGATGAGGCAGGGCAGGATCAGGTTTGCGTCCTGCATCCAGAGTTTCTGTTCGTTGATGAATCCCAGCTTCAGCAGGATACCGTTCAGGTATCCGTAACGGTCGGAAGACAGGATCAGCTGCCAAATCATGTATGCGTTACCGCAAATGGAGGGCGCATAGAAGATCAGTGTCAGGAAGGTTCTTACCTTCGGGCGGAACTCGTTGATGATCCAGGCGAAGAGCAGGCAAAGCAGGTAACTGATGGGGCCTGTCACAACTGCGAAGATCAGTGTATTCTTCAGGGAGATCAGGAAGATATCATCATTCAGGAACAGCTTGATGTAGTTGTCCCAGCCGTTGAACTTCGGGAACTCCAGCATGTTGAAGTAGGTAAAGCTGAGGATGATGGACATGACCACCGGGAGCACCGTAAAAAGGAAAAACAGAATGAAATACGGGCCCATCATGATGTAGCTTGCCTTGTTTCGCTTGATGCGGTACTTCAGTGTTCTCTGCTTCCTGGCGATCTCGTCGTTGGCTACCGCGTCCAGCGCAGCCTGGCGCGTGGTCCGGGAGCGGTCGGGCGGTGTGAACGCGGGGACGGATACTTCCGGTACATCCGCTACGGCTGCTGCGACTGCAGCACCGGTTTCCTCCGCATCTGCAGTCTCCGTCGCTTCATCCGCCGCGTCCTCTGCAGCTTCTTCCACATCATCGGCAACCTCTACTATATCTTCGGAGGTCTCGTCATTGGTATCTTCCACATCCTCTTCGAACTCCTCCAGGTCGTCTGTCTCAAGGACATCTTCAGCTTCATCGACAGCGTCTTTCGCTGCAGCCAGCTTATCGGCCATGGACATCTTCCCGGATTCTTTGTTCGCATTATCTGCCACTGACTCTCTCCTCCTTTCTATTCCATACTGCGCGCGTTCGCGCTCCGTGAGCTACGGCGCTCACTATATCGATCATTTGCCTTATTCTTCATGTTCCAGCCACGCGTTTTAATTTTCATCTTCCACCGGTAATCCGAACTCGATCCGTTTATACCGAATCTCTTCGTTGATATACAGAACCTTATCCATCAGCTCCTCTCGGGGTGATGCGGTGTCGGTCTCTGTGGTTACCGTGTAGAATGCATTGTTTACATTTCGCCAGGAGTAGTAACCGCCCGGTACCTGCGGGATACCCTTTACCCATGTAAAGGCTTCTGCCAGGTTGTGGTAGGTTTCTACCGGCCACGGAAGCATCTCAAAGGCTTCCTTATTTGCGGTGGCAACACGGGCTGCGGAACCCATCAGGGACTCCATCTCCCGGTCGTACAGGGCCTGCACGTCAGCGCTGGTCCACCATTTCAGGAACTTCCAGCAGGCATCCGGATGCTTGGTATCCGACATGATCATGGATGCCAGACCGGTGCAGCCCACGCTGTGATCTACGGTTCCGTCTTCCTTGCGGGTACCGGGTACCATGGTGAAATCCCAAAGTCCTGCGATATCCGGAGCGGAAACCTCCAGGTTGTTGTATACCGTGTAATCCGCGATGATGATGGGGCACTCACCGGTACGGAAGCGCTCCTCTACGGTGGTGGTCTTGTCCAGACCGTAGTCTGTGTAGAACTCGCAGTACTGCTTGAAGGTATTCACAGCGATATCGGAATCCAAAGCCGAGCTGATGCCGCCTTCGTTGTAGTACTCTCCGCCGTTCTGGTACAGCAGCATGGCGTAGATCTGCTCACTGGGGAGCATACCGAACTCCATCTGATTCTTGGCCAGCACGGACATGATGACCTTCACGTCATCCCAGGTCTCCGGGATCTCCAGTCCCAGCTGATCCAGGATATCCTTCCGGTAGAACATAACCGGGAAGGTCTGAGTCTCCGGCAGCGCATACAGCTTGCCGTCAAAGGTAAATGCGGTAAGAGCGCTTTCATAGAACCTGCTCTTTACTTCATCCACATCCTGGAACTGATTCAGGTCAAGCACGGCGTTACGAAGACCGTAATTGACAGGCGTATCATTTCCGGTGTTCAGTACCGCACCTGCGATACCGTTGGTGTTCGCCACCTGAATGGCCACATCCGGACCCTCGCCGGCCAGCTCCGCACGGAGCAGGGTGTTCATGTCCACCAACTGCACATTGACGTTGACACCATAGTTGCTGGTGAAGGACTCGTCGATCAGGGAACGGATGACGTTGGCCTGATCACGTCCGGTACCGATCCAGAGGGTGATGGTCTCGTTCTCCTGACCACCTTCGCCGGTGGAGCCCAGAGAGTTGTAATCAATGACAAATGAATTCCAGAGGCGTGCGATCTCGTTGCCTGCATTGCTGAAGAAATTGTTGCCGGACACCTTCACACTCTTCACATCGGAAGCGATGAAAATGCGGTCGATCTGCAGCGGCTGGCTGATAACCTGGGTGATCCAGGTACCACAGGCACGGACATTTACCTTGTAGGTACTGATGACCCGGACGAAATGCTCCACGTCCTCGATCAGATAATCCAGCTGATCCCGCATGGTGATGAGCACCGTCTCCTTATCGGAGGTGCGGCCCACGGCCTTACGCAGGGAGTAGATCGCATCGTTCAGCTCGTCCCGGACCTCGGTCATCTCCTGCACGATGGTAGGAAGTGTGGCCTCGATCTGATAATCACGGTAGGTATCCGGGCTGACGCCGATGATGCGGATAACCTTCCGGTAAATTTCATTCAGCTTGCTGACAGAATCCTGCACCTCTGCGATGGTTTCAGAGAAATCACCCAGAACCACTTCCATGCGGAGGGTGTGCTTTCCTTTTGTGATGTAGTATTTGTAGGGATTGCCGTCTGCGTCGGCAATGGGATCCAGATGCCAATCGGACTCGTAATAGAAACCGTGGTTCTCCATCTCCCGGAAGGGAACCTCACCGTCGATGGTGATCTGTCTGGATACGTAAATGCCTCGCATGAAGTTCTGCTTATCGAAGAGTGCGATCTCGTAGTAACCGTCCTCCGGTACTTCGAACTGCCACTCGATCCATTGACCGGCCTTGTCCCAGCTGGTTCCGCCGATGGTGTTGTTCAGCAGGTAACGGGCACTGTGATCGCTGACCGCTGCCGAAGACTGATCCTGCTTCGGATAGAGGGTCTGAGAGGAGGTTTTCACCGCATCCTCACCTTCGATGACCACGGTGATACCGCTGGTATTCGCCGCCCCGGCCTTGTCCCATTCTGCCTTCTGATCTGCGTAGGACAGGCTTTCTTTTTGATTGGAAAGCTTCAGTCCGCCGAGGAGCATGGGCTCACGCTTGGACTGGATTCGAATTTCGTGCTCTCCTGCCGTCAGGTAGAAGCTGAGAGGCTCGGTGATGTAACCGTTGTTGTCGTAAAGATAAGAAGTTACCCACTCCGGAATCTCGATGGAGGTGGGCTTCATGTCATTTCCCTGATTGTCCTTCTTCCAGGTCACGTGGGTCTCACCGGCATCAAAGGCTTCCTTTGCCACATTTGTGGTCCAGACCCGGGAGAACTGCACGATGTTAAGTTCCGTGTAGGGCTGCTCTCCGTCCAGGAAGAAGGCTCTCTGGATCTCGGAGTTCTTGCCCTCTACCGGGTAGTAATCCAGAGACAGCTCGTAGAGACCTGCTTCTGCAACGCTGAACTTATAAGTGATGTCCGCAATCTCACTGGTGAGAATGCTCTTGCCTGTGCGCCCCTCGAAGTTCTCACGGATCTCCGGCGTCGCTGCTTTTCCCTCTTCCTCATAGGAAGCATACGAATCAGCTGCGATCTCGATCACTGCGTCCGGGCGGTTCTTATCCGGTACTTCCGTCAGATAGCGGCCGTAATCCGTACTGTATGCGATCTTTGCATCTCCCGGAACCACCGTATCCTTTGAAAATACGGAACGTAACACGAAGAACAGTACCACTGCAAGTAGTACTGCACACCATATGATCCGATTTCGCACTTTCTGCGACATAGTTCCAACCTCTCTGCATGTTAATGAAGTATGAAGATCTTCGAACTCCCGCCCAAGGTGACATGGTCGTCACCCCGGTTCGTCCGGCGGAAGTTACTCTTATTCTTTCCAGTTTTCGTAATACCAGCGGTCCTTATCCTCTTCCGTCGGTTCCGGCATGTACTCTCTCAGCACCCGTTCCATCAGCAGGTTCGAACCCAGCATCCAGAAAGCGGGGATGAACAGCAGCGTAAGGAGCGGCAGGACGAAGATGTAAAGATATACAAGTCCCGCAAACGCCACGATGTGGATCAGCGTTACGATAAAATGCTGTCCGCTGATGATGAAGGCCATGGAAAAGGCTCCGCCCACACTGACGCGGAACCTGGAAAGGATCGGGAAGAGGTAAGCAGCGATGGCCAGGGTCAGGATCACCAGGATCACAAAGCCCTTCGCCGCAAAGGTCTTCAGCGACAGCTCCACATGAACCGCATACATATTCAGGAAGAAAAGTCCCACACACCACGCAAGGAGAATGATCCCTGCGATGGAGGACTTCTTAAAATACTGCTTCACGGCCCGGAAGAATTCCCGTACCGGATAGCCTCTGCCGTACCGGATGCTCTTCCCCACCGTGTTGTAGAGGGCTGTGGTGGCAGCTCCCATGGTAACCACCGGCAGACAGCAGAGCACATAGACAAGCCCGAGCAGGATCAGTTCGCCGGTCTTGGTGAGAAAGGTCACTACCGGTCCGTCCACATCAAAGAGGATCTGCCGGATGGACATCCGCTCGCGCTGCATGGGGTCCTTTTCTTTATTCAGTTGTAGCTGATCCATGCTTTCGGTCCGCTGCATGCAGTACCTCTTTCTTTCGGATAAAGATCCTTCGCTTCGCGCTGCCGCCCAATAGCATTCGGCGCATATTCACGTGCGTTCGTTCCGGAAGGGTATCATCCGGGGCGATCGCCCCTTGTCATTCCGAGGCCGACGGATCTCACTTCTCCGTAGTTCCCCCGGTCTCCGTGCTCCCGGCCTTCTCTCCGTCTCCGTAGGTCTTCAGATCCGGAAGCTCATCCCGGGTAATGACCCGTTCGTGGCTATATACCTTTTCCAGCATTTCCTTCTCGGTATAGGTCTCCGAGTAAACATTCAGTGTATCGGAATCGGTCACGAATTCACCACCCCAGGTTCCGAAGTAACTCCACATCGCTCCGTCATTTACCGCTTCATCCGGATCGAAGAGACATCCGTTCTCCGTCATGGCCACGATCATGGGGGTTTCGGTGGTATTCTTCAGATTCTTGTATTTCGACTGCTGGGAGGAGTACTTATGCTTGCCCGGATAGATATCATCTCCCATCATATCCACCACGTCGTCCCCCGGGTACCAGCTCTTCGACTGTCCGTTCCATACCCAGATCAGATTGTGAAGCTCATACTCCTTCGTAAACTTCTCATACATGATGCGGTACAGTTTGATGTAAGACTCCGCATCACAGTTGCCCCACCAGAACCATCCGCCGCTGGCTTCGTGCAGCGGTCTCCAGAGCACCGGAATGTCCAGATCCCGAAGCTTTGTCAGGTCCTTCGCGATAGCATCCATGTCCGCCATCAGAAGGTCGTAACCCTCCCGGTCCTCACCGTTCATGATCTTATCCAGATCGATATCCGTATGGTCCTTGTAGAACCCGCTGTACCATGTACCGGTCAGGTACTTTGTGGGCGCATTCCAATGCCAGCAGATGGTGATGAGACTGTTATTCTCCCAGGCTTCGATGGCCTGATCTATGGTCTTGCATTCGGTCCCAAGCGCCTCGCGCGAGGGGGATGCATCCATCATATCCAGACCGACCATGGCCGGGAACTTCCCGGTAGCCTTCCAGATCACGGCCATCTCATGGCCGAAGACCCCTTGATCACAGTACTGTCCGGAAATGATGTTCTTTCCGTAATTATCCGCCAGATACTGATAGATCCGCTTTGCATTCACGGATGCCGCAGGATCCGACAGTTCTTTCTTTACTTCAAATTCCGACCTTTGTGCGGTTTCCGAAGATTCTGCGTTCTCCGATCCCTTCTCCGCACTGCCGCAGGCGGGACACTGTCCGGATAAAAGTAAAAGAAACGCAGCCACCAATATTCTTTTTCCGATCCGACTTCGTTTCATTTACTTTTATCCAGCCCCTTTTCTTGCTTAACTCAGGGTTACACCAGTGCCAAAGGATTTTGGAGGGTTTGTATAAAAATGCCTTGTGCCGCACATTTATATAGGTAAAATATACCACAATATTTATGTGAGTACAAGGCTTTTTTGCTAAATTTAATTATATTTTTTGTATTTTTAATTAGTTTTTTACTTAATTTTACTTTCCTGGCATTTTTCGATACACTTCCCGGAGCATTTATCCCCGGCCGGAATCCGGTTTGCCATGGTATCTTCCCGTATAACGTTCCACCAGCCAGCCATAGGAAAGTACCGTACCGTAGCGGTAATCCGGATTCTCACAGTGCTGCTCCAGCATGTTCATGCACTGGGAGATCATTTCCTCCACATTTACATGATATGTAGTAAGCTCAACGCCGTCCAGCTTGTTATTCGCATAATCATCATAACCGACCACCGCCACATCCTCCGGAACCGAGAACCCCTTCTCCCGAAGGGCCCGGATCAGCCGGTAGGCGGTGAGATCGCAGGCACAGACGAAGCCGTCCGGAAGCGCCTCCGGAAGAACCAGATCGATGTCGATACCGTTCATGTCCCGGTCGCTGACCAGCCATTTCTCGTCAAATGCCATGCTGTTGGCGATCAGATACTTCCGAAAGCCCACGTATCGATCAAGATTGCTCCGGGTCGCAAGGTGATTTCCCACGAATCCGACGGTCTTGCAGCCGCTCCGCACCAGGTGCCGGGTCAGAAGATAACCGCCGTTCACGTTATCGCTGAGGACAGAATCCATGTCATAGTCCTCATTTTCAAAATCGAACAGGATACAGCCGATGCCGGTCTTCACGATGGCATTCAGATAAGCGTTGCTGATCTCCCCGATCACGATGATCTGGTCGATGGAGGAAAGTGCCACCAGCTTCGGAAGCTCGCCCTTCTCCTCATCCTCCTGGCGTACCGCTTCAAGGATCGCCACGTAATTCCTGCGAGTCAGTTCAAGGAGGATCCTCTGATACACCTTCTGATAGAAGGAATCTTCACCGATGAACCGTTCCGCGATCACGATCGCCACATTTCTCGTGCCCGCCCGGTCAACGCCCTTCTTGAAGACATAGCCCAGCTCATGTGCCCGGTCGATGATATCCTGCCGGAGCTGGTCTCCGACGCCGTCCTTACCCGCCAGTGCCTTGGACACCGTTACGATGCTGACGCCGAACTCCGCGGCAATATCCTTCATGGTCACTTTCTTTTCTGTCGCTGCCATACCGAATTCCCCTTACTTCTCCTGTCTGTCATATGCTGCATCGGACCGATGACACGGTCCGGTAAACTACCTCGCGTTAAGCATGAGTGCCTTTACGATATCCTCGTAGATAAAATATCCTCCCCGGCGGTAATAAAGACCGAGGGATTCGCCGTTCCCGGTAAATGCGTTGTTATCCCACCAGAGTGCCGTCATACCATAGGACCGGGCCTTTGCCACATAATAGGCCGCGAAATCCACGCGGGCCTGCAGGTTCTTATCCTTATCCACCGCGCCGAACTCACCGATCACAACGGGAGTCCCATTTACGATAAACTTCTGATAGAGCCGGCTCATGAAGCCGTCGATCTCGGAGGTCCCGCTGGTATTCTCCAAACTGAACTCCGAGGTTCCGCTCAGATCCAGTGCAAAGCTGTAGGGTGTATATGCATGAACGGACACCAGGATATGGCTGACCGTACCGGTGTAATCCGCAGGCTCCTCCGGAAGCTTGTAATCCGCATGCAGGGCCCCGTCCGCAGAAGCATCATAGCCGGGACACATAAGATACCGTGTGGCATTCTTTCCGCCGGAAGCACGTACCGTATTCACAAAGAGCTGGTTCAGTTCGTTGATGCACTGCACGGATTCCGCCACATCCGCATCCCCTGACGGGAACCACCATTCATATTTGTGCCCCACAAGACGCGGTTCATTCATGGCCTCGAAGATCAGCTTTTCATCATAATCCTTATAGCGCTCGGAGAGCTGTTCCCAGATCCGCCGGATGTATTTCTCCGACTGTGCCTGATGGGCCCGGTCCGGATAGAACCCTTTTGCTTCCTCATGATTATCATGATGGATGTTCAGGATCACATACATGCCGTCATTGATCGCCCAGTCCACCACCGTATTCACCCGATCCATCCATTCGGCGGAAATGGTGCAGTCATCGTCCACGATATGATTATGCCAGGATACCGGGATCCGGATGGTCTCAAAGCCCGCGGCATGAAAGTCCTTGATCATCTGCTCCGAGGTTTTGATACCGCACCAGACCGTCTCCGCATCCATTTCATTCTTCAGATTTGTATCATTGTAGGCATCAAAGGTATTGCCCAGGCTGACACCGATCGACAGATCCTTCACGAAGGAAAATGCTTCGCTCTCCGGCACCTCATGCCCTTCCATTTTCATCTCGGGGATGACAACCTCCGGGAGCATTCCTCCCTGTTCGGTGGTACTGCCGGTTGCTTCTGTCGTCTTCTCCTCCGTGCCGGCTTCCGTATCACCGGTCGCGGCTTCCGTCCCTGCGGTTGAAGCTGCGGTTCCCGTTACATCCTCCGATGTGCTGCCGCCGGAGCTTCCGCAGGCCGTAAATACCAGGGCCAGCGCCAGCGCATATACCGCGAACGCGGTTTTTCTGTTCTTTCGCATATTGATTCTTCCGTTTGCAGGATCTCCTGCCCTTTCTCTATCGTGTATACCAGTCCTTCAGAATCTGCTCCGCTTTCTTGCCGTACACCGTGAAATCGCGGTTCTGCTTTGCTTCACTTTCCGGCGGGATCACTGCCTTCCAGTCCCACCAGAAATATCCGGAAAACCAGGGCAGATCCCAGGTTGCTTCCATGGCGGTCTCGTAAAAATCCGCCTGCTCCTGTTCGTCCGCAGGTTTCTCGGGGCGGTTCTTAAAGTCCCAGGGGTACATGGTACAGCCCGCTTCATTTCTGACACCGATCTCCGCGAACATAATGGGCTTGCCGTACCTTTCATGACATGCTTTCAGGCTTTCCACCACCGGCTTCCAGCGCCCGCGCATGGTATCGATCCCCTGATGCTCCGGGTCCGTCACCGGATAATATCCGCTGATACCGATCACATCCACCGCATCCAGCCAGCGGGAAGAGAACTCGTCGCCATGGTTAATATTGTGCATCACGATACCGGAATACCGTTCCCGCACCTCCGCGATCATCCTGCGGCAACGGTCCGCCTGGGTATCCATCCCGGCCATCTCACAACCGGTGCAGAGCATCTCACAGCCCAGCCGTTCCGCCATTTCCGCATAATAATTCATGAAATTCCGGTAGGAGGCGAACCAGTCGTCCCAGTAGGTGGTTCCTTCCTCCGTCGGGAAATTGATCCGAGCCCGCCAGCTCCGGTCCAGACAGTTCACCATGGGCTTCAGGCACACCTTCAGGCCCAGGCTTTTGGCCAGGTTTACGGCATGGGCAACCTCCTCATCGGTCTGGGTTCTGCCGTAGAGGGAGAATATCCTTGTGCTGTAAAAGGTTTCCTGCCAGGCGTTGACGGTAAGGCAGATCCAGTCGAGACCGTTGGAAGCGAGCCTCCGCATCGACTGCTCCGCTGCGGGAGTCAGCCATTCACCCTGCCGGCTGAAGAAACCCCAGGTGTAACCTTTACAGAATAATAAATCGTTCATATTTCTTATATTCCTTTTATCTCAGTGGGAGAAGACTACCACCTCTCAGATGGCGGATAATATGATCTGCCTCAGCGGGGGCCCGATCTCCCACTGAGATAATCGCTCCGCGAGGATGCGCAGAGATTCGGATCGGAACTATGTCAGCAGAAGCTGACTCCCGTCTCGTGCCCGATCCCGCGGGCGAGACCTGAACACCTGACCCGGACCGGGAGATCCGTCTTACGACCGGACTCTATGCGGGCGATGAAAAGATGAATTCCGCATTTCCCTTCACCTTAACGGGACCGTAACCCGCAGGGACAATGAAATGATCTCCCTTTTTGAAGCGTTCACCGTCCAGAACGGCTTCACCGGACAGGACAGAGCCGATGGTGAAGCAGGAGGGAGCCGGAAGAACTTCCGTCGCATCGCCGTCTTCGACGAGGGTTCCCTTCCAGATGTTGTAGTACTTGCAGCTGTAGAGGAGCTGCAGCCAGGAACCGTCATCCGCGGGAGTCATGGCCCGGCGTTCCGTGAAGGGGACCTCGATCACATCGAGGCTTTTCCCGATGTGGAGTTCTCTCGGTTTCCCGTTCTGGAGACGTCCGTAGTCATAGAGGCGGTAGGTGATATCGCTGCTCTGCTGACTCTCCAGGATAAGGGTTCCGCCCTTGATGGCATGTACCGTACCCGGGTCGATCTGGAAGAAATCGCCTTTTTGGATGGGGATCTCCCGGATCAGTTCATCCCAGCGGTCTCCGTAGACCATGTCCCGGAGTTCTTCGCGGGTCTTTGCGTTATGGCCGATCACGATGGTGGCATCGGGGTCGCAGTCCAGGATGTACCAGCACTCCATTTTCCCGAGAGAACCGTTCTCATGCTCCGCCGCATAGGTGTCATCCGGGTGCACCTGAATGGACAGATCGCCCTGTGCATCGATGATCTTTGTGAGAAGCGGGAACCGGTCCAGGGGATAGTTTCCGAAGAGCTCCGGATGTTCGATCCAGAGGGTGGAAAGCGGTGTTCCGGCATATTCACCGTTTGCAACGGTGCCTTCCCCGTCCGGATGGGCGCTGACCGCCCAGCATTCGCCGGTATGATCGCTTGGGATATCGTAGCCGAAATCATCCCGGAGGCGGGTTCCGCCCCAGATAGTCTCCTTGAAGACCGGATTCATACGTAAGATATACATGGTGTTCTCCTTTTGTTTATTCTTCTTCGGATGTATTGGGCAGGGATCATGAGAGATCCTTCACTCTGCTTCGCTCCGTTCAGGATGACAACAGGACTGCGCTGTTTATGATGGCAGACGGTTCTTCACTGTCCCGGACGGCCGCAGGTTCTTCGCTGTACCGGGCGGCCACAGGTTCTGCTCTGTCCCGGATGACCGCAGGTTCTTCGCTGTACCGGGCGGCCACAGGTTCTTCGCTGTACCGGGCGGTATCAGGCCCTGCTCCCGGACATGTACTCCAGGTTCTTCCGGATCAGGTCGCAACGTTGCTGTACGCAGAGTACGGAACGGTGCGGATCCTCCGGCGTGTTGAAGACGTAATCGATCAGCCGGTCCAGCGTGGTGGTCGCCACATGCAGACGGGTATCGGAGGATGCATAGTAGATAAATACTTCGTCCTTTTCATTTACAATAGCTCCGTTGGTGAAGACCACGTTGCTCACATCCCCGACCCGTTCCCGGCCCAGGGGTGCGATCAGGAAACCGGAAGGTTCCGCGATCACCCGGGTGGGATCATCCAGGGCGGTGGCAAATGCATAGATCACGTAACGGAGTCCCGCTGCCGTATTTCTTACGCCATGGGCTATATGGATGTAGCCGCGATGGGTTTTGATGGGAGTAGCACCGGCGCCGTTCTTGGCTTCCGTGATGGTGTGGTACACCCGCTTGCTGGTGATGATCTCCTCATCGATCACGGCGTTGGTGATATCCTCGCAGGTGCCGAAGCCCACGCCTCCGCCGCTGCCGGTCTCGATAAAGTCATCCATCGGCCGGGTGTAGAACGCATACTTTCCGTCCACGAATTCAGGATACAGGACCACATTTCTCTGCTGCGGCGAGCGGAGCGTCCGAAGGTTCGGGAGCCGCTCCCAGTTCACCATATCCTTTGTCCGAACGATCCCGGCCGCAGCAACGGCTGCGGAAAGGTCGTTGGTCGTGGTATCCTTGCTTTCGGAGCAGAACACGCCGTAAATGTAGCCGTCCTCGTGTTTCGTGAGACGCATGTCATAGACATTCGTCTCCTCCGGGCAGGTATCCGGCAGCTGCACCGGATAGTCCAGAAACCGGAAGCCGTCCACCCCGCTGTCTGAGACAGCCACGCCGAAGAAGGACTTGCGGTCATTTCCTTCGATGCGGGCCACGAGATAGTATTTTCCGTCCAGATAAATTGCACCCGAGTTGAACACGGCATTCACCCCGAGGCGTTCCATGAAATGCGGGTTCGTCTCAGGATTCAGATCGTATTTCCAGAAAAGCGGAATATGCTGCCGCGTGAGCACCGGATATTTCCAGCGGTCATAAACGCCGTTGTAAAAGGATGTCTTCTCGTTCTTCCGGTGGATCAGCGCGTTATAGTTGCTGAGCTGACGCTCGTATTCGTCCCAGGCCATGTTGTCTTCTCCTTATCTTTTTCTCAACTGACGGGTATCCTTCTGTCGTTGTTTTCCGAATGATATAGTGTCTGCCTCCGGTGACCGTACACCGATCTCTTTTGACCATGTACAGATTTAAACACTCATATAACAGTCGCAAGGGCAGGTATCCGTCCTATCCCGCCAACCGCCTTCTTACCTCCAGCCACATACGGCCGCTGTGGTAAGGGCAGGTCCATTCGTCGGCGATGCATTTTGCAGTCTCCGGCGTTCCGTCCGCATGGATATATCCGTACCAGCAGGAGCCTTCCCGTCGGTCGACCATATACTCCTTCGTGTATTTCCAGAGTTCCTTCGCCGCATCGAGGTATTTCTCATCACCGGTCTTCTGATATCCGTTCAGGAACCCTACGATCCCTTCACTCTGGATCCACCATACCCGGTCCTCATCCTTCACGCCGTTCTCGCATTCCGCAGGAAGGGAATGTCCGATCTGACCGGACATCTTCACACGGCCCTCCTTCTCCGGGTCATATCCGTCATAGGCAGCCCGGTACACTTCATCGGTCAGAACCTTTGTGATAAATCCGAGATCATATTCCGTGCCTGCCGCATCCAGGATGCTGATGGTCCGGTCGATCAGCCAGGCGGCCTCGATATCGTGGCCATAGGAGGACAGATCGATCAGCGTATTGTAATCCCCATCGAAGAAAACCTCCAGCCTGCGGCGTTCCGGGTTATAAACCTCATCCCTGAAAAGATGCAGGATCTCGCACAGCCGGTCTCCGACTTCATTTTTGATCTCGTAGAGGAAGGCATCTTCCTTTCCCTCCGCAACCCGGAAGAGTTCCGTGTAGGCCTCCATCACATGAAGAAGTGTATTCATGGTCCGCGTCGCCATGACGCCGTTCTCGGAAAGCTTCTCATTTTCCTCAGGACCGAAGTCCCGGGTGAAGGCCTCCAGATATCCGCCCTCATCCCGGCACCGGATCTCGATGATCTGGACCAGATTCCATGCCAGCGCCAGCGCCTCCATATCCCCGGACGCCTCATAGTAGGATGCAAGGCCGTAGATGGTAAATGCCTGATTGTAGGTATGCTTCTGCGTATCCGCGGGCTCTCCGGCCGCAGTCACGGACCAGAAGACCCCGCCGCATTTCGGATCAAGAAAATGCTCCGTCAGGGCACGGTACGCGATCTTCGCATAGTTCAGATATTCTTCTTTTTTAAACTCCAGATAGAGGTTGGAGAAGAACCAAAGGATCCGGCTGTTCAGGATGCAGCCCTTGTCCGCGTCCTTATGAAGTGTCAGATTATAGTCCAGTTCTCCGTAAAATCCGCCATGCTCCGGGTCGGCCAGATTCTCCCAGAAGGGGATCACGTGAGTTTCAAATTCCGTATTCAGTTCCTGCAGGAACTGTTCATTTGTCATATCCATGTTATAAACCTTTCATCACCGTGGCTTCGTTCAGCCGGTGATCCGCTCTCTAAAAATGATTCGGCAACCAGCTTTACCGGGACACAAGCTCCTGTCTCAGGCGTTCCAGCCGCTCCTCGGAGGCTTCCATGGAGTCTTCCTTTACGCCATAGTAGAACTTGATCTTCGGTTCGGTTCCCGAAGGCCGGACGCAGCACCATGCATGGTCCTCCATTTCAAAATAAAGAACGTCGGACTTCGGAAGATCTACCGGAGTTTCTTCTCCGGTGGAAAGATCCTTCCGGATACCGGTCAGGTAGTCCCGGACTGCCAGCACCTTAAGACCGGCAAAGCTTTCCGGCGGTTCATTACGGAACTTCTCCATCTTAGCCTTTATCTCCGCCGCACCGTCGATTCCCTTGCACTCGATAAAGTCAAGGCCTTCTTTAAAGTATCCGTATTTCTCATAGAGCTGCAGCATGGCATCCCACAATGTCATGCCCTTCTTCTTATAGTAAGCCGCCACCTCGCAGAGGATCATGACGGAGCCGATGGCATCCTTATCTCTTGCGTAGGTACCGGTCAGATTTCCGAAGCTCTCCTCCAGGCCGAAGACATAGTCGTAAGTTCCCTGCTCCTCGAAGAATTTGATCTGCTCCCCGATGTATTTGAAACCGGTCAGAACCTCGATCAGTGCCACGCCGTACTCCTCTGCTACCACCTTTGCCATATCCGTGGTGACGATGGTCTCGCAAAGGGCCGGGTTCTTCGGCATGGTTCCCGTCTCCCGCTTCTCACGGAGGATATAATCCGCCATCAGGATGCCGGACATATTTCCGTTGAAGACGATGAGTTTGCCGGTCTTTGCATCCTTGCAGCAGACACCGAGACGGTCCGCATCCGGATCCGTGGTCAGGATAATGTCCGCATTTACGCGCTCCGCCAGCGCCAGCACCCGCTCCCATGCGTCCGGATTCTCCGGATTCGGCTTCGGGACCGTGGGGAAATTCCCATCCGGGATCCGCTGGTCCGGCTCCACATATACCTTCGTAAAGCCCAGCTCCCGGAGTACACGTCGTACCGGAATATTTCCGGTACCATGAAGCGGCGAGTAAGCAACCACGAAGTCTTCCGCCACCTCCGGAATGATCTCCGGATGAATACTCTGGGCCTTTACCGCTGCAATATAGCGGTCATCCAGATCCGTTCCGATCATCCGGAAGAGACCGGTGATCCGCGCCTCATCCTCTTCCATCGTGAGTACATCCGTGATATCCGACAGGGCTTCCACCTCGGCCATGATACCCTTATCGTGCGGCGGCGTGATCTGTCCGCCATCCTCCCAGTAAACCTTATAACCGTTGTATTCCCTGGGATTGTGGCTTGCAGTGATCATAACTCCGGCAATACAGCCAAGGTCACGGACACCGAAGCTAAGTTCCGGAGTAGGACGAAGGGATTCCGTTAGGTAAGTTTTAATCCCGTTCGCATTCAGAACAAGAGCCGCTGCCCGGGCAAATTCCGGTGAGAACAGCCGGTTATCATGTGTGAGCATAACCCCCTTCTCCTGTCCGCCCATTTTTTTGATGTAATTCGCCAGTCCCTGGGTGGCATGGCGCACTGTATAAATGTTGATCCGGTTTGTTCCGGCCCCGATCTCCCCGCGAAGTCCGCCGGTTCCGAACTCCAGCGAACGCCAGAAACGGTCCTCGATGGCTTTCTCATCACCTTCCAGTGCCTTCAGTTCTGCACGTGTAGCCTCGTCAAAGTACGGATCCGTACACCATTTTGTATATTCTTCCTTATATCCCATGTCAGTTTTTCCTTTTAGTTAAATTTAAGTAAATTCTAATTAAGATTTTAGCCTCTGCGCTGCGGGGTGTCAATCCTATTTTTGTTTATTTTTCTGATTTTTTTAGCCGAAGGACACATCCGGAAAGAACCGACCCACTGTCCCGGCCACACAAAAACCGGAGAAGTACGGTTATGGTCCGCATCTTCCCCGGTATTCGACTTAATTCCACATATTTACTTGTCCCCGTTATTCCGAAACTCCGAGTTTTTCCATTAATGCTTCCCGCAGCACACGTGACACATTAATGTGCGCTTCATTTACAGCCTGATCGAGCCAGGCCGGTAAACTGACATTTCTTCGACATGAATACATACAAGGCGAACAGAAAAATGTTCCATTTTGTTGCGCGGGAAAGAATATCTTGCCTCCGGGAAACTCACCCTTATGACATACTCATTACATCATAAATAACGATTTTAGATGGGTAAATCCCCGGTTTCTGCCAGGATTCGGAGAAACGCCGCCAGCGGGAATCCGACCACATTGTTATAATCGCCCTCGATCTTCTCGACCAGGCGTGCCCCCAGTCCCTGGATACCGTAAGCACCGGCTTTATCCATAGGTTCTCCGGTGGCCACGTAATCCAGGATTTCCTCATCCGTCAGCGGATAGAAGAACACCCGGGTACAAACGGAAAAGGTACGGATCCAGGATCCGGACAGGAGTGTCACTCCGGTAAAAACCTCATGGGTTCTCCCGGACAGTTCCCTGAGCATACGAACCGCGTCTCCGGTATCCTTCGGTTTCCCCAGAATCTCACCATCCAGTGCAACGATGGTATCCGCCGCAACGATAAGCCGGGGACGGGTTTTCTGCCCTTCATCTGTATCCAGAGCCCCGGGGGAATTCTCTTCCTGCCCCTGCACCGCCGACCGTAGCAGCTTCGCAACTGCCTCCGCCTTACGCCGGGACAGCTCCTCCACAACCTTCGCAGGCTCCGTCTCCGTCGGCGTCTCATCCACATCTGCTGTCTTAACCGTAAAGCAAAGGCCCGCCTGCGTGAGAAGTTCCTTCCTTCGCGGCGAACCTGATGCCAGTATGATCTCGTATTTCTGATCCATTCCGATCCCTCTTGTTATCTTCAAATTATCTTAAAATGTCGGTACAGGAAACACCGGACGCTCCGACAGGTATGCTCTCTGCTCCTTCCCATGGCACGTCCGCAGACACTCCGACAGGTACGCGCCCCGCTTCTGCCCATGACACATTCCCGGAGCTGTCCCATATGCGCAGCATATTCCTTTGGCAGCCGTCACCGTCAGGACAGGGATTCCTCATCCGTCTCTACCGGCTCTCCCAGTTTCTTCTGGCTGTAAAGCACAACCTCATCTCCCACACGAAGAACCGTATCTCCCTTCGGAATTATGGTCCGTCCGGACCGCTTCACCATAATGATGAATGTCTTTCTGGAAATATCCAGATCCCGCACGGCTACGCCGTTCCATGCATGATCCTTCTGCAGGATGATCTCTTTAATATCCACGGCTGCATCGCCCTTCGGTGCATCCGCGCCGATCAGCAGCCGGTCTCCGGCCTGCAGCACCACATTTCCCCGGGGAACGATGGTATCCTTTCCACGCTGGATCACGGCGATCACCGCACCGTGGGGCAGCTGGGTATCCTTCACCTGCTTTCCGACCCACGCGTCCTTTCCGTTTAACTTCACGTGAATAAACTTGATATCCTCCTCGGAGCCGGACTCACCGATCCGCTTCAGCCGGGTGTACTGCTCAACGAATCCGGCGGAAATGATACCGGTAGGGATCGCGACCATACCCACGCCCAGGAAGGTGATGGCGATACTCAGGATCTTGCCCATGGTGGTGATCGGATAGATATCACCGTAGCCCACGGTCAACAGTGTGGATGCGGACCACCAGATGCCGGAGAAGGCATTCTTGAAGACGCCGGGCTGGGCTGCATTTTCAACGCTGTACATGCAGAGGCTGGACGCGATCATCAGCACGATAATGATGAAGACCGAGGACAGCAGCTGCTGCTTCTTGCTGTAAAGGACCTCTGTAATAACATTCAGCGAGTCATAATAGGCATTGATCCTGAAAAGCCGCATGATCCGTGCCACCCGGAACATCCGGAACACCGCAGCTCCGCTGGGGAAGAATACCGGAAGATAGAACGGCAGGAAGGACAGCAGGTCGATAATGCCCGCAAATGAGATGATATACCGGAACGTGGCTTTCCAGGTTGAGAATTCCGGATACAGATATTTCGCCGTATAAAGACGAAGGAAATAATCCATCGCAAAGAAAAACACCGTGATCTGTTCCAGGATCTCGAACAGGTCACCGTATTTATCTGCAAGATTGTCGAAGGTATTCAGGATCATGACCAGCAGGTTCACGATCAGCGCAACCGTGCTGATCACATCGTACGCCTGATTGATGGGCTCATCCACCACGCCCACGGATACCATCCGGAAGGTGTGGTACCGGAGCAGATCCTTCTTCGGCAGTTCCTCACTGCGTTCCTCCGACGCCTTTTTCTTTATATCATTTTCCTTCTTTTCCTTATTCATGTAGGGTTCCTGTTAAATGATCCACGGTCTTCGCCCCGGCATACGGCTTCCGGCCTTGCGGAACCGGAGCGGCTCGCGAGCGGGACCTGAATCAGAATACATGCTTCTTTACAGTACAAAGCCCTTCGGCAGAAGCTCCGCCAGAGTGTAGGCTTCGAAGCTGTCCGATCCTGTGGAAACATAGATGGGAATATCTGCCGTATCCGCAAATTCGGCGATCACCTGTCTGCATGCCCCGCAGGGATATGCCGGCGATCCGCCCTCCGGTCCGGCGATGGCGATGGCCCTGATCTTCCGGGCTCCGCTGCTGACCGCTTTGAATATGGCGGTCCGTTCCGCGCAGTTGGTCAGTCCATAGGATGCATTTTCCACATTGCAGCCGGAGACGATCTCTCCGTCCTCTGTCAGTACCGCCGCTCCCACATGATAATGCGAGTAGGGGGCGTAGGCCTTCTCACCGGCAGCTCGTGCCGTAGAAAGAAGACGGTCTTTTACTGCAACGTCATTTGTTCCCGGATTGTTGTCATTCTGATTCATGAATTCCATCTTCCTCCATATGCGGGAGATCCTTCGCCGAATCTCTATACGATCTTCTTCAGTTCCTCCACCGTTACGCCATACTGCCTACAGAAGTCCGCAAGCTCCCTGTCATTCCGGATCAGGGTAATATCCTGAAATTTCCGCGTGGTAAGATCGATCAGCCCTGCCACACGTTCTCCGGTACAGATGCTGGTCTTCACCGCAGGCTGGTAGCGCTCACGGTCGTAGGAAACGGTTGGTTTCTGTTTCTTCCACATGATCGATTCTCCGACAGATACAGTCACTAAATCATCCGAAAATGCGCAGCCGGCCGGGTCCCTGCCCCGCCGTTCGGAGTTTCTCCGGTCAGTTCCTTCTTTCTTCCCTATATCTCAGGAAAGCTCGGCTTCCTTCTTCGCCTTCTCTTCCTTCAGACGTTCCACAATCTTATCGCCTGGAACCGGTCTGGAATAGAAGAAGCCCTGGATATAATCTGCGCCCATACTTATGATCATATCCGCCATGGCCTGATCCTCGATACCCTCCGCCACCACCCGGAGTCCGATATCCTTGAATGTCCGGATGGTATTCCCGAGGATGATCCGCGAGGTTTCATTCTTCATGGCAGCCCAGACCACATATTTGTCGATCTTCACGATACTGAAGGGCAGATCCACCAGATAGTTGATATTCGAATAACCGGAGCCGTAATCATCCAGCGAGAGGTGAATCCTCTGCTCCGTAAAGCGCTGCATGTTGCGGATCAGAAGTTCCTCCGAGGACGCCGCCACGGACTCGGTCACTTCGAAATTGATCATATGTGTAGGGATGCCGTATTTCTGCATGATCCGGAGCACATCCCTGTGGATCTCCGGCTGCATGCACTGTACCATGGACAGATTTACTTCTATGAAATCGATACCCAGATCGTGCAGATTCTTATCCTTGATGAACCGACAGCACTCCTCCAGAACCAGCATACCAAGCTGTGTGATGCTTCCGTTCTTCTCGGAAATGCGTATGAATTCCTCCGGAGAGACGTAGCCGTATTCCGGTACGTTCAGACGTGCCAGGGCCTCCATGGAATAAAAACCCTTCTTCCGGATGTCATAGATCAACTGGTAATGCACTTCGAAATGCCCGTCGTGAATATTCTGCATCAGGGTCTGTTCGATGGCCTTGCGACGGAGCATTTCTCCTGCAGCCGTCTCTTCCACCTCGAAGTTCTGTCCTTTACCACGGGTCTTCGCTTCGGAAACAGCATACTCGATGGCAGATACCAGTTCACCCTCTGCATGATGCGCCGCATGTACCAGTGCGATACAGGTGGTGAGCCGTACCTCTGCGCCGCCGACACGGATGGGCTGGCCAACCAGCTCCCGCAGCCGTTCCTGCTCCCCTTCCTGTTCCGACAGCACCACAAAGGTATCTCCGCCGAACCGGAACACCTTCTTCTCTCCATACTCCTTCTGGAGGGTCCGGGCGATCCAGCAGAGAACGGTATTTCCGCCCTCCAGACCGTAGATCTCATTCACAAGCTTGAAATTATCCGGTGCGATCGCATAAAGCATGGTTTCTTCATGCTCTTCCGGATCTTCCTTCAGATCGATCAGCATCGCCTCCCTGTTCAGGGCTCCCGTCACGGGATCCACCAGTGAGGTGCCGTTCTCCAGCGCAAAATACATGATGTAGACCGTAAGCCCGGCGCCAACACCTGCCAGCATAAGTTCCGGCATGAAGAACTGGATCACCACAGGGATCACGGATACGGCGATCATCGGGAAAAGGAGAGGCATCTCGTTCTGTTCCATCTGGGATCTCCAGCGAATAGCCAGAAAGATTGCCATACCCACATAGAAGACGACATTTGTATAAAGATAGATATGCATCACGCCGTGATGATATCCGGCCTGATCAAAATAAAAGATCAGATGATGGATCGGCGAGGTCAGCGCCAGGATCGCTCCAATCGCAGCCGGAAGCATACAGGCCTTAACAAGTTTTCGCGCAACAGGCGTTACATTTGTCAGTTTCCTGTAGATATACATGACGAAGACCACCGGAATGCACATCTGACTGGCCAGAAAGACCGCATTCAGTCCCCAGTTGAACCAGCCGGGCAACTGATCATAATAGGGAAGCGCATACGAAGAAATGGCGTCCAGAATACAGTTCACCAGCGCCATAATAAGGAACACACGAAAAACAAGCGACTGGTAGCCGATCAGCCGTTTTCTCGTTGCCGATATAAATGCCAGCACGATCAGAAATGCTGCTGTGCATATTTCGAAGTCAACGTTGTAGGTCATGCGTTCTCCCCAAAGACGTGATCTCCCGGGTCCGGCGTCTCCGCCGGTCCCGGAATCACGCAGCCGTTACATCCGATAATTGAAAACTCCTACCATACGCCTGCAGATCCCGCGATCCTTGCGTAATCCGAGCTTTCCATCCGGTCTTCAAAATCCTTCCTCCTCAGCGGACGGTCAAAGAAGAAGCCCTGGGCCTCATCACACCCGTTCTGCTGGATCAGCCGCAGCTGATCGGAGGTTTCAATCCCCTCAACCAGACACTTCAATCCCATGCTCTGTGCCATAGCGACCACATAACGGAACATCAGCGTTTTCTGTACCTCCAGCGGATCTCCCTCCTCCGGAAGGAAACTCCGGTCGATCTTAAGCACGTCCCAGGGAACGTCACGGATCAGTGTCAGCGAAGAATATCCTACGCCGAAATCATCCACTGCCACAGTGATCCCTGCTTCCCGGAGTCCGGCCACAATCAGCTTCAGGTCTTCAAACTGCACATCCATGGTGGTCTCAGTCAGTTCAATCTCTATGTACTGATGGGGCACCTGATTCCTGTCAATGATATTCAGGATATGCTGTACCAGATCCACATCCGCCAGATTCCGGCGGGACAGGTTCACGGAGATCCGCGGAACCCTGCGGCCCTCATCCATCCATTTCCGGATATCCCTGCACACATGCTCCAGCATGTACATATCCAGTGCACAGATCTCCAGACTCTGCTCCAACAGCGGGATGAAATCATCCGGGAGTGCCGAACGTCCCCCGTGATTCCAGCGGCAAAGCGCCTCCGCACCGGTCATCACATAGGACTGCATATCCACCTTCGGCTGGTAGAATACCTCAAATTCTTCCTTCTCCAGGGATTCACGGAAATTCGCTTCGATATCCAGTTCCCTGGTCCGCTGATCCGTCATGATGGAATTATAGAATGTCACGGGTTCGTCCGTAATGGCCTTCGAACGAAGTCCCAGGCGGCTGATCCGGTCCATGATCTCCGACGGTGAGGATGCGGTTCCGTCCTCAGGAATCTCATAAGCCCCGACAGTTGCGGCGACACGCACACGGTCTCCGGTGGTATCGTCGTAAACCACCATCATTTCCAGCGCCTGATCCAGAAGATCCTCCACATGATCCTTCTCAACCAGCAGCGCGAAGTTATCACCGCCGATACGTGTAATCATTTCGTCCCCGGACAGTGCGGACTCGATGGCCTTGGCATAGCGCTTCATGACCAGCGTTCCGACACGGCGTCCCAACTGCTGATTGATCACGGAGAACCGGCGCAAATTCAGGAACATGGCCGTATAATTCACGATCTTGCCCTGCTGATACAGTCTTTCCAGCGACTGCATATAGTATTTATGATTCTTAATGTCAAGTGCCTGGTCAAGGAAGCTAAGCTTCTCCGCCAGATGCATCAGCCGGCGGCGTCCCTTCAGAACGAAGAGCATACGAAGCACCAGGTCCACGCCTTCCTTCTCCGCCTCATTCCAGTCTGCCTCGCCTTCCTTCTGCCATGCACGGACAAAGACAATGTTGAAGCCCTGGGTAACATTTCTCCGATCCAGAAAACGCTTCGGATCCTGTTCCCCGTCAGAGAATTTCACCTCGACCCGGCCGTCTCCCGAGTGCTCTTTCTCGGGACTTGTAAACGTGATCACTTCCACCCTTGCGATCCGGAGCATCCTGCAGAGTTCCCGGAACTGATCTTCCTTCTCATCATTTTCACTCCAGGGAATACCTTCCATCTCGATAAATGTATTCCGGAAGCCTTCCATATATCGAAGCTGCACCATCTCCGAACCGTCACGGGGCGCGGATACTTTCCGCTTCCGCTTCCGTTCCTCATGATGCTGCCTCTTCACCTCATACATGCGGCTGTCGCCTTCATGGATAAACGCATCGATATCCGTTATTTCTCCGCGACGTGCGACCTCGCCCACACTGATGGACAGGAGTCCCGGTTCCTCGGGTACCAGTTCTTCCACGCGCCGTTCCAGCTCCCGGATCTTCTCCTGAAGCACATTCTCCTGCAATTCTTCCTCGATCAGCACAGCAAATTCATCGCCTCCGAGGCGGACGGATTTCCCCGCCGGGAAAAGTTCCTTCAGAAGTTCCGCCGTCTGGATCAGCACCTGGTCACCTCTGTGGTGCCCCAGAAGATCATTTACGCCCTTGAAGCCATCCAGATCCGTATAAAGGAGTGTCCACAGCTTTTGGGACTGATCCTTCAGATATTTATAGAAATACCGGCGGTTGTAAAGTCCGGTCAGACCGTCCGTCGCCGCCATCATGGTCACTTCCTGCTGATAAAGACGATTGATGGTGATATCCCGCATCAGGCAGAGATAGCCGGACTCATTTCCGAAATAATCATGCACCTCATGTTCCGTCAGGATAAAGATCCTCTTCTCGCCCTCGATAACTGCCGAGAATTCCTGCTCGACCGTATGATTTTCCCGGTTTACGACCGGTTCCGCCAGCGGCTGAAGGCTCTTTTCCTTCCATGTTTTATAATCAAACTCATCCAGTACCGTACCATCCACATCCGCGATATCCATAAATGCGGTATTCATCCGCACGATGGTCCAGTCCGGCATGGCAATAAACATGGGCACCGGGATATTCTCCACCAGAAGCGAGAGTTCGATCCCCAGATTACTCAGATTCGTCACGTCATGACCGATACCGATGGTTCCGTATACGTGTCCGAAGGAATCGTAGAGCGGTGTCTTGTAGGTAGTCAGCTGCTTCATACCGTCTCTGGTCTCCACCGACTCTTCGAAGGAGCAGGTTTTCCCGGTGCGGATGGTGATCCGCTCGGATTCGGAGCAGTCATGTGCTTCCTCTCCCGGAGCCGGTTCCTCCACACCCCAGATCGCATAGTGATCCTTGCCGATGATATCCTTCTTATCTTTATGCACGATTCTGGCAAAGCCATCATTTACCAACATGTGGATTCCGTCCGCGCGCTTGTACCACAACATATCCTGAACCGTGTTGACCGTTGCGTCCAGCAACATCTGATATTCCCAGGCTCTGTGCTCCGCTGTCAGCATCCGGAGCAGCTCCCGGAAATGCTCCACACGTTCTTCGATACTTTCCTTCACCGGCCAGAGTACATCAAAAGAAGCACCTCCGAGCTGACTTGCTTCTGCGCAGAATACAGTACGGAAACCGTGCCCTTCCACCTTCTTCAGGCGGCTGGTATATGTGGTGATCAGAACCGGAAGCTGTCCCTCCGGTTTCTTGAACTCGGTCACGTGCTCCACAGTAAAGGACACACCATCAAACTCCTCCGTGGAAACCTCACGGAATGCGTCCTCTACATCTTCTCCCAGATCCGAATAAAACACATAATGAATAGGTATCATTGCTTCTCTCCGATATTTTGAGTCTAAAAACCTAATGTATATTATACCATAAAGCGTCCGCTGAATCCACTAAAAAAGGAGCCGATCCTTTCGAATCGGCTCCATGTGAACTGTGTAACTAATTATCTTGCATTCTTTCTCTTGCGAGAGATTACAAATGCTGCTCCTGCCGCAGAGAATATCATCATTCCGATAAACAGTGCGATCGGTGTGGAATCTCCGGTCTGTACGGTGTTGGTATCCTTCTTGGTTGCCGTTGCGATCTCTGCTACGTGATGCTTCAGCTGGTCAACCTCGATAACCTCCTCAACCGTCTTACCGGTTGTTACCTTATAACCTTCAGGAACCTTGGTTACGGTGATCTTGTAAGTACCGATCTTCGCCGTGTACCGTCCGTCAACCTGCTTCGACAGTTCTGTTACCATACCGTCTTTATCAGTAACGAAGGTCTTTACCGAACCATCCGGATACTCAACCTCTACCGTTGCTCCCTCTACCGGCTTCTTGGTCACCTCATCAACAACCTTGATATCCAGACCACCGGTCTTCAGTGCGATCTTTGCTTCCAGTTCTGTCAGCTCGGAAACCTTGACCTCTGCCACCTGCTCCTCGCCAACGGTTACCCGGTAGCCTTCCGGCACCTCGGTTACCTTGTAGGTGTACTCGCCGGGCTCTGCTGTGTAGTTACCAAATTCATCCGTCTTTGCGTATTCGGTCACCTGACCGTTCTCATCCGTGACGAACTCACGCTTTGTGCCGTCCGGCTGAGTAACAACGATCGTTGCGTTCGGAACCACGTCGCCTGTGATCTCATCGTAGACTGTGATCAGAATACCGCCGCGATCGGTAGCAATAACCGCTTCATGATGTCCCTCATCATCCTTCGGTACTACTACGACTCCGGTTTCACCGGTGGTTACATCATAGCCTTCCGGTACCTTTACGATCGTTACGCTGTAGGTTCCCGGAGGAACGATCAGCGTCTTGCCGTTTTCATCCGTAACGTTACCATTTTCGTCCGTAATGTAGGTCTTCTTTTCGCCGTCCGGATACTGTACCTCTACTTCTGCGTTCTTAACATCTCTTCCGCTCTTTTCCTCAATGACGTGTATGGTCAGCTTACCGGTGTCTTCCGTTGCGATCTTCGCCTCAAGCTCCGTCAGCTTACCGGTTTCAACCGTTCCGGTCTGCTCCTCACCTACGGTTACATGATATCCTACCGGAACCTGAGTTACCTTATAGGTGTAGTCTCCGGTCTCAGCTGTGTAGTTACCGTACTCGTCCTTCTTTGCGTAATCGGTTACCTGACCGTTCTCATCTGTGGTATAGGTCTTCTTCGTTCCATCCGGCTCGGTCACTTCTATCGTTGCATCCTTAACCGGGAGGTTCGTCTTTTCATCCAGCACCGTGATGATGATACCGCCTCGATCCGTCTCGATCACCGCTTCATGATGTCCTTCACCGCCATCCGGTACGGTTACGGTTCCTGTCTCACCGGTAGTTACATCATAACCCTCCGGCACCTTTGTTACAGTAACCTTGTAATCTTCCGGAAGAACTTCCAGAACATCACCGTTCTCATCTGTTACTTCGCCCTTTTCATTTGTCTTGTAGGTTGTCTTGGTACCATCCTTATCTTCGATCTCAACCTCAGCATCCGGAACGTCCTTACCGCTGTTCTTCTCCGTTACATGAACGGTCAGCTTTCCGCTCGGATATTCATTGTTGAACTCAACCGTTTCGGACTTACCTTCGCCTACCGTTACGGTTGCAGTGGTTCCGGTTGCTTCTGCATTGCCCACCTTGTAGGTTACAACAACAGCTGCACCACTTGCATCATTGTAGTTCTTCTCGGTTACAGTGTACTTGCCGAGATCTTCATGCTTAACCGCGATCTTCTTAGTGTAGATATCGTTGTCCTGATCATAATCGAAATCGGAGAACTTATAC